>CAIWNE010000132.1 GCA_903913915.1 uncultured Opitutia bacterium
AGGAGGCCGCGCATGAGGTCGTAGGCTTCGCAGATCATCTGCATGTCGCCGTACTCGATGCCGTTGTGGACCATCTTGACGTAGTGGCCGGCGCCGTCGGGGCCGATGTGGGCCACGCAGGGGACGCCGCCCTTGATGGGCTTGCCGGGCTTGGCGCCGGTGAGCTCCACGCCGGTCTCGGCGTCGACCTTCGAGGCGACGGCTTCCCAGATGGGCTTCAGTTCGGCCCAGGCGGCGGCATCGCCGCCCGGCATGAGGGACGGCCCGAAACGGGCGCCTTCTTCGCCGCCGGAGACGCCGGAGCCGATGAAGCGGAGGCCCTTGGCCTTGAGGTCGCGTTCGCGACGGATGGTGTCCGTCCAGAGGGCGTTGCCGCCGTCGATGATGATGTCGCCGGGCTCGAAGACCGCGGCGAGCTCGTTGATCACGGCGTCGGTGGGGGCGCCGGCCTTGACCAGGATGATGGCCTTGCGGGGCTTCTTGAGGGAGGCCGCGAAGTCCTTCATGGTCGGGCAGCCGATGAGCTTGCCCGGGGTGTTCGGGTTTTCCTTCACGAACTCGTCGGTCTTGGCGGTCGTGCGGTTGTACACCGAGATCGCGAAGCCGTGGTCGGCGATGTTGAGGGCGAGGTTCTGACCCATGACGGCCAGACCGATGAGACCAATGTCGGATTGCATAAGAGGAGCCAATGCGAACCCCCGGGGGCTGGCATGGCAAACAAGAAAAGGGGCGGGTTTCGGCCGAAAGCTCCTGTTTTCGGCACGGCCGGCCGCCTTTCCCCTCGCCTCATCAGTTCGGGTTGGCATCGTGGGGCGCTGTCATGTCCCAGCTCGTCGGCAAGCGTATCACCCTCGGTATCACCGGCTCCATCGCCGCCTATAAGGCCGCGGACCTGATCTCCCAGCTGGTCAAATACGGCGCCGAGGTCCAGGTGGTCATGACCAAGGGGGCCACCCAGTTCATCACCCCGACCACCCTCCAGGTGCTTTCCCGCCGCCCCGTCGCCATCGACATGTGGGAAGAGGGCAAGAATTCCCAACCCAGCCACATCGAGATCGCCGATTCTTCGGACCTCCTCCTGGTCGCCCCAATCACGGCTCACGTGATGGCTGAGTTCGCCCACGGCCTGGCGCCTGACCTCCTGACCTGCGTCTATCTTGCCACCCGCGGCCCGGTCCTGCTTTGCCCGGCGATGAACGGCAAGATGTACGAACACGTCGCCACCCAGGCCAACCTGAAGACCCTCCGTTCCCGCGGCCATGCGATCGTCGAGCCGGCCGAAGGCATGTTGGCCTGCGGCTATGAAGGCATCGGCAAGCTGGCGCCGGTCGACGAGATCGTGAGCCGCGTGCTTTCGATCCTGGGCTGAGCCCGATGGACCCCCGCGCCCTCCGCCAGCGGATCGAGGCTTCGGCGAAGGCGCTGGGCTTCGACGCTTTCGGGGTCGCGCCGGTCGAGGTCGACGTCCGCGCCGACTATTTTAAGAAGTGGATCGCCGATGGGATGCACGGCGACATGGCCTGGCTCGCCCGCAATCCCGACCGCCGGACCGACGCCCGCAAGGTCCTGCCAGAAGCCCGTAGCCTGGTCGTGGTGGGGCTCAACTATTACCAGCCTCATCCGCCCGCGGGCTACCGTATCGCTAAATATGCCCTCGGCGCGGACTACCACGACGTGATCCTCGCCCGCCTGAACCAGCTTTGCGAAGCGATGCGGACGGTCGGCGGAGAACAGAAGCCGTACGTCGACACCGGTCCGGTGCTCGAGAAGCCCGTCGCCGCGGCGGCCGGCCTCGGTTGGCAGGGCAAGAGCACGATCCTCATCCATCGCGGCGCCGGGACGTGGCTGTTCCTCGGCGTCATCCTGACGACCCTCGAGCTCGAGGCCGCGACGACGAAAGAACCGGACCGCTGCGGATCCTGCACGCGTTGCATCGACGCGTGTCCGACCGCCGCGATCGTCGCCCCCTATAAGATGGATGCGCGCAAGTGCCTCGCTTACCTGACGATCGAGCACAAGGGCGCCATCCCGGTCGAATACCGCGAAGCCCTCGGCGATCGCGTCTTCGGCTGCGACGACTGCCTCGACGTCTGTCCTTGGAACAAGTGGGCGGTCGTGACGCGCGAGGCCCATTTCGCCCCGCGGCCGCACCCGCCTTTGCGCGAGACGCTGGCCTGGACCGACGAGCAGTTCCTCGCCCACTTCAAGGGCACGCCGGTCGAACGCCTCGGTCTCGCCCGCTGGCGCCGCAACGCGCTCACGGTGTTGGGCAACGTCGGTGAGCGAGCCGATCTCCCCGCCGCCGAGGCGCTCCTCGGGTCGGAAGATCCGATGGTCGCCGAACACGCCGCCTGGTCGGTCGCCCGCCTGCGCGCCCGGTGAACCTACGGGTTGCCTCGGGCCTCGGGCTCGTCCTAATGAAGGCCGTGACCCTCGCCCAAGCCTACTACGCGCTCGCCGCCTTCCTGCTCCTCGCCGGCTGGCTGGTCGTCACCGACGCACCGGTGCTGCGTTCCTTCCGCCGATCGAAGACCGCGACCGCCGTGCTCGGCCTCGTCGCCATCGCCTGGTTCGCCTGGTGGCTGCTGAACATCCCCGAAGCCGACCTGGCCGGCCTGCCGCGCATTCCCGTCGTCGTCGGTTTCATCGCCGCCAGCCTCGCGGCCTTCGTGTACATGCCCGACTTCCTGTCGGTCCGCGCCCTCGCGGTGATCATGCTTTTCCTGGCCCGTCATGCGCTCGATGCCGGATATCGCCAGCTGCCGCACAGCCTGCTCGCCGCTTCCGTCAGCTACGGCTTCCTGATCCTCTTCGGCTTCTGGTGGGCCTGTTCGCCGCCGGTCTTCTGCCGCCAGTGCGACTGGGTGCTCGCCACGGACACGCGCCGCAAGCTCGTCGCCGGCCTCTGCTTCCTGTTCGCCGCCGCCTGCGTCGCCCAGTCCTTCCGCCTGCCGTGAGCCGCGCGCTCCTCATCGTCGTCTCGGGCCCGGCGGGCAGCGGCAAGACCACGCTCTGTTCGCGCCTGACCGAAGCCTATCCGCAGGCGATCCGCCGCGTGATCACCTGCACGACCCGCGCTCCGCGCGGCGGCGAGGCCGACGGCGTCGACTACCATTTCCTTTCCCGCGTCAGCTTCGAGCAGCAGGTCGCGCAAGGCGTCTTCCTCGAGCACGCCACCGTGCACGGCAATCTTTACGGCCCTCGCGCGGCCGACGTCGCCGCGCACCTCGGCGCCGGTTTCGACGCGCTCCTGAACGTCGACGTCCAGGGCGCCGCCACGATCCGCGCCAAGGGCGCCGCCGACCCTCGCCTCGCCGCCGCGCTGGTGACGGTCTTCATCCGCGTGAGCGACCACGTCGAGCTCCGTCGCCGGCTCACCGGTCGCGGTACCGATCCGGCCGACGAGATCGACCGCCGCGTCGCGGCCGCCGAAGAGGAGATCCGCCACGCGGGTTCCTACCAGCACGTGATCGAAAGCGGCAGCCGCGAGGCCGACTTCGCCGCGCTCCGATCCATCTATCTTTCCGAGAAGGCCCGCCGTCCATGATGGAGAAGAACGACATCGCGGCCGTCCTCGACGAGATCGCCACGTTCATGGAGCTGACCGGGGAGAATCCGTTCAAGATCCGCGCCTACTCGGCCGGCGCCCGCATCCTCGAGAACATGACCGAGGACCTCGGCGCGCTCATCGACGGCGGCAAGCTCGCCGACATCCCGGGCCTCGGCGAGGCGCTCGTCGACAAGATCACGACGCTGCGCCGTGACGGCGTCCTGCCTTTCCACCAGAAGCTCAAGGCCTCGATCCCCGCCGGCCTCCTGGAGGTCATGCAGATCCCCGGCCTGGGCCCCAAGAAGGTCCGCGCCCTCTGGACGCAGCTCGCCGTAGAGGACCTCGCGAAGCTGAAAGAAGTCTGCGAATCCGGCGCGGTTGCCGAACTAAAGGGCTTCGGCGAGAAGACGCAGGAGAAGATCCTCGAAGGCATCAAGAACCGCATCGCCTACGGCAAGCGTCACCGTTGGTACGAGGCCGCGGCGATCGCCGAGCCGATCCTCGCCGGCCTGCGCGCGTTGCCCCAGGTCTCGCTCGCCGAATCCGCCGGTTCGCTCCGCCGTTCCCGCGAGACGGTCGGCGACCTCGACTTCCTCGTGGCTTCATCCGAACCGAAGCCGATCATGGATTGGTTCGTCGCCTATCCGGGCGTGAAGGAGGTCACCGCCCACGGCGAGACGAAGTCCAGCGTGCGCTTCGAGAACGGCCTGCAGGCCGACCTTCGCGTCGTGCCTGCCGAGCAGTTCTATTTCGCGCTGCATCACTTCACCGGCTCGAAGGAGCATAACGTCGCCATGCGCCACCGCGCGCTCGGCCGCGGGCTCAGCATGAGCGAGTGGGGGTTCAAGTCGGTCGACGAGAAGACCGTCGCGCCAGGCGCGACGAGCGAGGAAGAGGTCTTCCGCGCGCTCGGCCTGCCGTGGATCCCTCCCGAACTCCGCGAAGGCAACGGCGAGATCGACGCCGCCGAAGCCGGCAAGCTGCCGAAGCTCGTGCAGTTCTCCGACCTGCGCGGCGTCTTCCATAACCACACCACGGAATCCGACGGCGACCACACGCTCGACCAGATGGCGGCCGCCGCCGAAGCCCACGGCTGGGAATACCTCGGCATCTCCGACCATTCGAAGTCGAGCTTCCAGGCCGGCGGCCTCGACGAGGCCCGCCTCGCGAAGCAGCTCGAGGACATCGCGAAGCTCAACGCCTCGAAGAAGTATCGCGTGCGCGTGCTCTCCGGCAGCGAGGTCGACATCCTCAAGGACGGCACGCTCGACTTCGCGGACGACGTCCTTGCCCGCCTGGACTTCGTCGTGGCGTCGGTGCACAACCTCTTCACCTTGGATCGCGAGGCTCAGACGGCGCGCATCATCAAGGCGATCGAGAACGAGCACGTCGACATGGTCGGCCATCTGACCGGCCGCCTTCTCAACAAGCGCGAACCTTACGACGTCGACATCGCCAAGGTCATCGACGCCGCCGCGGCCAACGACACGATCATCGAGCTCAACGCCAATCCGTGGCGGCTCGACCTCGACTGGCGCTGGTGGCGCCGGGCCGCCGAGAAGGGCGTGCTCTGCTCGATCAATCCCGACGCCCATGACGTCGACCAGCTGGCCTTCGCCGCCCACGGCGTGCGCATCGCCCGCAAGGGCTGGCTGACGCCGGAGCAGGTGCTCAACACGCGTCCGCTGCCCGAGGTCCTGCGCTGGCTGGGCCGCTGAGCGCTCCTTACGGCTCGCCCTGCGCCGTCGGCCCGTCCTATCCTGCGGCATGCTGCACGATAAGCGCCGTCTGCTCCTCATCGCCGGACCTTGCTCCCTCGAATCGGAGTCCAATTGCCGGACCGTCGCCACGGAGCTCAAGGCCCTGGCCGCCCGCCATCCGGAGCTGAACATCATCTTCAAGGGTTCCTACGATAAGGCCAACCGAACCTCGCTCGGCGGCGACCGCGGCCCCGGCATGAAGGCCGGCCTCGACCTGCTCGCGATGGTGAAGAAGGACTTCGGCTTCAACGTGCTCACGGACATCCACGGCCCGGAGCAGTGCGAAGCCGTCGGCAAGGTCGTCGATGTCCTCCAGATTCCCGCCTTCATGTGCCGCCAGACGGACCTGCTCGTCGCGGCCGCCAAGACCGGCAAGGTCGTCAACGTGAAGAAGGGCCAGTTCCTCTCTCCGTTCGAGATGCGCTTCGTGGTCGATAAGCTCGAAGGCGCCAAGGCCGCCGAGATCTGGCAGACGGACCGCGGTACGACCTTCGGCTACCAGAACCTCGTCGTCGACATGCGTTCGTTCCCGATCATGGCCGGCTTCGGCCATCCGACGATCATGGACGCGACGCACGCGGTGCAGCTCCCCGGCGCGGCCGGCGGTTCCTCCGGCGGTCAGCGCGAATACGTCCCGGTCCTCGCCAAGGCGGCCCTCGCCGCCGGCGCCGACGGCCTGTTCATGGAGACGCATCCCGATCCGAAGAAGGCCATCTCGGACGGTCCTTCCCAGGTGCCCCTCGCGGAGTTCCCGGCGCTCGTCGAATCCTGCCTGCGCGTCTGGAAAGCCGTCCGCGCCTAAGCGGTCATCCTCGAAATCGCCTCGCGGTCGGTCTTGCCGCTGGCGTTCGTCGGCATTCGGTCGACGAACACATAGCGACGAGGACGCGCGGCAGGTTCAAGCGCCTCGCAGGCCTGACGCAGCGCAGGCTCCGTCGTCTGGCGTCCGACCACGCAGGCCGTCACGACCTCCCCCCAGGTGGCGTCGACCATGCCCAGCACGGCGACGTCTTCGATCAGGCCGGTCGCCAGCAGCGTCCGTTCGACGCGAGCCGGATCGACTTTCTCGCCGCCGGTGACGATGACGCGGTCGGCCCGACCGGCGATTTTCACGGTACCGTCTCCGGCCACGTCGCCGCGATCGCCGCTCGCCCAAGGGCTGACGATCGGCGTGTCGGGCCAGACGCCGATGCCAAGAGAAGGCGACGCGATGCGGATGACGCCTTCGTGATTCGTCCGGAAGCTTACGCCTGGCAGCGGCGCCCCGCGGGTCGCTTCGCCCGCCCAGATTTTCTCCGGAGGACAGAGCGCGCACGCGGCGGCGGTCTCGGTGGAGCCGTAGGTCAGGAAGACAGGCAGGAGGCGGGTGCTGATCTCGGTCACGATCGCCGCCGGAACGGACGAGCCGCCGAGGAGGATGACGTCGAACGCGCGCAGCCAGCTTTCTCCGTCGGCAAGCGCGAGAAGCCGCGCCAGCTGCGCCGGCACGAGCGAGATCACCTTGGTGCCGTCGGCTGGCAGCGCGACGGAGGGCAGGGCGGTTCCTTCGACGAAGCGTCCGTCGGTCACGACGTGCTGTCCGCCGGTGGCGCGCGCGCGGATGGCCGGCATGAGTCCGCTGACATGCCAAGGCGGCGTGCAGGTCACGCCGTGCAGGATCGGCGAGAGGCCTCGGGCGACGAGCGCGTCACGCAGCCCCAGCGCGGCCGCCTTCAGGGTGTCGGCGGAATGGATGACGAACTTCACCTTTCCGCCCGTGCCGCCGGTCGGGATCATCACGCGGCCTCGCCAGTTCTCCGGCCAATCGCACGTGCCGAGACCGCGGGGTTCGGGAGCGACGCCTTTGACGATCGTGCCGCGCGGGATCTGGCGGGCGGCTTCGGCCATCTCCGCTTCGGCCCATTTCGGATTACCGAGGAAGACCGGCAGCCCCGCGTCATGGGCCTGCAGCGCTTCGCGCAGGTGCTCGGCGTGATCCGCGTGGAAGACCGCGATGGCGCTCATGTCATTTCCTTCCAGAGCTCATCCCAGACGATGTCGAGGCGGCCGCGGGCCAGCGGTCCGGCCTCGTGCCGGTCGCGTCCGTCCATCTCGAAGCGGCCTAAGGTGTCGAAGCCCACCGTGCCGGCGTCGGGATCTTGCGCCGCGAGCCATAGCACGGCCTGTCGGCCGAACGCCGTCTCGAAGCACGAAGAATACACGACCGGGCCATTCCGTTCGCGCCGCCAGCGCTGGAGCGCCTCCCAGTCGCCGGCGAGCGCGGGTTTCACGACGACGGGTCCGGCCCACTCGAGGCTGCCCGGCGCGAGGAACGATTCGTCGAGCGCGACCTTCTCATGGCCGAGCGAAGCGTAGCCGGGATGGCCGACGGGCAACGGCTGCTCCAGGAATTCGACGGCCGGCAGGGCGCGGGCGAGTTCCGTCCAGGCGCGCGCCTGCTCGAGCGAGAGGCCGCCGTTGGCATCGAGCCGGAAGGAAGTGCCGACGGGTGCGGCTTCGATGAGGGCGCGGGTCGCCGGGAGATCGCTGCTTCCGGCGATCTTGAGCTTCAGCGTCCGGTAGCCCGAGCGGAGTTTCTCGGCGATGCCTTCCGCGGAGGGGTTGGTCAGCAACCCGGCGCAGGGGAGGGCGCCGGCGAAGGCTTCGATTTCGCCCCAATGGGCGCACGAGGAAAGGGCGGCCCCCAGGCATGGCAGGGCTCCGCCCGAGGCTTCGACGCTGCCGCGAAGGCGGGAGAGGCTGCCGCGCGCTGAACGTAGGACCTCGGCGATGGTGTCGCAGTCCTCGGTCGGGAAGCCCGGCCATGGCGCAGCTTCGCCGAAACCGAGGCCGCCTTCGTCTTCGGTGCGGAGCAGGATGCGGTCGACCGCTTCCACGGTGCCATGGCCCGTGGTGATCGGCATCCGGAAGCGTCGGCGTACCCGAAGAAAGTCGAATTTTCCGCCGTTCATCCTGCCGATGGTCGGCAATTAACCCAAAGTCGCAAAATCAATTTGCCACCCCTACGGGGGGTGCCTAACACCCTTTGGGGAAACCGACCACTCATGGCCTCCTCGAAATCCAAGGGCCGCGTTTCCCTCGACGAACGCTTCTACCTGTCCGCGGACGACTTCTTCCCCGCCAACGCCGGGCTCGGCCTGACGTATGACGACGTCTCCCTGGCCACCCGCTACTCCGAGGTCCTCCCCCGGATGACCCGCCTCGACTCCTCCTTGTCCGACGCGCTGTCCCTGTCCCTTCCGATCGTCTCGTCCGACATGGACACGGTCACCGAGCACCGCATGGCCATCGCGATGGCGCTCAACGGCGGACTGGGCCTCCTACACTACAACATGCCCGAAGCGGACCAGGTCGCCGAAGTCCGCCGCGTGAAGAACCATATCCACGGCATGATCGGCGACCCTGCCGTCGTGTCGGCCGACGACACCATCGCCCAGGTCCTCGCGCGCATCGAGCACGACGGCCTCGCCTTCAGCACCTTCCCGGTCACCTCCTCCGACGGCACGCTGCTCGGCCTCCTCCCCGGCAGCACGGTCAAGGAGCGCCACGGCCAACGCAAGGTCGCCGCGGTCATGACGCCTCGCGACAAGGTCTTCACCGTCGCGGAGAAGGATCTCGGCAAGGACCCTATCGCCACCGCCGACCGCAAGTTCTCCGACCACGTGGGCCAGAACAAGCTCCTCGTCGTCGACGCGAAGAACAAGCTCCGCGGCCTCTTCACCCTCAGCGACATCGAGCGCATCTCCGAGGAGTCCCGCGCCCACGTGCGTCCGACCCGTGACGCCGATTTCCGTCTCCGCGTCGGCGTCGCCATCTCCGTGCCGCGCACCGCCGACGGCGAGATCGACCGCGCCCGTCTGCTCGCCCACGTCGGCGCGCTCGTCGACGAAGGCGCGGACGCCCTCGCGATCTCGACCGCCCACGGCCACACCAAGGGCGTCGGCGACGCGCTCCGCATTCTCCGCAAGGCCCATAAGGACATCACCCTCATCGCCGGCAACGTCACCAGCGGCGAAGGCGTCGAATTCCTCGCCGCGGCCGGCGCCGATACGGTCAAGATCGGCCAGGGCCCAGGCTCGATCTGCACGACGCGCATCGTCGCCGGCGTCGGCATCCCGCAGCTCACCGCGCTTTACGTCGCTTCGCGCGCCGCCGCCAAGAAGGGCGTGCGCATCCTCGCCGACGGCGGCATCACGAAGAGCGGCGATATCGTCAAGGCGCTCACGCTCGCCGACGCGGTCATCCTCGGCGGCCTGCTCGCGGGCAGCCGCGAAGCCCCCGGCAAACTGATGGAGATCAACGGCACGACTTATAAGGAATACCGAGGCATGGGTTCGCACGAAGCCATGCGCAAGGGTTCGGCCGCCCGTTACGGCCACTCCGCCAGCGGCAAGTTCAGCAAGGTCGCCGCCGAAGGCATCGAAGCCCTCAAGGAAGTTTCCGGCACGGTCGACCAGGTGCTCGGCACCCTCGCCGGCGGCGTCCAGAGCGGCCTCGGCTACCTTGGCGCGGCCAATCTCGCCGAACACCGCAAGCGCGCCCGCTACATCCGCGTCACGCCCGCCGGCCAGCGCGAAGCCGCCCCGCACGACGTCATCGAAATCAAGGCCGGCTCCTGAACCCATCCATGGCAGCGTTCTTCCGAGGACTCATCCTCTTCCTGTTCGGCGCGCTCGTCGGAGCCGCCGGCATCCTTTTCTTCACGCCGAGCTTCAACGTCGTCGTGAGCCGCAGTACCGGCGGCGCCAAGCCGACCGAACTCGTCGCGGCTGCCGCCCCCGTCGCCTCGCCTGTCGCTGCCAAGCCTGCCGAGCCGGTCGCGCCTGTTCCTGCCACGAAGTCTTCGGCTGTCGCCGCGGTTCCCGCGCCTGCGGCCGAGGCCGCGGTCGAGCCGGCCATCGACTTCAAGGCTGTCGCCGAGCATCTGATCTTGTGGCCGAACACGGTGACGGTGAAATCCGCCACCACGGTGCAGGTAATCGTCGACGGCAAGAAGGCCCAGGATCTCGCCCTTGACGCGGGCACCGTCCTCCAGGTCTCGAAAGTCCTGGCTGATGGCACGCTCGAAGTGCGCGCCAAGGGAGCGAAATTCGAGATCAAGAGCACCTTGACCGACTTCAGCGTCGAACTCGGCAAGCGCGTCTCCGATCTCGTCGCCAAGGGCACCAAGGTCGACACCTCGATGGTTGGATCGGCTCCGGCCGCGGCGGCTCCGGCCCCCGCCGCCACCTTGGACGTACGAGCCTCCGCCCCGGCCCCAGCCACCGCTCCGGCCGCCGTCGCTCCGGTCGCGGCCGTGGCGATTCCGTACGGAAAGCTCACCCTCGCGCAGCGCGTCGATATCCTGTTCGGCAACAAGCCGGAAGCTCCTGCGGCTCCAGCCGCTCCGGCCGCTCCGGCTGTCGCCCCCTCCGCAGCTCCCGCCACCGTCGCCGTGCCTATGGCCACTGCCGCCGCGCCCGCCGCTGAAGCCACCCCCGCGGCGAGCGCCGAGCCGAAGGCCGCGGAAAAGGGCAAGGATCTGGACCGCAAGATGAACCAGCTCTTCAAGTGATTCGTCCGTGAGTCACGCGAAGATCTATTCCTGGAACGTCAACGGCGTCCGCTCGGCCCTCGGCAAGGGGCTCGCCGATTTCATCGCCGCCGCCGACCCCGACGTGCTCTGCCTCCAGGAGACGAAGTGCGAGACCGCCGTCGCGTCGGGACTAGGTTTGGCCTTCCCGCACCAGTTCTGGCACGAGGCCGAGAAGAAGGGCTATTCCGGCACCGCCGTGCTCTCGAAGACGGCGCCGCTTTCCGTCGCTACCGATTTCCCCGGCGACCATCCGCCCGAAGGCCGTGTGGTGACCGCTGAGTTCAAGGGAATCTTCGTCGTCAGCGCCTACGCCCCGAATTCTCAGCGCGAACTCGAACGGCTCGACTATCGCCTGCAGTGGGACGCTGATTTCCGCAAATATCTGGCCCGGCTGGCGAAGAAGAAGCCGGTCGTCGTCTGCGGCGACCTCAACGTCGCGCATGCCGAGATCGACCTCGCCAATCCGTCCACGAACCGTCGCAACGCCGGCTTCACCGACGAAGAACGCGAGTCGTTCGGCCAGCTCCTCTCGCAGCATGGCTTCACCGACACGTTCCGCGCGCAGCATCCGGAATTAGCCAAGCGCTACAGCTGGTGGTCCTATCGCCCCGGTATCCGCGCCCGGAACATCGGCTGGCGTCTCGACTACTGCCTGACCTCCGACGGATTGAAGTATTCGCAGCCCGACATCCACGACAAGGTCACCGGCTCCGACCATTGTCCGGTGTCGGTGCGCGTGCAGGCCGAACTCTGAGTCAGCGCTTCCGCCTCGCTCCGGGCTGCTGTCGGTCCGTCAGCCACATGACGCCGAAGATGATGCCGACGAAAAGGGCGACGTACCCCATCAGCGTCTCGAAGAAAAAAGTCTCGGCCAGGCTCGCGGGGCCGACCTTGGTCAGGCCGGTGTCAGCCCGCCACAGCGGTATCTTCTGCCCCGGGGGCGGCGGCGTGACATGCCAACGTATCGTCTCGGCCACGACTTTGCCCGTGGCGTCGGGATAAGAGACCTCCAGCTTGGCCCATCCTCGTTTGCGGAAGAAAGAGCGCTCTTCCCGCTTAAGCACCAAGCCTTCGGTCGTCTCGCAGTGCGTGGCGAACCATACGGCCGTCGTGATGTGGAATAGCCAGAGCGCCCCGGCGACGGCGATCACCATGCCCTTCTTCCAGCGTGCGTCGACCTTGGCGATGTCGACCTTCATCTCAGCGCGTCGCCTCGCCGGTCAGCCGGCGCACCCAGGGCGTGAGCACCAGGAGGAGTGCCGTCATGCCGCCGACGAGCAACGCCTGCTGCCAGAAAAAGTGCGCGAGCGCCTGCGGATCCTTGCCGTTGAATTCGCCGGCGACGACGCCGGCCAGCTTGTTGCCGAGGGCGGTGCCGAGGAACCAGATGCCCATCACAAGGCCGGTGAGCTTCGCGGGCGCGAGCTTGGTCATCGCGCTCAGGCCGACCGGGCTGAGGCACAGTTCGCCGATGGTCTGGAGGAAGTACACGGCGATCAGCCACCACGGGCTCACCTTGCCGGCGGCGGTGAGCTGCGCGGCCGGCACGAGCAACGCGAAGGACAGCCCGAGGAACACCAAGCCCCAGACAAACTTCATCGGGATCGACGGCTGCTGCTCACGCAGACGGACCCAGAGCCATGCGAACAGCGGCGCAAGCGCCAGGATGAACAGCGAGTTCACCGACTGGAACCAGGACGAAGGGAAGGCGAACCCCAGCAGTTCGTTCCGCGTGAGGTCGTCTGCGAACAAGGTGAGGGATGAGCCGGCCTGTTCGAAGACCGCCCAGAACAGGATCGCGCAGATGAAGAAGACCAGGATCGCGGCGATGCGATGGCTGTCCTCGTCCTTCCGGACGACGCCGAACCAGATCACCCCGACGACCGGCAGCGCGTAGACGATCGGGTTGATCCACTCGACGTAGTCCGAGGCGATCATCACGCCCAGCAAGGCGACGGTCCCTGCCGCGACGAGCGCGAGCCTGCCCCAAGGGCGCGGAGCATCGGCTTCCGGCGGATGTCCGACGTGCGACAGCCAGTGCCAGTGACGCAGGTAGACGATCATGCCGAACGTCATGCCGACCCCGGCGGCGCCGAAGCCCCAATGCCAGCTATGCGTCGGGTCCAGCCCCCAGCCGGTCAGCAGCGCCTTGAACGCTTCGCCTTGCGCGAGCCAGCCGACGATCAACGGGGCGGCGAAAGCGCCGAGGTTGATGCCCATGTAGAAGAGCGAGAAGCCGGCGTCGCGCCGCGCGTCGCCGTGCGAGTAAAGACCGCCGACGAGCGTGCTGATGCTCGGCTTGAGGAGGCCGGTGCCGAGCGCGACCAGGATGAGGCCGGCGTAGAACGTCGGCACTGTGTTGAACGCGAGGGAGTAGTGTCCGGCGGTGATGATGAGTCCGCCGACGAGCACCGCGCGTCGCGCGCCGATGAAGTTATCGGCAAGGTAGCCTCCGAGGATGCATACCATGTAGCTCGCCATGGTGTAGTTGCCGTAGATCTGCGCCGCGAATTTCTGGTCCATCCCCATCCCGCCCATCGTCAGGGGCGCAATCATGAAGAGCAGGAGGATCGCCCGCATGCCGTAGTAGGAGAAACGCTCCCACATCTCGGCATAGAACAGCATGCTCAGCCCGCGGGGGTGGCCGGCGATGCCCCCATGGTCGCGCTCGGTATGCCGGGCGGTGGATTCGACGTCGGGGGTCAGCTCGTGCATCCGAGGGGTTATAAGGGGGTGGCGGGGGGAGGGGGAGCCGGTAATGCAATCCCCTCCGACCAGCGGGACGGCGTTGACAAAGAGGGTCTAAGGCCTAGTTTTGAGACTCATTCTCAATTAGAGTGACTCCGCTGTCTCAACTCCTGCCCGGCCAATTCGGCAAGCTGGCTTCGCTCAACCCTGAGCGAGGGGTGGATCAGCGTCTGATGGCGCTCGGGCTGTTGCCGGGAATGGTCCTCAAGCTCATCCGTAAGGCCCCGCTCGGCGATCCGCTCGCCATCGAGTTCGGGGGCCAGGTTGTCAGCCTCCGCCTTGCCGAAGCCGAGAACCTGATCGTCGACGTCTCCGCCGACTGTCCCATCCAGCGACCGCGCCAGCCGTGAGCACTCCTGATGCAGGCCTCTTGGTCGCGCTCGTCGGTAATCCCAACACCGGCAAGTCGACCCTCTTCAATGCGCTGACCGGGCTGCGCCAGCGCGTCGGCAATTACCCCGGCGTCACGGTCGCCCGTAAGTCCGGCACCTGCGACCTTGGCGACGGACAGAAGGTCGAACTCGTGGACCTGCCCGGACTCTACTCGCTCGCGGCGGCCTCGCCGGACGAACAGGTCGTCATCGACGCTTTGGCCGGGAACATCGCCGGCGATCGCCGCCCCGACGCGGTGGTGCTCGTCGCGGACGCGACGAACCTGCTCCGCAATCTCTTCCTCGCCTCCCAGGTCGCCGAGCTCGGCCGGCCGGTGGTCCTCGTTCTCAATCAGGCCGACGTCGCGAAGGAGCAAGGGCTGCGCATCGACGCCGAGCTGCTTTCGCGCCGCCTCGGCGGCGTCCCCGTCGTGCTCACTTCCGCCTGGAAGGGCGAAGGCATCGCCGACGTCCGTCGGGCGATCGCCCGCGCCCTCGATCAACGGACGCCGATGAAGCGCGTCGTCTGGCCGGCGAACATCGCCGGCGCGCTCGCCGACGTCGCCGCGACCGCATCCGCCGACACGGGCAAGGAAGTCACGGCCGCCGACGCCCAGCGGCTGCTCTTCGACGGCAACGCGACGACCGCCGACCGAATCGGTTGGACGGTAGCCCAGCGAGAGAAGACGCTGCGCAGCGCCCGCGATCGCGTCCGCAACTCCGGCTATAACCCGATGGCGGCGGAACCGCTCGTGCATTACGCGCATCTGCGCGCCGCCCTCGAAGGCGTCGTCACCGAGGGCAGGGGCAAGGCCGGCCGCACCGCCGCCGTCGACGGACTGCTGCTCCATCGGATCCTCGGCCCGGTCCTCTTCGCCGGCATCATGCTGGGACTCTTCGCCTCGGTCTTCTGGTTGGCGAAGTTCCCGATGGAGTGGATCCAGTCCGGCGTCGACGCCTTCAAGGGCGTGGTGGCTCCGCCGCTCGATGCCTACCCGATGCTGCAGAGCCTGCTGACGGACGGCATCATCGGCGGCGTCGGCGCGTTCCTGGCCTTCCTGCCGCAGATCCTCATCCTTTTTCTCTTCGTCGGCATCCTTGAGGACAGCGGCTACATGGCCCGCGCGGCGTTCATCATGGATCGGCTCTTCAGCTGGTGCGGCCTGAACGGGAAGAGCTTCGTGCCGATGCTCTCCGGCTTCGCCTGCGCCATCCCCGGCCTGCTTTCCACGCGGACGATCGAAGACCCCAAGGCCCGCCTGGCGACGGCCTTCGTGGTGCCGTTCATGAGCTGTTCGGCGCGCTTCCCGATCTACGCCCTGATGTGCGCCGCCTTCATCGGTCCCCTCTACGGACCCGGATGGGAATCCGTCGTCATGGTCGGCATGCATTGCGTCGGGCTCTTGTTCGCGGTCCCGACGGCCTTCGTGCTCACGCGCTTCGTGCTCAAGGTGAAGCCGCAGCCGTTCGTCCTCGAGCTGCCCCGCTACCAGATGCCCAAGCCGCGCGACGTCCTCTGGCGCATGTGGCAGAACGCCGCCGAGTTCGTTTCCAAGGCCGGCACGGTCATCTTCGCCATCACGATCATCGTCTGGGCGCTTTCCTATTTCCCGCGCGACGCGGCGGTCGCCGACCGCATCAAGGCCGCGAACCCCGCCGTCTCCGAGGAAGTGGTCAAGGCCAAGGTCCAGGCGGCCTACGTCGAGCAGTCCTACATGGGACGCTTCGGCAAGGCGGTGCAGCCCGTCTTCGATCCGCTGGGCTTCGACTGGAAGATCACGGTCGGCGTGCTCGCAAGCTTCCCGGCGCGCGAGGTGATCGTCTCGACGCTCGGCGTGACCTATTCCGTCGGCGAAGGCGCCAAGGCCGACAGCCAGCACCTTCGTCAGGCGATGCAGGACGCGAAGTGGTCCGAAGGCCCGCGGGCCGGCCGTCCGATCTTCTCCCTCGCCGCGGTGCTTGCGCTGATGGTGTTCTTCGCCCTCTGCTCGCAATGCGGTCCGACGATCGCCACGCTGGCGCAGGAGACCGGCGGCTGGAAGTGGGCCGCGGGTTCGTTCGTCTACATGACGGCCCTCGCCTGGATCGTCGCGACGCTCGTCTACCAGGTCGTCATCCGCCTCCTATGAACCTCGAAGCCGTCATCGTCGGTGCCATCGTCGGAGTCGCCGCCGGCTGGCTCATCCGCCGTTGGGCGGCCGCCGCCCGTCGTCGCAAGGAAGGTGGTTGCGCCGGCGACTGCGGTTGTTCGGCCAAGTTGAAGCCGAAGAAGTGAGCGAGACGGAGCTGACCCGTTGAACGGTTGGCCAGTTGGCCAGAGAAGATGTCGGAACTCAAAGGGAGACCGGGAACCGGGAGGTCAGCTTCGGACATATGTCCGAAGCTAATCATCCGGCCTCCGGTTCCCCTTCGAGTCCTGCTTAACTCTGATCCTCCGGCCCCCGTGTCACCGTGCCAGCTTGCCCGCTCGCGGCTCCGCCGCGTTCAGGCAGGCTGCTGCTGGCTGAGGCAGTGCAATGCGCCGCCTTCGATCAAGAGCACGCGGCAGTCGATGCCTACGACCTTTCGACCCGGGAAGCAGTCGCCGATGATGCCCATGGCGACCTGGTCGGAATCCTGGCCGTAGAGCGGCACGAGGACGCCGTCGTTCACGATGAGGAAGTTGGCGTGGCTCGGCGGCAGGTCTCGTCCGGCGAGGCGGATGGGCTTCGGCAGCGGGAGTTCGAGGATGTCGAGGCGTTGGCCGCGCGGACGCATCTCGCGCAGGCGCCGGAGGTTCTCCTGCATCGGCGCGTAGTTCGGCGAAGCCTTGTCGGCTTCGCTGACGGCGAGGATCGTCCGCGGCGCGATGAAGCGGGCGAGGTTGTCGATGTGCCCGTCGGTGTCGTCGTTGGCCAGGCCTTCGCCGATCCACAGGAGCTCGTCGATCGCGAGGCCGTCGCGGATGGCGGCGTGGAACGCGGCGTCGTCGCGGCCTTCGGCGCGGTTGGGGTTGTTCTGCACGGCCTCGGTGGTGAGGAGCAGGCCGTCGCCGGAGACTTCGATGCCGCCGCCTTCGAGCTCGAAGGGGTAGCTGAATTTCTTCACGCCGAGTTTCGAGGCGACCTTGCCGGGCACCTGGTTGTCGAGCGAGGCCTCGAACTTGCCGCCCCAGCCATGGAACTCCCAGTCGGTGAGCGCGAGCTCCTTGGTTCGGTCGTTCTTGACGAAGATCGGGCCGTGGTCGCGGCACCAGACGTCGTCCGTGGCGATGTCGGTCAGCTCGATGACGGAAAGGTCGGCCTTGGCGGCCTTGAGCTCACGCTCGGCTTCGGCGCGCAGCTTGCCGGCGGCGTTGATCTTCACCGGTTGGAACTTCGAGATCGCGGCGGCGAATTCGGCGAACTTCGCCGGGATCAACCCGTAGTGGCCGGGCCACAGCGCGGTGTTCGACGGCCACGAGAGCCAGGTGGCGGACTGTTTTTCCCATTCCGCGGGCATGCGGAATCCGAGGGAGCGAGGCGTGGACATGCGGAAGGTCAGTCGCGCAGACGGCGCGTCAGGTCGCCATAGGCGTCGATGCGGCGGTCGCGGAAGAACGGCCAGATGCGGCGGAACTCGCGCTGCTTCACGAGGTCGCAGTCGGCGAGCAGGACTTCCTCCTTCTCGACGGAAGCGCGGGCGACGATCTCGCCGTACGGATCGGAGACGAAGCTCTGGCCCCAGAACTGGGTGCGGCCTTCGGTGCCGACGCGGTTGGTCGCGGCGACGTAGCAGCCGTTGGCGACGCCGTGGCCGCGCTGGACGGTCTCCCAGGCGTTGTGCTGGGCCTTGCCGAGGGAGGCCTTCTCTTCGGGCAGCCAGCCGATGGCGGTCGGGTAGAAGAGGATCTGCGCGCCGCCGAGCGCGGTGAGGCGCGCGGCTTCCGGGTACCACTGGTCCCAGCAGATGAGCACGCCGATGTCGCCATGCGCGGTCTTCCAGGTGCGGAAGCCGAGGTCGCCGGGGGTGAAGTAGAACTTCTCCTCGAAGCCGGGATCCTGCGGGATGTGCATCTTGCGGTACTTGCCGAGCACGGTGCCGTCGGCGTCGATGACGGCCGCGGTGTTGTGGTAGACTTCGCTGCCGCGCGCTTCGAAGAGCGGGGCGACGATGACGACGCCGAGGCGCTTCGCTGCCTTGGCGAGCTCGGTCACGGACGGTCCGGTCTCGATCGGCTCGGCGAGGTCGAAGTGCTTCGGGTCCTGGGTGATGCAGAAATACTTCGTCGTGAACATCTCCTGCAGGCCGATGATCTTGGCGCCCTTGGCCGCCGCTTCTTCGATGCGGGGCAGGGTCTTGCGCACGTTCGCCGCCGGCGTGTCCTCGGCGGTGAGCTGGATGAGACCGACGCGGACGGAGTCAGCCATGACGTGGGTCGTCAGTAGACGAGCTTGTTGATCGGGTATTCCACGATACCCTCGGCGCCGGCGGCCTTGAGGGTCGGGATGAACTCGCGCGCCTGGCGGGCGTCGATGATGGTCTCGACGGCGATCCACTCGGCGTTGCTGAGCGGGGAGACCGTCGGGTTGCGCAGGGCGGGGAGGGCGGCGGCGACCTGCTCGAGCTTGGCCTTCGGGAGGTTGAACTTGAGGCCGACCATGTGCTGCGCGGCGAGGGCGCCCTGCAGCATGAGCACGATCTGCTCGATCTTGGCGCGCTTGGCGGGATTGGCCCAGGCGGCCTTGTTCGCGACGAGGACGGTGGTGGTCTCCATCAGCTGGGCGACGATGCGCAGCTTGTTGGCCTTGATCGAGGAGCCGGTCTCGGTGATGTCGACGATGGCGTCGGCGAGCTCAGGCACCTTCACTTCGGTGGCGCCCCAGGAGAATTCGACTTCGCATTCGACGCCCTGCGCCTTGAACCAGCGGCGGGTGGTCTCGACGAGTTCGGTGGCGACGCGCTTGCCGGCGAGGTCCTTGGCGGTCTTGACCGGAGAGGCTTCGGGCACGCACAGGACCCAGCGGGATTTCTGGGCGGAGGCGCGGCTGTAGATCAGCTCGCAGACCTGGACGACGTCGGCGTTGTTTTCCTGGACCCAGTCCTGGCCGGTGAGGCCGCAGTCGAAGAAGCCATGTTCGACGTAGCGGGCCACTTCCTGCGCGCGGATGAAACGTCCGTCGAGGGCGGGGTCGTCGAACGAGGGGCGATAAGAGCGGCTGCTCTTGGCGACGGGGAACCCGGCCCGGGCGAAGAGCTGGAGAGTGGCCTCTTCCAGGCTTCCCTTGGGCAGACCGAGCATCAGTTTGGCGGCTTCCTGACTCATTGGACCATGGAGGAAGCCCACCCTAAGCCCCTCCGCAAGCATTAAGGGTTTGACTCATAAACCTCAGCAAAAGACCATATTTCAACTAAAACTCATGACGCGCTCCCTGCTCTTCCTCGCCCTCGCCGCTTCCTTCGTGGGTTGCAAAACCGTCTCGTCCTCCGCCGGCAGCTCCGTTCGCTACTCTTGGGAGAAGGACGCCCCTGCCGCCGTCGACAATACCCATGCCACCGTCCGCGCGGTTCGCCCGGAGTTCGCCCTGATCGAACTTTCTCCGATCGAGAAGCGTGATGCCGGCGCTCGTCTCCAGTTGACCAAGGCCGGCAAGAGTTTCGGCGTCGAAATCATCAAGTCCGACGACAAGTCCGCCGTGGTCGCCATCCTGGCCGGCCAGGCCTCCGTACCGGAAGTCCGCGTCGGCGACGCCCTCACCGTCGCCGTCCTCGCCCAGTAAGGACCCTCGGGCGTCACACCCCCCGAGACAGAAGGACCCGCCTGCCCCTCGGTAGCGGGTCTTTCTCTTGGGCGAGAGCCCAGAAAAAGGCCCATAAACCTTGCCTTTCGCGTCCGCCGTTGACCCTGCTCAGTGGCACGCCTACTGCTCGATTTCAGCGTCCGTCGATGCCCGTTCCCTCCCAAAGCACCCGTCTCGGGTCCGCCCTGCGCAAGCTTCTCGCGATGCTTTGCGGCGTGGCGCTGTTCCTGGTGGTGGCTGGCTTGCTGGCGGTCTGGGCCATGGGGCGGTTCTCTCCCAAGCTGCTCGATTCCTCCCTCTCGACGCAGTCCGGGGCCCATCTGGCGGTCGAAGCCAACGACACGAACCTCTTTGCCGGGCGGCTCTCCTATTCTGGGCTGACGATCACCAACCCGACCCGCTGGACTGAGCGCGAGTTCCTCAAGGTGCGCCGGATCGCCATCGACCTCGACCCGTTCACGTTCTTCGAAGGCGGCAGCCAGACGGTGAACGACGCCGAACTCGACATCGAGCACCTGACGATCGTCGGCAAGGCCGACTTCCTGGCGGACAACAACGCGAAGGACATCTTCAACGGACTGAAGACCAGCGCGTCTGCTCCCGTCTCCAAGCCCTCCGCCCCGTCCGACCACAAGCAGCCCTTCCTGATCAAGCACCTGCGCGTGCGCATCGATCGCATCACGGTCATCTCCGGCGACGGCACCGCGGACCGCAAGGTGGTCGTCGACCAGGCTTTCAACTACGTCTTCGAGGCCCGCGACATCACCGAGCGCAACTTCGACGAGAAGGTCTCACGCCCGATGGGCGCGCAGGCCGTGCAGACCGCCGCCCAGAAGCAGCCCGAATTGCTCCTCGACCTCGCCCGCGAACGCGTCCGCAGGTCCGTCACCGAAAAACTGCTCAACGAAAAATAATCTCATGACCGAACCCGTCCCCTCTCCCGAATCTTCCCAGCCCGACGCCGCGACCCGCATCGCCGAGCTCGAAGGCCAGGTCGCCATGCTCAAGGACACGGTGTTGCGCAGCAACGCCGACCAGCAGAACCAGCAGCGTCGCCATCAGCGCGAACGCGAAGAGCTCCGCAAGTATGCCACCTCCGGCCTGCTCGAAGACCTGCTCCCCGCGCTTGATTCGCTCAATCTCGGCCTCGAGTCGGCCGCGAAGCAGACCGACGGCCGCGCCGTCGCCGAAGGCTTCCGCATGGCGGTCGGCCAGCTCCGTTCGATCCTTTCGTCCCAAGGGCTCGTCGAGGTCAGCCCGGTCGGCCAGCCCTTCGATCCTTCGCGCCATGAGGCCGTCGGTTCCGAGGCCAGCGCCGACGCCGCCGAAGGCACGGTGCTGCGCGTCGCCCGTTCGGGGTGGCTGCTCCATGACCGCGTGCTCCGTCCGGCCGCGGTCTTCGTCTCCTCCGGCGCCGCCAAGTAACCTATCCCGATGGCCGACGATTATTATACCCTGCTGGGCGTCGCGAAGTCCGCGTCCGCCGACGAGCTGAAGAAGGCCTATCGCAAGAAGGCCATGGAATTCCACCCGGACCGCAATCCGGGCAACAAGGAAGCCGAGGAGAAATTCAAGAAGGTCTCCCGCGCGTACGAGATCCTCGGCGACGAATCCAAGCGTAAGCTTTACGACCAGCACGGCGAAGCCGCCTTCGACCCCAACATGGGCGGCGGCGCCGGCCGCGGCCAGGCGGGCGGCGGTTTCCGCGGCGCCGATCCGCGCGACATCTTCGAGCAGATGTTCGGCGGTGGCGGTGGCGGCGGCTTCGGCGACATGTTCGGCGGCGGCGGCCAGACGCAGGAGAACGACGGCGAGGACCTGCGGGTGGACCTCAAGATCACGCTCGAAGAGGCTGCCGAAGGCGTCGAACGCAAGATCCCCTATCGCAAGCACGTCGCCTGCGCGAAGTGTTCCGGCTCCGGCGCCGAAGCCGGTTCGAAGAAGACCCGCTGTCCGACCTGCGGCGGCCAGGGCCAGGTCGTCCGTTCGAACGGTTTCTTCCAGATGCGCCAGGTCTGCCCGTCCTGCGGCGGCCAAGGCGAACGCATCGACAAGCCTTGCAAGCCCTGTTCCGGCGAAGGCCGCACGGTGGCCGAATCCACCGTCACCTTGCGCATCCCTCCCGGCGTCGACACGGGCACGAAGCTCCGCTCCAGCGGCAACGGTTCGGCCGGCCGCCGCGGCGCGCCTGCCGGCGATCTCTACGTCTACATCACGGTGACGGAACACGAACTCTTCGAACGCGACGGCGACGACCTCGCCTGCAGCGTGCCGGTGAAGTTCTCGGTCGCCGCGCTCGGCGGCAAGATCGTCGTCCCGAAGCTCAAGGGTAAGACCAACCTGAACATCCCCGCCGGCACCCAGGGCGGCACGACCTTCCGCCTCCGCGGCGAAGGCATGCCGCCGCTCCGCGGCTCGACGCCGGGCGACCTCCTCGTGCGCGTCGACATCGACGTGCCGAAGAAGATGACCGACAAGGAAAAGGAAGCCCTCAAGGCCTATGCCGCAGCCTGCGGCGACGAAGCCGCGCCGGTCTCCGAATCCTGGCGCACGAAGTTCAAGAAGTTCTTCCCTTAACCCCCTTGCCCGACGGGGGGCGGGTCGTAAGGTGGACCTATGCCGCGCGATCCGGGCCAGACCGAACGACTCATCCGCCGTCTCCGCTGGGACGAGCTGGACCGGCCGTGGTTGCTCCGCTTCGCGGAGTTCGCGCGCGAGGAGGATCTCGCCGGCCTCGGCCTCGCCGAGCGTCCGCTGCGCACGGGTGATCCGTCGGCGGCCTTGCTCGCTTGCGCCGAACGCGCCCGCGCCCGGATCGTCGCTCGCCGTCCGATCGTCCTCGCGGGCCTCGGACTCCTGGATGTCGTGTTCGCGGCCTACGGCGGCCGCTGTCAGGCCAAGCCGCTCGCCTACGACGGCCAGTTCGTCCCGGCGGGCACCGCGGTCGCCGAAGTCGAAGGCCCGGCGGCCGAACTGCTTTCCGCCGAACGCATCCTGCTGAACTTCCTCCAGCGTCTCTGCGGCGTCGCCACGCATACCCGCGATCACGTCCTTGCGCTCGGCTCTTCGCCCACGAAGCTGCTCGACACGCGCAAGACGACGCCGGGCTTCCGTATGCTCGAGAAATATGCCGTCGGCCAAGGCGGCGGCTACAACCACCGGCTCGGGCTCTTCGACCGCATCATGGTGAAGGACAATCACCTCGCGGCGGGCGGAGCCACGGCCGGCGAACGCATCACGAAGATGGTCCGCGCCGCCCGGGAAAGCCGTCCCGACCTGCTCGTCGAGGTGGAGGTAGACCGGCTCGACCAGATCGCCCCGGTCCTCAAGGCCGGAGCGGACATCGTCCTGCTCGACAACTTCCCGGTCGCCGACCTCCGCGAAGCCATCCCGCTGCTCCGCGGCAAGGCCTGGTCCGAGGTCAGCGGCGGCGTCAGCCTCGAATCCCTTCCGCTCATCGGCGCGCTCGCTCCCGACTTCGTCTCGAGCGGCGCGCTCACCCACGCCGCGCCGTGGTGCGACCTCGGCCTCGACTGGCTCTGACGCCATGCCCGCCCTCGACAGCAGCATCCTGCTCGCGTTCCTCGAAGCCCCCGGCGAACCGGTCAGCGGCGACCGTCTCGCGAAGGAACTCGGGGTCTCTCGCGTGGCGATCTGGAGCCGGCTGGAGCGGCTGCGTGCCGCAGGGTTTTCCTTCAAGGCTTCGACCCGCAAGGGCTATGAGCTGAAGTCGGTGCCGCGCGAGATCAACGCCGCGTTGCTCGACGCGCATCTCCGCCTTCTGAAGGTCTCCGCGGCCGTCGAGCTGCTCGCCGAGGTCGACAGCACCAATTCGGAGGCCGAGCGTCGTCTCGCCGCGGGGCAGGAGGCGCCCTTCGCGGTGCTCGCCCGTTCGCAGCGCGCCGGCCGCGGCCGCCTCGGTCGAAAGTGGCACAGCGCGCAGTCCGGCAACCTTTACCTATCCCTGGCGTTCCGCCCGTTCATCTCGCCCGACCGGCTCAAGCCGTTCACGCTTTGGATGGGACTGGCGCTCTGCGCGCATCTCGAGAAATCCCTCGGCCTGAAGCTCGGCTTGAAATGGCCCAACGACCTCCAGTCATCCGACGGACGCAAGGTCGCCGGCATGCTGACCGAGGCTCGCCTCGACGCCGATTCGGTCCGCGAGCTGGTCTTCGGCCTCGGCCTCAACCTCACGGGCCAGCCCAAGGATTTTCCTGCCGAGATCCGTGCGACCGCCGGCTCGCTCGAAGCGGCCCTCGGCGAACCGATCGACGTCAATCGCGAGGCGGCCGCTGTCATCGCCGCGCTCTTTCGCGCCTGGGAGCAGTTCGAGGAGGGCACGTGGTCGCGATCCTTCCGCAAGCTCTGGCAGTCCTATGACGTGCTCGCCGGCAAATCCGTGCGCGTCGGCCTGCGCGGAGACCCCGTCGCCGGCATCGTCGACGGCATCGACGACGAGGGATCGCTGATCCTCCGAACGGGCGGCGGTCGCAAGACCATCGTCTCTTCCGGCGAGGTCACGCTGCGCAAGCCCTGAGCGCTTGCCCCGCGGCTCCTTCCGCCTTACTTCTTCCTCGTGTCCCTCTTCTGTCTCGATGTCGGCAACACGCACGCGCACTGGGGCGTCGTCGACGGCCGCCAGGTGATCGCCCATGGCGAGCTGCCGACGGCCTCCCTTGAGACCGCTTCGCTGACGGCCTTGTTCGCCGCGCATCCGACGGAGGGCATCGCGCTCGCGAGCGTCGTCCCGAAGGTGACCGCCGCGATCCAGCCGGCTCTCCTCAGCGGCGGCCAGCCCTTCTACCATCTGCGCCACGACAACGTGAAAGGACTCGGCTTCGATTATCCGAAGCCGGCCGAGGTGGGCCAGGATCGTCTCGCGGACTGCGTCGGCGCCCAGCTCGTCGCGGGCGCGCCCGCGGTGATCGTCGGCATGGGGACGGCCACCACCGTCGACATCCTGACCGAACGCGGCTACGCCGGCGGCATCATCGCCCCCGGACTCGGCGTGATGACGCAATATCTTCATGAACGCACGGCGCTCCTGCCGGCGCTCGATCCCTCCGCGCTGCTCGGCGGCCCGGCCATCGGCAAGTCGACCGTCGACGCCATGCGCGCCGGTTGCGCCCTTGGTTTCGCGGGCATGATCGGCGCGCTGCTCGACGGCGTCTGCGCCGAGCTCGTCCGCCAAGGTTCGCCGATGCCCAAGGTGATCGTCACCGGCGGCGCCGCCGTCTACCTGCCCGCATCCTGGCAGACGCGCGTGACGCACGAGCCGCACCTGACTTTGCTCGGCCTGGCCGAGGCCCATCGACGCCATTTCGCATGAGTGAATCCGACCCTTTGGCGAAGCTTCGCCGTTTCGTGCCCCTCCTCGCCTTGGTGATCCTGCTCCAGGCCGGCTTCCTCGTCTACGCGCTCTTCGCCGACAGGCTCCCGAAGGTCTGGCCGCTGGTGGCCGGAGACCTCGTCTTCACGGGCGTCCTGCTCTTCGCGCTCTGGCGGCTGCTGGGCCGCAGGCGCGGTTAGGCCTTGATCAGCTTCAGGAGTTCCTTGCGGCGGGCACGGATCTCGCGGCAGCCGGCCTTGGCCAGGCGGTCGGTCGAGAAGGCTTCGACGGTGAGGCTCGCGACGGCGGTGCCATAGACCATGGCCTGCTTGAGGGTCGCGAAGTCCGTCGCCCCGGCCGAGGCCAGGTAGCCTAGCAGGGCTCCGGCGAAGCTGTCTCCGGCGCCGGTGGGGTCGCGCAGTTCGGTGACCGGGTAGGCGGGCAGCATGAACAGGCCTTCCTCATGGAAGAGCACGGCGCCGTGTTCGCCCTTCTTGATGATGACGGTCTTGCAGCCGTGCTTGCGCAGGGCGTGGCCGGCGACGATCGCGTTCGCTTCGCCGGTGAGCTTCGCGGATTCGGTGTCGTTGACGACGAGCAGGTCCGCGCGACGCATGACTTCGCCGAGCTTCTCGCGCTGCGTCTCGATCCAGATGTCGATGGTGTCGGCGAGCACATAGCGCGGCGAAGTGAGCTGGTTGAGGACCTCGAGCTGCAGGTCGGGCCGGATGTTGCCGAGCATCACGAACGGCGACGCGCGGTGCGCCTCGGGCAGCTTCGGCTTGAAGTGCTCGAAGACGTTGAGCTGCAGGTCTTCGGTGTCGCGGCGGTTGTAGTTCTCGTGGTAACGGCCTCGCCAGAAGAACGTGCGTCCGGAGGAATCGGTGAGCAGTCCGTCGAGGTCGATGCCGCGCTTGGCGAGCTTGTTGCGGTCGCGGTCGCGGAAGTCGTGGCCGACGACGCCCACGATGCGCGGCGGCGCGAAGTAGCTCGCGGCGAGGCAGGCATAGGAGGCGCTGCCGCCGAGGATGCGTTCGCCCTTGTCGTGCGGGGTGACGATGCTGTCGTACGCGACGGAGCCGACGACGAGGACGGGGTCGGCCTCGCGGCCCTTGTGCTTGATGCGGGTGGGAGTGGTCATGTGAAGAGGTCGGGGCGTACGTCACGTAGACGGTAGAGCGCGAGCAGGGCGAGCGAATGCTGCGCGGCGTTGACGAGCGCCTGCTCGAGCGCGGCCTTGGGGCGTACCGCCAGCACCTGGATCTCCTCGTGCTCGTCCGGGGCGCGCCGGCCCGTGGGGCGGACGCCTTCCAGCAGCACGAAATGGCAGCGATTGGCCTGGATGGCGGGGTTCGGCGCGCAGGTGCCGAGCAGGCTGGCCCGGCCGCCGTCGAAGCCGGTCTCTTCCTCCGTCTCGCGCACGGCGGCGAGCACGGGGTCTTCGCCGCGCTCGATGATGCCGCCTGGCGCCTCCGTCGAGAGGTCGCGCGTGCCGAAGCGATATTGCCGCACCATCACGAGACGTCCGTCCTCGGTGATCGGGAGCGCGAGCACCCAGTCGCCGGAACGGAGCACAAAAAAATCACCCTCTCGTTTGTCGAGAGGGTGATCACAGTGTTCCTTGTAAACCCGGAAAACCCTGCAGTCGGCGTGGAGCTCTTCGTGCTGGACGGACCAGCGGGAGGGCGCCGACATGCGTGAGCTTACTTGGTCTTCAGCTTCTGGCCGATCTTGAGCTTGTTGGAGTCCACGCCAGGGTTGAGGTCCTGGATGGCCTTCAGCGAGATGCCGGCCTTCTTGGCGATGGAGCCGAGCGTCTCGCCCTTGGCGACGACGTGTTCGCCAGGACCAGCGGCGGCGCCGGACTTGCCGTCGGCGGACTTGGTGGCCTTCGGGGCGGAAGCGACTTTCTGGAGAGCGGCGATCTGTTCGGCGAGGGCCTTTTCGTTGGCTTCGGTGGCCTGCTTGGTGGCGGCGAGGTCGGCGGAGACAGCCTGGACGTCGGCGGCGTTGGCCTTGGAGGCGATGGTGGCGCCGAGTTCGGCGACGCTGGCCTTGGCGGCGGCGGCTTCTTCACCGGCGGTCTGGGCAGCGCCCTTGGCCTTGATGCCGAGCACGAGGCCGGCGGCGCCGAGAGCGAAACCGAGGATGCCCACGATGAGCGGGAGCTTGGATTCGGAAGAGGAGGGAGAGATGTTGTCGTTTTCCATGTATGGAGGTGTTTTGCGGGTTGGAACAGTTGGAGATTAGCGGTTTGACACGGACGGCAACACAAAATCAGACTGTTTGTTCGGGTACCGGGCAGTATCTCAATTGGTAGAGTCCCTGCTTTGGGAGCAGGGTGTTGCAGGTTCAAGTCCTGTCTGCCCGACCACCCGACACTCCAGAAGCAAGACAGGAGACCCCTCAGGCGTAAGCCAAGACCTGGCCGTCCTTGATGACGGTCACATGGTTGGCTCCGTCGGGGCGGGTCGAGGCTTCGGTCCGCCCGATCACCTGGGCGCCCAGTCCGAGCTCGGCGGCGATCCCGCGCGCGACCTCGGCGTCCTTGGGTTCCAAGAACACTTCCAGACGATGCCCCATGTTGTAAACTTGGTGCATTTCCTTGGGTTCCGTGCCGCTTACCCGGGCGATTTCGGCGAAAACGGGGGGCGTCGGGAAGAGGTTATCCTTGATGAAATGGACCTTCGTGCCGAAGCGGCGGCATTTGGTCTGGCCCCCGCCGGAGCAGTGGACGAGGCCTTTGACCCGTTGGTTACCGAGGGCCTGGAGCAGGCGCAGGGCGTAGGGGGCGTAGGTGCGGGTGGGGGAGAGGAGGGCCTGGCCGACGGTCAGCGTCGAGCCGGGGAGGGGGTCCGTCAGGCGATGGGGGCCGCAGTAGGCCAGGTCGGCCGGGGTGGCCTTGTCGTAGGTTTCGGGATACTTCTCCGCGTAGTACTTCGAGAGGAGCTCGTGGCGGGCGCTGGGCAGGCCGTTGGCGCCGATGCCGCTGTTCTCGGCCTGCTCGTAGGTGGCCTTGCCGTGCGAGGCTATGCCGACGATGACGAGGCCGGGGACGACGCGGGAGGCGTCGACGACTTCGTCGCGCGCGAGGATCGCGGTCGCGGTGGAGTCGACGGTGAGGGTGGGGGTGAGGTCGCCGACGTCGGCCGTCTCGCCGCCGCCCGAAGTGATGCCGAAGCCCTGCGCGCGCAGCATGGCGAGCACGTCCTCGGTGCCGTTGATCAGCTCCGCGAGGATCGCGCCGGGGATGGCCTTGGCGTTGCGGTTGATGGTCGAGGAAAGGATGACGCCCTTGGTCACGCCGACGCACAGGAGGTCGTCGATGTTCATGACGATGCTGTCCTGCGCGATGCCGCGGAAGACCGACGCGTCGCCGGTCTCCTTCCACCAGAGGTAGGCGAGGAGGGCCTTCGTGCCGGAGCCGTCGGAATGCGTGACGACGCACTTCGACGCGTCGCCGGTGAGGTTGTCCGCGACGATCTTGCAGAAGGCCTGCGGGAAGAGGCCCGGGTCGAGGCGGTCGACGGCGGCGTGCACTTCGCTCTTGGAGGCGGAGACGCCCCGGGCCGCGTAACGGCCGGAATCAGAGGAGGGCTTGCTTTCGTGCGCCATGGCTCTTGCGTGCTTATCTCCGACCCTGCTATTCGGTCAACGCCCTTCTCCCTCGTGCTGCAACTCTTCCTCCGGCATCCCTGGCTCCGTCGTCTCTCCGCGGCGTTGGTCGGCCTTCTGCTCGGCGTCGCGCTGGTCGCCGGCTGGGGTTGGTGGAACGCGCGCGGACTCCGCGCCCTGGCCGACGATCTTCGCCGCGCCTACGAGGCGCATGACGCCACGGCGATGGAGGCGCTCTTCTGCTGGGACGGCGTCGACGCGGCGACCCGCGGCCGTATCCGCTTCGTGATCCTGCAGGAATACGAACTGCCGATCGCCTCGGTGGTCGTGCGCCCGCTTTCCACGCTCGACCGCCAGGCCGGGCCGGGCCTGCGCCCCAACCTGACGCCGGATGCCAAGATCGAAGTCACCTATGACACGACCGACCGCCTCTCCGCCGCCTTCTTGGCCGGGCGCGACGGTTGGTTCCGTCATCGGCTCGTCGTCATGCTGCCCGCGAACTGACGCGGATTCTTGACAGCCGCCCGCTGCCTTCCAATTAATCAGACCCTATGGCCGACAAGAACGACAAGCGTCCGGAAAGCGTCCCGGGCAAATTCTACGTGGATTCGCAGTGCATCGACTGCGATCTCTGCCGCGAGACCGCCCCGAAGTCCTTCACCCGCCAGGATGACGGCGGTTACTCCTACGTCTTCGCTCAGCCGACCGACCAGGAAGGCATCGACAAGTGCATGGAAGCCCTCGCAGGCTGCCCGGTCGACGCCAGCGGCAAGGACGGCGACGAATAATCGCTCCGGCGATCCCTCCGAAAAGCCCCGGCCCGCCGGGGCTTTTTGTTTGGTAGGTCCGGGCGGCTTGGCCTAGCCTCGGCGCATGGGCGTAAAAATCTCATGCGAATACCTCGGCGACCTCCGCGTGCGCGCCACCCATGGTCCGTCAGGCACGGTGCTGCACACCGACGCGCCGGTCGACAACCATGGCAAGGGCGAGTCGTTCTCGCCGACCGACCTCACGGCGACGTCGCTCGCTTCCTGCATCATGACGATCCTCGGCATCCAGGCCAAGGGGCTGGGTTTGGATTTCCGCGGCCTGCGCGTCGACATCGAGAAGCACATGACGGCTCAGCCGCCGCGCCGCATCGCGAAGCTCGAAGCCACGATCCACATGCCTGCCGGCATCGCCGAGGACCTGCGCGACCGTCTCATCCGCGCCGCCAACGCCTGTCCGGTGAAGCAGTCGCTGCATCCCGACGTCGAGATCGCGCTGACGTGGAATTGGTAAGCGGCTGAATGGAGGCAGGTGGGGACCGCGTCACGACATAGCCTGCATTTCATTCTCAGGTCCAGGCCTCGGTCGTCAGGCCTCTGGGTCAGGGGTTCAGGACCAGGTTCAGGTTCGGGCAACCCGCACCCGTACCTGAACCCGAACACCCGTGCCTGGCTCCCGATTGCCGAGACCCGAGACCTGAAAGTGCATCTCCCCGGCTCACTCTCCGGTCTCCCTCTGCTGCCCCCTTTGAGCGCCGCCTCCCTCTGGTCAACTGAGCCTCTGGGCCTCTTACGCCTCTGCTCCGTCTCCCTTGCCCCCCCGTCCCCATGCCAGCATATCCCCACGTGACGGGCATCCGCCAACCGCCTCTACCAGACTCTCTTCTTATGCCCGATCGCCGCGTAATAAGTCAGATAGAGATAGCAGGGCAGGATGATCCAATAGGCCGAACGGACGCCGTGATGATCGGCCAGCCAGCCGTACCCGAGCGGGAGGATGGCGTTGCCGCAGAGGCCCATGATCATCACCGAGGCGCCGACTTTCGTGAAGCGGCCGAGTCCGTCGAGCGCGAGCGGCCAGATGCCCGCCCACGTCAGCGAGTTCGCGAAGCCGAGCAGCACGACGAACCAGATCGAGATGTCCGACGCATGTCCCAGGAGCCGCACCGTCCCGTGCGTCGTCACGATGAGCACGGAAAGTACGATGCCGAGCACGGTGCAGAAGCGCAGCATCGCGAGCTGCGAGACCAGGCGCGGGATCAGCACGATGCCGGCGGCGTACCCTGAGATCATCGCCGTCAGCACGTAGGACGGGAAGACCTTGGCCTCGAGCAAGGGCAGGCCCATCGACTGCGCGTAAGGGATGATGGTGTCGACGGAGATCACCGACGCGCCGACGTGCAGGAAGATGCCGACGGCGCCGAGGATGAGGTGCGGGAAATCTAGGATGCTCGTCTTCTCCGCGTTCGCCTCGGCGACTTCGTCGGTCTCATGCTCGGTGTCGATCTCCGGCAGCGGCGAGAGCCGCACGAGGAAGCCGAGCACGACCAACGCGGACCCGACGCAGGCGTACGGTCCGACGACGCGGCGGATGAGCTCGTCGAGCGCCGCGGCCTTCTCCGCCGGCGCCATCGACGCGAGCCGCGCGAAGAGGTCCGTGTCCGTGACCTTGAACACCACCGCGGCGAAGACGAACGGCGCGAGGATGCCCGCCCCCTTGTTGCAGATGCCCATCACGCCGATGCGGCGCGCGGCGGTCCCCTTGGGGCCGAGGACGGTGATGTAGGGGTTGGCCGCGGTCTGCAGGATCGCGAGGCCGGCGCCGAGCGTGAAGAGCCCTCCGAGGAACACGCCGTAGGTCCGCGTCAACGCCGCGGGGATGAAGAGGAAGGCGCCGGCGGCCATCACCCAGAAGCCGACCATCATGCCTTGCTTGAAGCCGGTGCGCTTCAGCAGGTGCGCGGCGGGCAGCGAGAACACCAGGTAGGAGATGTAGAAGGCGAACGTGACCAGGTAGGCCTCGAAGTGCGTCAGCTCGCAGCCGATCTTGAAGTACGGGATGAGGATCGCGTTCACCCAGGACACGAAGCCGAAGATGAAGAAGAGCACCGCGACGATCGCGATCGAGACGCGCGTCTGGCCGGGCGTCAGGTCGCGGGCATGGACGGGGGCGGAGCGCATGCGCGGGGTGAGGTCATCCTGCCGCCGCGGCGTGCTGGGGCAATAAAAAGACCCCGGAGATCCGGGGTCTTTCGTCGGCAGAGATCAGCGCGCTCAGTGCGAGCAGCCGCAGCCGCCGGAACCGCAGCCGCCTTCGCTCTTCTGCGCGGGCTGTTCGGAGGAGCAGCAACCGCCTTCGGAACCTTCTTCCGAAGAGCAGCAACCGCCGCCGGAGCCTTCGCCGGAACCGCAACCGCCGCCGCAGCAGCCGCCCGCCTGGTGGGGATGGCCGTGGGAGAGTTCGGTGAGTTCGGCCGCGCGGACGGAGACGACCTTGATGTCGAAGTGCAGCGTCTTGCCGGCGAGCTCATGGTTGCCGTCGAGCGTCACTTCCTCGCCTTCGATCTTCTTGATCGTGAGGACGCGCATGCCGAGGTTGGTCTCGGCGTGGAAGCGCATGCCGACCTGCGGCGTGTTCGCGCCGAAGGCGGAGAGGGGGACCTGCTGGAGGAGCTTGTCGCTGTATTCGCCGTAGCCGAGCTGCGGGGGGACGAGGACGCTCTTGGTGTCGCCGGCGACGAGGCCTTCGACGCCCTGCTCGAGGCCGGGGATGATGTTCTGGGCGCCGTGGAGGTACTCCATCGGGCCGCGATCGCCGGAGGCGTCGATGATGTTGCCCTGGTCGTCCTTCAGGGTGTATTCGATGGCGACGACGGTTTCTTTGGCTACGCGCATGGTGATTCGGACCGTCGAACCTAGGGCTAAACCAAGCCGAAGCAAGGCGACAGGCATCTAAACCTTGACCGCCTCAGCAGGGACGGCTTCCCTTACCTTCCTGCTGTTTGGGGCCGTAGCTCAGTTGGTAGAGCGCGTCGTTCGCAATGACGAGGCCGTGAGTTCGAACCTCATCGGCTCCACCAGCAGGACTTCCGGTCAGTTGGCCTGGCCGTCGGCTTCTTCCGCTTCGTCGGCCGCGTCCAGGTTCAGTAGCAGGCGCGTCTCGGCGTCGGGCAGCTCCGCGACCTTGGTCATCTTCTTCGCGATCTTGCGGTGGCGGTCCGTCGCGTCCGTGACCACCGAGCTGGCCTCTTCGAGCTTCTTGTTGATCTTCTCGAGCAGGTCTCCGAAGTTGCCGAAGTCCTTCTTGACGGCGCCGAGGAGCTTGGCGATTTCCGCGGATTTCTTCTGGACGACCAAGGTCTGGAAGCCGACCCGGAGCGAATTGACCAGCGCCATCATCGTCGAGGGGCCGGCGACGACCACGCGCTTTTCCTTCAGGGTCTTCTCGATCCCCGGGAAGCGGAGCACTTCGGCGTAAAGGCCCTCGGTCGGGAGGAACAGGATCGCGAAGTCCGTCGTCCGGGGCGGGTTGATGTATTTCGTGATGTCGGTCGCGAAGCTGATCACCGTGGCCGCCAGATCCTTCTGGGCCTGGAGCAGCGCGGCCGTGTCGCCGATCTCCGCCGCCGCCACGATGCGGTCATAATCCTCGCGCGGGAACTTCGAATCGACGGGCAGGTACACCGGACCTTCTTCGTTGCCGGGCAGGATGATCGCGAATTCGACCGTGTCTCCGCTGCGTTCCTTCGGCCGGACATTCTTCACGAATTGCTTTTCCGGCACGAGCGAGTCCGCCAGGAGGCTTTCCAGGAAGGTCTCCCCCCAGACGCCGCGGGTCTTCACGTTGCCCATGACGCGCTTGAGGTCGTTGATGTTGGAAGTGATCTGCTGCACCTCGCCGAGACCCTTGCTCACGGCTTCGAGGCGCTCGGAGACTTGCTTGAAGCTTTCGCCCAGGCGGGCTTCCAGGGTCTTCTGCAGTTTTTCGCCGACGACCTCCCTCATCTCATTGAGGCGCTTTTCGTTGTCGGCGCGCATCGTCTCGAGCGCCTTCTCCACGTTCGCCTGCAGGAGTTCCGTCTTCTTCATGTTCTCGGCCGAGAAATCAGCCACGGATTTGGCCGACTCCTTGCGAGATTCGGAGAGCGAGGCGACGATCTCCTGGCGGGATTCCCGCAGGCCGTCCGTCAGCTCTTTGCGGATGTCGTTGGCCTGTTGGGTCTGCGCGCTGCGCAGGCGCTCCGTCTCCTTGGCGATGTCGTCGCGGACGGTTCGGGCGATGAGTTCCGCCAGCCGGGCCTGTTCTTCCGGGGAGACGGCCGCGCCGCGCTTTTGGTTGATCAGCAAGAAGGCGAGTCCGCCGGCGCTCAGGAGGACGAAGGCGCAGATGACGAAGGTTTCCATTGTTTAAGAGAAAGACACTCTGCCCGGGCGCGGGCCTTCCGCAACTTATCCCCGCGGGTCGCCGTCGATCGCGATCGCGTTGCCGAGCTCCCACGCGGCTTCGTAGGCGGCCACGTAGTCCGGCGAAGACCAGGCGGGCGCGGCGGCCTCTCCGCCGAGGCCGGCGATGAAGCCGTACCGGATGCCGTGCGAGATGCGCCGACGGCGCGGGTTCTCGCGCTGGTTGCTCCACTCGAGCGCCCGCGTGAAGGCTTCGTCGGGGATCGGCGAGACGACCGAACGGCCGACCTGCCAGGCGACGACGCCGGCGTGGTCGAGGTCGCTGACCTTGCGGCCGAGGGCCAAGGAGGAGGGCACCGGCCCGTTCTGGCGGCCGGCTTCGATCTGGGCCTGGACCTGCAGGCGCAGGGCGACCCGCCAGCGCTCGTCCACGGTCAGCAGTCCGTAGTCGTAATCCGGGTCGTCCGCCGCGGTGTCCCGGAGCTCGGTCTTCGCGTAGCGGCGCCATTTGGCCAGCCAGACGTTCCATTGGTCGGTGCCGCGGAGCGGGGGTTTGCCCAACCAGTCGGGGAGGTCTTCGCGCATATTTCGGGGCTTTTATGCGTTATATGCTCTTTTTTGGACTACCCGCAAGCAAAAGGTGAAATAATGTTCACTGCCATAGGGTCTGCTCCCTATGCCCCAAGAGGATACATCTTAAAATAACCTCAATAAGTCGGATTTTTCGTCGAACTATTCTCGGAGTTTGGTGTTATCCAAGTCGTACCCCTTATTCCAGTGATTAGCACCCTATCGACCCAACGTGAAGGACGGGCCTCCCTGCCGCTGTTCTGCCTGCTCGTCGCCGCCGCCATGGCGCCGTCCTTGAGCTTTGCTCAGGCCGCACCGGCTCCCGCCGCCGCACCGGCCGCCTCGCCCGCTCCCGTCGCCGGCGTCGCCGCCGCCGTCCCGCTTCCGGGCCTCAGCGGAACCGATCAGGTCGGTCCGGTGATCCTGCGCGACGAGACCGTCGCCCAGGTCCTCGACCTCATGCAGCGCTGGACGGGCAAGTCCATCCTCCGCCCGCAGGCTCTTCCTGCCAGCGTCTACACGGTGTCCCTTCCGGCCTCGATCACCCGCGACGAAGCCCTCCTCGCGCTCGAGACGCTCCTCAACCTCAACGGCATCGCCGTCATCCAGCAGGGCGACAAGTTCCTGAAGGTCGTGCCGAACCTCGTCGCGAAGTCCGAGTCGCCCGCCCTGATCGCGGGTTCGACGCTCACCCTCCCGGCCAGCGGCCGCATCGCCTCGAAGATCTACACGCTCAAGCACGCCAACGCCCAGGAATTCGTGACGCAGATCACGGGCAACCTCAACACGACCCTGGCTTCCCCGCCGGTCTTCTTCGGCCGCAACAACGCCTTCCTGGTCACCGACTCGATCACTAACCTCCAGAAGATCGAGAACTTGGTCGCCCAGCTCGACCGCCCGCAGCTCGACCTCATCGCCACCAAGAGCTACACGCTCAAGAACGCGATGGCCTCCGACCTCGTCGCGAAGCTGACGGCGATGCTCCGCACTCCGCAGGTCGCCTCCGGCGGCGCCCCTTTCCGCCTCAGCACCGGCACGACCTTCCTCGCCGACGAACGCACCAACCGCGTCCTCCTCATGGGCTCGGCCGACCAGCATGACTTCTTCGACAAGCTGATCGATACGCTCGACCAGAAGTCCAACCCGAACACGAAGACGGACGTCATCTTCCTCCGCCACGCCGACGCCCAGCAGGTCGCGACGCTGGTGACCTCGCTCGTCACGGGCCAGACGACCGCCGCCGCCCGCGCCGGCAACACGGCCCGCTCGACCACCCTCAACCGCACCCCGACCCCCGGCGCCCCCGCTCCGGCGGCCGCGGCCGCGGCTGGCGCCGCCGGTTCCTCGCAGAACGGCGCCGATGAGTTCAGCAACAGCGTCACGGTGCTCCCCGACATCCGCAGCAACTCGATCGTGGTCTCGGGTACCAACGACGACCTCCGTCTCCTCCACGAGCTGATCGACAAGGTCGACATCGTCCTCCCGCAGGTCCGCGTGGAAGTCGTCATCGCCGAAGTCACGCTCACCGACAACGACCAGAACGGCATCAGCGCCCTCGGGCTCAGCGTGACGAGCGGCAAGCTCACGGGCGTCAACGGCTCCCTCGCCGGCGCCACGGTCGGCGCCAACATCAACGGCAGCGGCGTCGCCGCGCTGGCTCCCAACGGGACGCTCACCGGGGCCATCGGCCTCAGCACGACCGACCGTCTCAACAACTACCGGGTCCTTTCCGTCCCCTCGGTCACCACGACCCACAACAAGGAAGCGACGATCTTCGTGGGCGAGTCCGACCCGGTCATCACCGGCACGACCTCCTCGACCGTCACCGTCGGGACCTCGACCTCCACGGTCAGCATGCGCGACATCGGCATCCAGCTTAAGATCCTTCCGCTCATCGGCAAGGACGGCGCGGTGCAGATGCAGGTCACGCAGTCCGTCGAGGACATCATCCGCAACACGGTCATCGACGGCAACGACCAGCCGATCATCGGCCGCCGCACGATGGATTCCTACGTCAGCGCGATGAGCGGCGAGATCGTCGTCATGGGCGGCCTCCAGCGCACCACCAAGAAGAAGGTCACCAGCCGCCTCGGCCCGATCCCGATCATCGGCGACCTTCTGGGTTCCACTACCGACACCGAGGTCCGTCAGGAACTGGTGATCTTCATGCGTCCTTACGTCCTGAACAATTCGGCCGTCGACAACCTCGACGCGCTCAGCCGCGCCACGAGCAGCTCGATCGGCCCGGACGTGAAGAAGATCCTCGACGTCGTCCCCGGCAAGGCGCCTGCCGCCCCGGCCGCTCCTGCTGCTCCCGACAAGAAGTAACATGCTGACCGTCGACCGGCACGGACTGCCCTCGGCCTTGGCCGAGCGCCTGACCGACGAAGTTCGCGCTTCGTTCGCGGAGACCCCGCGCGAAGGTCGCTTCAAGTTCCTCGCGCAGGCCCTCGGCCTCGAAGAGGCCGCGCTCCTCGCCGAGCTCTCCCGCCTCACGGGCCTCGAGGTCCTCGAGGAACCCGCGATCGATCCCGAGGGCATGAAGGTCCTGCCGGCCCGCATCGCCTCCGAAGCCCAGGTCGTCCCGACGCTCCTCCCCGGGGAAGAAGGCCGCCTCCGCCTCGTCACGGCCCTGCCGCCCGACACCGACACGGCCGACTGGGTCGCCACCTTCGCCGCCCGCCGCCCGAAGTGGTACCTCGCCCCGCCCGAACGCGTGAGCGCCCTCATCAACGAGAACTACGGCGTGGGCTCCGGCAGCCTCGAGGACGAAGGCGACGACCTTCCGGTCGCCGAAGCTTCCTCCGACGTCGAGGCCGACCAGGACGCCGCGGTGGTCCGCTTCGTCACCGAAGTCCTCACGCAGGCCGTCGCCGAAGGCGCGACGGACGTCCACTTCGAGCCGCAGGAGACCAACCTCCGCATCCGCTACCGCGTCGACGGCATCCTCATCGCCATCCCGCTCCCGGACAACCTCGCCCGCTTCCAGGACGCGATCATCTCGCGCCTGAAGATCATGGCGCGCCTCAACATCTCGGAGCGCCGCCTCCCGCAGGACGGCCGCATCAACTTCCGCGACGGCAAGAACGTCCTCGATATCCGCGTCTCGACGATCCCGACGATCTACGCGGAGTCGGTCTCGCTGCGTCTCCTCAACCAGCGCAAGGAGGCCTACAACATGGACCGCATCGGCATGAACGCCGAGGAGCAGGCCGCGGTCCGCAAGGTCCTCGACTACCCGCACGGTATCATCCTGGTCACGGGCCCGACGGGCTCCGGCAAGTCGACCACGCTCAACGCCTTTCTCCAGGCGATCAATTCCCCCGACATCCGCATCGTGACGATCGAAGACCCGATCGAATACGAGGTGCCCGGCGCCAACCAGGTGCAGACGCGCGCGGAGATCGGCCTCACCTTCGCCGGCGCGCTCCGCAGCACGCTCCGCCAGGACCCTGACGTGATCATGGTCGGTGAAATCCGCGACCTGGAGACGGCCGAGATCTCGATCCGCGCCTCGCTCACGGGCCACCTGGTCTTCTCGACCCTCCACACCAACGACGCCCCGGGCGCCATCACGCGTCTCGTCGACATGGGCGTCGAGCCCTTCCTCGTCGGCTCCGCCGTCGAGCTGGTCATCGCCCAGCGTCTCGTCCGCCGTCTCTGCCCGGATTGCGCGAAGACCGTCCCGGTCGACCGCGCGAAGCTCCTCCCGGCGCTCGACGCGCTCGGCATGGACGAATCCTTCCTGAAGGACGTCCCGTCGCTCAAGGAAGCCTGCGGCTGCCGCAAGTGCCGCAACACGGGCTACCGCGGCCGCGTCGGCGTCTTCGAGATCTTCCACCCGAAGCCGCTGCATGACCTGATCGTCGGCCGCGTCTCCAACCGCGAGCTCACCGAGAAGGCCATCGAGCAGGGCATGCGCCCCCTCGCCAAGGCCGGCTGGCTCAAGGTCGTCGCGGGTCTCACGACCATCGACGAGCTCGTCCGCAACCTGAGCTCGAACGAATAAGCCGCGATGGCCGTCTTCAATTACACCGCGCGCGACGCCGCCGGCGCCGTGACCGAAGGCACCATCGAGTCGCCGACGCGCCGCGAGGCGCTGCGCAAGCTCCAGGCCCGCGGCCTCAAGCCGGTCAAGGTCGAGGAGTCCGGCGCCGCCGTGCGCGCCAAGGAAGCCGTCCGCGAAGGCGGTCCTTCCGACAAGGACCTCGAACCGACCGAAGCCGAGTGCCTGCCTTTCCTCGAGGCGATGGCCGACCTCGTCCGCTCCGGGATGTCCGCGGGCGAAGCGCTCCGCCTCCTCGCCCTCCGCCTGCAGAAGTCCCGTCTCCGCGCGCTCTGCTCGGGCATCTGGGGCAAGCTCGGCGAAGGCCAGAGCCTCTCCGTCGCGATGGGCGGCTACCCGAAGGTCTTCGACGGCCAGACGCTCAACCTCATCGCCGCGGGCGAGGCGACGGGCAACATCCGGGACGTCCTCGAACGCCTGATCACGCACTTCACGGAGCAGAAGGAATTCAAGCGCAAGCTGATCGGCGCGATGGCCTACCCGCTCTTCATCTGCGTCATCGCCATCGGCGTCGTCATCTTCTTCGTGCTCTTCCTGCTGCCCCGCCTGCAGACGCTCCTCAACTCCCTCGGCGGCAAGCTGCCGCTGTCCACGAAGCTGCTGATGAACTTCGCCAGCATCTTCGTGGTCGTCGGCCCGATCTTCGCCGTGGCCGCGATCCTCGGCGTCATCGGCGTCGCCCGCTGGCGCAAGACGGAGGAAGGCAAGCTGGCTTCCGACGCGCTCCTGCTCAAGGTGCCGCTCGCCGGCTCCTTCGTGATGCGCGTCTCGGTCCTCAACTTCTGCCACACGCTCGCGGTGCTCCTGGAGAACGGCATCACGACCGCCGAGGCCCTCCGCCTCGCCGAGAAGACCGCCCCGAACCGCGCCTTGCGCCAGCAGCTGCGCGAGGCCACGGACCGCGTGCTCGAGGGCGACAGCCTTTCGAAGGCCCTCGGCCGCACGGGCTACTTCCCGCGCCTGCTCCTGGACCGAGTCGCCGTCGCCGAACAGACCGGCAACCTGGCGCCCGGCCTCCGCGACATCTCTCGCTCCTATCGCGCCGAGCTCGACCGCTGGCTCGGCACGATCTCGCAGACGATCTCCGCCTCGGTGCTCGTCGCCGCCTTCTCGTTCGTCGCCTTCATCGCCTTCGCGATCGTCGCCGCCGTCTTCGAGGTCAGCTCCAGCTTCCGCTTCTGAGCACGTCTTGAGGCGGTAGGGTCGAGCATCCTTGCTCGACCGCGGCCGACCAAGGATGGTCGGCCCTACCAAGAGACAATCTCAGGTCTCGGGTCTCGGCCCTCAGGTCTCTGGTGCGGGTTGTCAGGTGCAGGTGCGGGTGCGGGAAAATTCAGACCCTGAACCTGTACCTGAACCTGACCCCCGACAACTGAGACCCGAGACCCGAAAATGTGTCTCCCCGGCTCACTCGCCGGTCTCCCTCTGCCGCCCCCTTTGAGCGCTGCATCCTTCTGGTCAACTGAGCCTCTCGCTTACGCCTCTGCTCCGCTTCCCCGGCCAACTGGCCAACCATTCAACTGATCAACGATTGGCCCTCGGTCCCGCCGCCTGTGCTTCGCAGCCGTTCACCATGCCAGCAGTTCCCCCGCGCGACCTCGTCACGCTCTGGTCAACCGGTCAACTGACGTTGCCTCTTATTTAGTGCCCTCTTCGGGCGCGCCCGGCGTCGCCTTCGCTCCGGCCGGCAGGTCGCCGAGGAGTTCCAGCGCGGTGATGGTGGCCTTGAAGGTGACGGTGCCCGCGGTGCCGCGGTCGGCCGTCATGGAGAGGTTGCCGATGGCGAGGTAAGGCGCGCGGGTCTTCACGCTTTCGTAGAAACGCAGCACGCTCGCGAGGTCCGCCTTGCGGCAGCTCATCTGGAGCGAGTGGATCGCGAACTTGCCGGCCTTGGTGGTCTTGGGCGATTCGGTGTTGGCGTTGAGGCCGGCTTCCTTGGTGGCGTTCACGGCCTCGGCGACGAGCTTGGCCTGGTCGTAGCCATGGCCGGAATCGAGTCCCTGCACGGCGAGCGCGGTGGCGGCGCGGACCTCGCGCTCCTTGGCGAGCCACGACTTCTGGACGGCGGCGTCCTCCTCGAGCGAGCGCCAGTTGTCCCAGCCGCCGCGGACGCGGGCCCAGGAGCCGGTCGACCACAGGGTCGCGGCCACGAGCAGCGCGGCGAGCGCCATGAGGCGCTCACGGGGTTTCAGGCTGAAGAAGAAATGTTTCATTGTTTGATGGTTTCGGCGGCCTTGAGGAGCCCGGCCTGCTTGAAGGTGATCTCGAGACGGAAGGTGGTGGAGGTCTCGCGTACGCGCGGCTCGCTGTTGGTGACCGCTTCGACCTCAGGCATGGCCTGCACGGCCTTGAGGAAGTCGGAGATGTCGCCGGCGTTGGGCGTCTTGGCGTCGACGGTCATCATGGGCTTGATGAGCGTGCTGTCCTTGGGCTTCCTGAGCTCGCAGTGGATGTTGGTGAACTCGACGGTGGCGGGGCGCTTCTCGTTCACGAGCGCGAGCATCTCGATCGGGAGCAGGCGCTTGACGCCGAGCTCGAGGATGCGCGAGGTGATGGCCTGCGAGGCCTCGATGTCCTCGACGACCGGGCGGCGGGCGTCGTTGGCGGCTTCCAGCGCGCGCGAGCGCATGCCGACGATCAGGCCGGCGACGTCCATGACGAGCGCGGCGGCGAGCACGGCCGCGCCGAGGCGCGCCGCGTTCCAGAGGAGCAGGTTGAGGCGTTCCTTCTTGCGGCGTTCGGCGAGGAAGTCGGTGTCGCGGATGTCGGAGTCGTCCAGGCCCTTCTTGGGGATGGTGTAGGTGCCGTTCCCTTCGCGCTTCAGCACGAGGTTGCCCTCGGCGATCGCGCCGGAAAGGGCGCCGGTCACGTTCTCGACCGGCACGTCGGCCGCGAGGTCCGCGCGAGAGGCGGCTTCGCGGGCCAGGCCGGCTTCGTCGGCGTCGGCGAGCTCGGCCACGACGATCGCGGCGGGCAGGTCTTCGCCGGCCTTCCAGGCCAGCGCGGTGAGGCGTTCGTCGCCGCGGTGCACGATGACGCCGTCCGCCGCCGGACGATGGCCGCACAGGGCGAGGAACTCAGGGACGACCTGGCAGTCTTCCGGCCAGGCGAAGCTTTCCTCGGCGGTGAAGCGGCGGCGATGCGCGGCGTAGGCGAGCACCTGCTTGCCGTCCGCCGACGTGACGAAGCCGACGAGCATCTGCTCGAGCGGGAAGGGGGAGATGGCCTCGAGCGCGAGGTTCACCTGGCCGGCGACGTCTTCGCCCTCGACGGCGAGGCGCCGCACGAAGAAGCGGTTTCCGGGAAGCATCGCGGCTTCCTGCGGCTTGGCATCCTTGAACAGACGCGAGAACGGGGAGGTCATTTGGTGAGGGTCTTGGTGGCCCGGGGGGCGGGGGTGTCGGAGGAAGGGGCGGCAGGGGCCGTCGGGTCGGCGTCGTCAGGGGGCTTGGGGGCGGGCGGGGCTCCGTTGTCTTCTTCCCAGGCGAGGATCTGGAACGGATAGGCGATCGTCTTGCTGGCGACGCGTCCGCTCATGGTCGATTTGCCGAAGGTGGCCGGCGCCTCGATGCCCGGGGTGAGGTAAGGTGAGGGTGTCGTAGTCGACCCCGGGACGGCTGTCGAGGTTCCCGTCGATTTCGGGATGTTCGTCGTCGCGCTCTTCCGGCTCAGCCCGATGCTGGGGTCGGTGTCCGGGTTGGCCGAGGGGGACGGGTAGGCGACGTCCTCGCGGATCGCGACCAGGGCGCTGACCCGGCACTTGGAGAGGCCTTCCTTCACGGTCACGCGCACCCACATGAGGATGACTTCGTCGTCGAACTTGGCCAGGTTCACGCCGCCGCCGACGAGCTGGCGCACCTCGTTGGTGACGCGGAAGTACGAGGGGGTGCCGACGATGCGCTTGCCGATCTCGGCCTGGCGGTCGCGGATCAGGCCGAGCTGCCGGTCGTCGAGTCCCTGCGAGAGGAGCACGGCGTCGGAGGCGGTGTTGATGTTGGACTGGGGGAAGGTGTACAGGCTCACGCAGCCCTTGAAGGCCTGGAAGATCGGCGTGGGCCGGCCCAGCTCGTCGAAGAACAGCTCCTTGGCGACGCCGATGGAGCGGAACTCCTCGAAGGTGCGGATCGGGCGGCGCGCCGGGCGGAACGACAGCGTGCTGCGCTGGTAGGCGGCCTCGGTGGCCTCCTCTTCGATGGATTCGTAGGACTTGCTCTCCCAGGCGACGATCGCGTCCGCGCAGCGCTCGGCGTCGCGCTGTTCCATGCCGAGGGAGTAGAGCAGCTGGATGAGGTCGTTCTTGGAGAGCACGCTGAGCGGCAGCTTCGCCGTCTCGTCCTCGTAGTCGAACTTCACCTCGAGTCCGTCGCGCGGCGGGAAGCCGGCGTAGGCGTGCGGGTCGTCGTAGCCCTGCGACGGGGCGTGGATCTTGTTGAGGTCGATCGAGCGGATCTCGGCGATGACGGCGAGCGCGAGCTCGAGCTCCGACTGCGCGTCGGCCCGCAGGCGCCGGCGGTCCGCGTCACGCGTGGCCATCGACAGTTCGAGCGAGTTGTCCTCCATGAACCGGCCGAGCAGCAGCGACGCCAGCGTGATGAGCACGAGGACGACGATGATGACCGAGCCGCGGCGTTTCGGGGCGCTCACGGGGTCGAGGCGCCGGAGCGCTTGATGGGGAGGTTGATGACCTTCTCCGACTTGAGGGAGCCGCGCTCGAACATGAGGTGGATGCGCGCGGGCTTCTTCCAGGCGGTGCTGCCGGTCTCGTTCACGGGCTCGTCCTCGACCGTCCACTGCTTGAGGTCGGGATCGTAATATTCGTAATGGATGGCGGCGACGAACGGGCTGATCACGGTCTCGTGCTTGTCGGTCTTGTCCCGCTCGAGCTCGAGGCGCGACTGCCACTGGAAGACGAGGCCGCGGCCTTCCTCGACGAAGACGCTGAAGTCGACGTCGGGGAGCGGCGCTTCCGGCCAGTCCGCGAGGCGGCCGGCGTCGGCGAGGAGGAAGCAGAGGCGGGGCTTGGTCGAGCCGTTGCCGTCGTCGACGTCCTGGAGGGCGACGCCCGAGGCGCTCGGTCCGTAGGTGGCCTGCTCGAAGGCGGCGCGCACGAGGGCGGTCGCGGCGCGCGCGTGCTGGTCGAACAGGCGCTGGTCGCGGCCGCCGCCCCAGAGCTCGCTCATGGAGAAGAGGAAGGTGTTCAGCGTGACCATCAGGACGCCGAGGATGGCGAGCGAGACGAGCATCTCGAGCAGCGTGAAGCCGCGGCGGATCGGCGGAAGCAGGCTCATTGCTTGGGGGCCGGCCGCGGCGGCGCGGGAGGCTGGCCTCCCTTGGTGGGCTGGCCGTTCTTGCCGTTCTGGCCGGTCGTGCCGTTCTTGCCCTTGCCGGTCTGGCCGGGGACGAGTTTCTTGCCCTTGGTGGGCGTGCTGATGAAGCCGGAATTGCCGTCGGCCTCCTTGTAGCCGCGTTCTTTCTCGAGGCGCTCGCGCGCGTCGTCGCGGATCTTCTGGCGGTCCGAGGGGATCGACCACGTGGGGCGGAGCAGCATGCGCGTCTCGTTGATCTCGTCGCCGTAGTCGCCGTCCTTCACGGCCTGGATCTCGCACGTGAGCTGCACGGCGAAGAGGTCGCTCACGGAGGTGGCCTCGATCTTGCCCTTCCAGCGCGCGGTGCGGTCGCCGGGCAGGTGGATCTCGCCGCCGGTCTCGACGTCGTCGAAGCCCGGGGTCTCCATGAGCGCGGCGCGGCAGCGCGCGAGGTCGTCGAGCCGCTGCTCGTCCTGCTTCAGCGCGAGGCGGCCCATGAGGACGTTCGAATACGCGGCGCCGAGGCTCACGGCCGCGAGCGCGAAGATGGCGAGGCTCATCAGGACCTCGATGAGGGTGAAGCCGCGGCGTCTCATTTGGCGTCGACGGCCGGCAGCGGCGCGCAGGTCATCGGGTCGATCGGGATGACGGTCCGGTTCTCGTTGCGGGTGATGTCCAGGCGCACGCGGTCGCAGGTGCCGTCCGGATAGAAGCGCATGCGCGCGATGGCCTTCTCGGAGGCCACGCCGCCCAGCAGGATCGCGCCGGTGGTCTCGGGCGCGAGGATCTTGACCTTCACGCCCTCCAGCTTCGGCAGCTTCTCCTCGGTGCGCGGATGGTCCTCGTCGACGTTCTCCTCGCCCCACAGGAAGTCGGGCGCGTCCTCGTCGGCGTTGTCCGTCGGCGCGAGCTCGAGGACCTTGCCTTTCTCCACGGCCTGGCGGCGGATGGTCTGCAGCAGCGCCATCAGGGCGTCCTCGGGGTCCGAACGGGCGGTGCCCTTGAGGAGCTGCGCCGAGCCGCCGATCAGGACGGCCGCGAGCATGCTCATCAGGCCGAGGACGAGCAGCGTCTCCAACAGGGTGAAGCCGCGGCGCGCCGGCGGGCCGGATCGATGCTGCGGGGCCGGCTTCACCAGTTGCCGATGTCGTCTTCGGTGTCCGGCTTCTTGTCGCGGCCCATCGAGAAGAGGTCGTAGCTCTCGGTGTTCTTGGTGCCCGGGTAGCGGTACTGGTACTCGTTGTTCCACGGGTCGACCGGCACGCGGCCGCCCTTGGCTTCCATGTACGGGCCGCGCCACTTGTCGGCCTTGCCTTCCGGGGCGACGATCAGGGCCTTGATGCCTTCCTCGGTGGAAGGATAGTCGCCCATGTCGATGCGGTAGCGGACGAGCGAGGTCTTGAGCGATTCGTTGACGAAGAGCTTGGCGACGCCTTCCTGGCTCTGGCCGAGGATCTTGTCGGTGTTCGTGACGGCGAGGCCGACGAGCATGCCGACGATCGCGACGGCGATCAGGATCTCGAGCAGGGTGAAGCCCTTGCGGAGACGGCGGGCGGGGGTCTTTTGGACGGTGGTCATGGAGGGGAGGAGAAAAATCCTTAGCGGCTCTTGGTGCTCTTGGAGCTCTTGGTGGTGGGCGCGGCGTCGGTGTTGCCACGCTGGCGCGGAGCGGCGTTCGGGTCGGTGCTGCCGTCGGCGTTGCCGCCGCGGCCCTTGCCGAAACGGTCGCGCATGGACTGGCGGAAGGCTTCGATCTGCTCGGGGGTGAGATTCACGGCGCCGCCGGCCGGAGCGGCCCCGGGAGCACCCGGCACCGCCGTCGAGACGGCGGCCATCTGCGCGGCGCTCGGGCCCTTGTAGGCGATGACGACGGCCTGGTGCAGCTCCATCTTCTGGGGCTGGCCGCCGTTGTCGATGACGAGGGTCTCGTTGGCGGCGTCGAAGCCTTTCACGACGACGGGGACGTTCGCCGACGGCGCTTCGCCTTCGGCCACCCAGCTCGACTGCTTGGTCTGGGTGTTGTAGATGCTGTAGTAGTTCACGCCGCCTTCCTTGTACATGCCGCGGAATTCGAGGGTGCTCGGGGCGACGCCCGGTCCGGCCGGCGCGCTCGTGCCGCCGAAGGGTGAATTCTTGACGAGGCCGTCGAGGTCGACCGCCGAAGCTGAGCCGACGCCGAGCAACGCCGCGGCGAGCAGGCAGAAGGGGATCCGGGGAAGAGAACGCATCTTTATAAAGGGGAGGGGTATCACTAAAACACCAAGCAAGGGGTTAGGTTGCCAACAACCTCGCCATCTTGGGCGGCCCCGGGCCGTAATCGAGGAATAATGCCCAATCCGCCCCTTTTTTGCCCTTTTCAGTCCCCCTGGACCCCAAGAAACGTCCGAATGAGCATATCTAATCAATTAACTGGTAGGGCTTTAGGGTTTTTAGCGAAAATTTGACAACTTTTTGACGCTTTCGGGCTTTGGTTTGCAACCTCCGCCCGCCCGATATGTTTAAATGACGGATGCAGCTCCCGGCCCCTCGCGCAGCTTGGCCCACCCCGATCATCGCGATGCTCGGGGCGGCTGTCTCCGCCCTGGTCTCCCCGGTTTCGGCCCAGGACTTCCAGAAGGACGTCGCCCCTTTCCTCAACAAGTACTGCACGGAGTGCCACGACGCCGAACTGGCCAAGGGCAACCTGAACCTGGAGGCCTTCAAGGACGACTCCCGCTTCTTCCGCGACCAGCGCATCTGGCGCGAGGTGGTCAGTCAGGTGACCTCCGGCGAGATGCCCCCGGTGAAGAAGAAGGTCCGTCCGAGCCCGGCCGAGGTCGAAGGGCTCCAGACGGCCGTCCATAAGCTCCTCGCCAACGCGATCGCCAAGGCGAAGCCCGACCCGGGCGAAGTCACGATCCGCCGCCTGAACCGGATGGAGTTCAACAACACGATCCGCGACCTCTGCTTCCTGGACGAGAATTTCTCCGCCGACTTCCCGGCCGACGACACGGGCTACGGCTTCGACAACATCGGCGATGTGCTGACGTTCTCGCCGGTCCACCTGGAGCGCTTCCTTTCCGTCGGCGAGCAGATCGCGGCCAAGGCGATGCCGACCACGCCGAACGAACTCGACGGCACGGGCCTCGCGATGATCGAGATGCTCCCGAAGGGCCGCCGCGAGGACCAGCAGCGCTTCTTCGACCCCGCGCCTTACCTCACGGGCCCGATGACGGCCCCGCGCGACGGCGACTACATCATCTCGGTCAGCCTGCGCTCCACGGGCGCGTCCGGTGATCCGACCGCGAAGGTGGCTTTCGTCGTGGATGGCACGGAAGTCGGCCAGTACGCCTTCAAGGCGATCAAGAAATCCGAAGTCGCGACGGCCAAGGTCGCGCTGAAGGCCGGCAAGCACGAGTTCACGCTGAAGTGGCTCAATCCTCCTTCGAAGATTCCCGGCAACGCCCGCACGCTCTCGGGCCTCCGCCTCCGCCTGCTCGGCCCGACCGACACGCGTACCGAACTCCAGCGCCGCCTCGCCGCGGTGGTGGGCAACACGACCGCCGACGTCCGCGCGAAGGCGGTGGTGAACTGGTTCGTGAGCCGCGCCTTCCGTCGTCCGGCCACGGGCGCCGAGATCGCCCGCTATGCCAAGGTGTTCCTCGACGCCGAGAAGGCGGGCGGCAACTGGGAATCGGGCGCCCAGGCGATGATCGCGGTGGTGCTGTCGTCCCCGAAGTTTATCTTCCGCGCCGAGCAGGACGAGAAGCCGACCGAACGCGACGCGCACCCGGTCGGCGAGTTCGCGCTGGCCTCGCGCCTGAGCTACTTCCTCTGGGGCTCGATGCCCGACGAGGAGCTCTTCCAGCTCGCCTACGCAGGCAAGCTCTCCGCCAACCTCGAGGCCCAGGCCCGCCGTCTCCTCAAGGATCCGCGCGCGCAGTTCCTGACGCAGGGCTTCGGCCTCCAGTGGCTCCAGCTCCGCCAGCTCACGACGGTCTCCCCCGACCCGACGCTCTACCCGAAGTTCAGCGAAGGCGTCCGTTCCTCGATGATGAAGGAGACCGAGCTCTTCTTCGCCGAAGTGGTGCGCGAAGACCGCGACGTGCTCGACCTGATCGACGGCGACTTCACGTACGTCGACCGCACGCTGGCCGCGTTCTACGGGATCTCGGCCGACTTCCCGCGCGGCCGCGACAAGGGCGAGTTCGTGCGCGTGACGCTCCCGAAGGGCGACCGCGGCGGCATCCTCACCCACGCCTCGATCCTGACGGCGACTTCTAATCCGACGCGCACGTCGCCGGTGAAGCGCGGCAAGTGGATCCTCGAACAGATCCTCGGCACGCCGCCGCCGCCCGCCCCGCCGTCCGTGCCCACCCTCGACGGCCAGCAGCTCAAGGGCAACCTGCGCGAACGCATGGAACAGCATCGCCGCGACCCGGCTTGCGCCTCGTGCCACTCGCGCATGGACGCCATCGGCTTCGCGTTCGAGAAATTCGACGGCGTGGGCCTGATGCGCACGATGGACGAAGGGAAGCCGATCGACCCGGCGGGCAAGCTCTCCGACGGACGCACCTTCGCCGGCGCCGCCGAGCTCAAGCAGCTCCTCCGCAAGGACGGCACGAAGGTCGTCCGCAACCTTTCCACGAAGCTCCTGACCTACGGCCTCGGCCGCGGCCTCGACTACTACGACGGCCCGGCGATCGACAAGATCACGGAATCGGCCGCGAAATCAGGCAATCGCTTCTCCGCGCTCGTCCTAGGCGTGGTGATGAGCGACCCTTTCCGCCTCCGCCGGGGAACTTCCCAGGTTGAGTCGGGGTCTAACCCCTCTAAGAAGTAATCACCCCGCCATGAAGACCGACCTCATCCCCCGCCGCACGGTGCTCAAAGGCCTCGGCGCCGTCATGGCGCTGCCGTGGCTCGAGGCGATGGGTCTCCAGACCGGCTGGGCCGCGGGCAACACGCCGGCGAAGAACGCCGCGCCGAACCGCATGGCGTTCCTCTACGTCCCGAACGGCGTGAACATGGACGGCTGGCGCGTCGGCGCCGAAGGCGCGCTGCCTTCCAAGCTGCCGCCGATCCTCGCGCCGCTCGCCAACGTCAGCAAAGACTTCTCGATCCTCACGGGCCTCGCGGCCGACAAGGCCCGCTCCCATGGCGACGGCGGCGGCGACCACGCCCGCGCGATGTCCGCCTTCCTCACGGGCGCCCAGCCCCGCAAGACCGACGGCGCCAACATCCGCGCCGGCATCTCGGCCGACCAGATGGCGGCCTCCCGCATCGGCGACCGCACGCGCCTCGCCTCCCTCGAAATCGGCACCGAAGCCAGCAAGCTCGCCGGCGGCTGCGACTCGGGCTACTCGTGCATCTACCAGTCCAACATCGCTTGGCGCTCGGCCACGCAGCCGATGCCGAAGGAAGTGAACCCGAAGCTGATCTTCGAACGCCTCTTCGGCGCGGGCTCCGACCTCGAACGCCAGCGCCGCGACGCGCAGCGCAAGTCGGTCCTCGACGCGGTCCGCGAGGATTACCGCGAGCTCAACAACCGCCTCGGCGCCGACGACCAGCGCAAGCTTGACGAATATTTCACCGCGGTCCGCGAGATGGAACAGCGCATCGCGAAGTCCGGCACCGACGGCCAGTCGAAGCTCCCGGCCAACGCGGTGGCGCCGAAGGGCATCCCGGAAAGCTACGCCGAACACCTCCGTCTCCTGGCCGACCTGATGGTGCTCGCGTTCCAGACCGACACCACCCGCGTCGCGACGTTCGTCCTCGCCAACGAAGGCAGCAACCGTTCGTACCCGTTCATCGGCGTGCGCGACGGCCACCATAGCATCTCCCACCACGGCCACGACCCGGTGAAGCTGTCGAAGATCCAAGACATCAACGTCTTCCACGCCACGCAGCTGGCCTACCTCCTCGAGCGCCTGAAGTCGGTCAAGGAAGGCGACGGCAATCTCCTCGACCATTCGATGATCGTCTACGGCTCCGGCAACGGCGACGGCGACCGTCACAACCACGACGACCTGCCGATCCTCCTCGCCGGCCACGGCTGCGGCACGATCAAGCAGGGCCGCCACATCGTCTATTCGAAGGAGACCCCGCTCAACAATCTCTGGGTCAGCATGCTCAACCGCATGGACATCCGCGACGTCCAGTTCGGCGACAGCACCGGCGAATTGAAGAAGCTTTCTTGAGGTAGGGACGGCTCTCCGAGCCGTCCGCCTGTCTTAAGGTAGGGACAGCACCACGTGCTGTCCTAGCCCGCCTCTGCTTCGCCTTCGCGGGTAGGGTCGAGCATCCCTGCTCGACCGCGGCCGACCAAGGAGGGTCGGCCCTCCAAGAGACAATCTCAGGTCCCAGGTCTCGGCCGTCAGGTATCTGGTGCAGGCTTTCAGGACCAGGTTCAGGATCGGGCCATCCC
>CAIWNE010000133.1 GCA_903913915.1 uncultured Opitutia bacterium
CCCTCATGCCCTGGGTCCAGAAGCGCAACATCCGCGGCGCCCAGGCCGAGTACACGACCAAGTAAGGGTCGCCGGGAAACCGGAAAACGAAGGGCCGACGCAAGTCGGCCCTTTTTCGTGCCCAAAAACCGCCGCCCTCGCGGCGGCCATCCAAGGGGTTGCCAAGCGTGGGCAAAAGGATTGGCTACGCGCACCCCCATGAGAGAGACCTCCTCCACCCCGGACGCCGTCCATTCGGATGCGTTCCTGGCGCGCCTGATGCGCGGCCAGCTCAAGCTGTCGGTCGCCTGCGCGCTCTGCTTCGTCGTCGCGCTCGTCGCCCTCCCCTTGCTCAACTACTTCCAACCGGCGCTCATGGCGCAGCGCGTCTGCGGCTTCACGCTGACGTGGCTGATCCTCGGCGTGCTCTTCTTCCCCTTCGTGTGGGTCATCTCCTACGTGTTCATCAAGCGCTCCATCGCGCTCGAGGACGCCGAAGCCAAAGCCGCCAAGGACGGCCTGACCAAGTAACATGAACGCCCTCCTCGCCGCCCAAGGCATCGACCCCTGGATCGCCGTCTGCTCGCTCGTCACCGTCGTCGTCACCGTCGGCATGGGCTTCTGGACCGCCGGCAAGTCCAAGAGCGCCGGCGACTTCTTCGTCGCGGGCCGCTCGGTCTCCGTCGGCTGGAACGCTTCCGCCATCTCGGGCGAATACCTCTCCGCCGCCTCCTTCATGGGCGTCGCGGGCATGGTGATGGCCACGGGTTACGACGCGCTCTGGTATCCCGTCTGCTACGCCTGCGGCTACCTGTTCCTGCTGCTCTTCATCGCCGGCCCGCTGCGCCGCTTCGGAGCCTACACCATCCCGGACTTCGCCGAAGGCCGCTATGACTCGCCGGTCTTCCGCAAGATCGCGGTCTGCTTCGTCCTCTTCATCGGCTTCTTCTACACGATGCCACAGATGAAGGGCGCCGGCACGACGCTCGCCTACATCTTCCCCGGCCTGCCCTATTGGGCCGGCGTGGTCGTCGTGGGCGCGGTCATCACCCTCAACGTGTCGCTTGGCGGCATGAAGGGCATCACGCTCGTGCAGGCCTTCCAGTACTGGCTCAAGGTCTTCGCCATCACCGTGCCGATCTTCGTGCTGGCCTCGCTCGTCGGCCACTACCAGCAGCATCTCGCGGCGAACAAGACCGCGCAGGAGACCGTCGCCGCCGCCCCCGCGGGCATCGAGCGCAAGGCCCTGCCGGCCAAGGCGCCGAAGGATGAGGCGTGGATCGCCCCGTTCGGCAAGCTCACCACCAAGGCCCTAGACGCCTCGGTCGCCGCGGCCACGACGCCCGAGGCGAAGGCGGCGCTCGAGGCGAACAAGAAGCCCTACTCCCTGCTCTACACCTACTCGCTGATCATCGCGCTCGTCTGCGGCACCGCCGGCCTGCCCCACATCCTCGTCCGCTTCTACACCAATCCGGACGGCGTCGCCGCGAAGCGCACCACGATGTGGGTGATGATCCTGATCGGCGTGTTCTACGTCTTCCCGCCCGTCTACGGCGTCATCGGCCGTTCGCTCACGCCGGAACTCTATGACGCCGTCGGCGCCAAGGGCACGGACAAGGTCGTCCTCGAGCTGCCCACGCTGCTCGCCGGACGCGACCATCCGCTCCTCGGCTCGATTCTCTCAGGCATCACCTGCGCCGGCGCCTTCGCCGCGTTCATGTCGACCTTCTCCGGCCTGCTCGTCTCGATGTCCAGCGCCCTGGCCCACGACATCTACGGCCGCATGCTCAAGCCCGACGCCTCGCCCGAACAGCGGCTCAAGGCCTTCAAGTGGTCGGCGCTGATCGTCGGACTCGTCGCCGTCGGGCTGGGCTCGCAGGTCGAAGCGCTCGAGATCAACTTCATGGTCGGCCAGGCCTTCGCCATCGCGGCGGCCAGCTACTTCCCGCTGCTCTTCATGAGCGTCTGGTGGCGCGGCATGACCATGCGCGGCGCGGCCACGGGCATGCTCGTCGGCGGACTCAGCGCCCTGGCGTCCATCACGCTGACTTCGATCTCCGACGTCGCCGTCGCCAAGGCCAAGAAGATCACGGATGCCGCCGAGCTTTCCGCCTACTGGGCCGACCATCCGCTCGCCAAGGCCATCGCGGACCACTGGGTCGCCCACCCGCTCGCCCGCATCCTCTGCGAACAGCCGGCGATCTGGGCCGTGCCGCTTTCGATCATCCTCATGATCGTGGTCTCGAAGGCGACGGCTTCGACCGTCCCCGCCGACGTGCGCATGAAGATGCTCGTCCTGCACGCCCCGGAAGCCCTGGGACTGAAGCAGGAATACATCAAGGAGCACGAAGGCCTCGGCGGCCACTGACCGGGCTTCCCGGGGCGGATTATTCCCGCCCCGGGAAACTTGAAACTTGGAAGTCCGGCAGGGGGCGGCTTTGCTGACGCCGTGTCCACCGAACTCACCGAAGACGACTCCCGCGCCTATGGCGTCGTCCAGGCGTTCTCCCTGCTGCTCTCGGCCGGCGCGCTCTACGCCGCGGCCATCCTGTCCTACCGGGGCGGCGAGGTCTTCCTCGGTCTGGCCCAGGACCCTTATGACCGCGTGGTCTGGCTCGGCGTGGGCATGGGCATCCCCATCGCCCTCGGCGGCGCCATCATCGCCGGCATGGCCACGATGAACCGCGGCTGGGGCCTGATCCGCATCGCCGCCACGACCCTGCTCGTCGGCAACCTCGCCGTGCCCGCCGCCTGGGGCGTGCTCTGGCTGCTCCGTCGCGGCTAACCCTTCCGTCATGTCCGGCCCCATCGTCATCGTCACCCGCGGCAGTCCGCTGGCTCTCCAGCAGACGCACGACGCCGCCGCCCGCCTGCAGAAGGCGCTCGGCCGGCCCACGGAGATCCGCATCCTGACCACGACCGGCGACCGCCAGGCGAGCTGGTCGCTCGAGAAGCAAGGCGGCAAGGGCCTCTTCACCGCCGAACTCGAGCAAGCATTGCTCAGAGGCGAAGCCGACCTTGCGATCCATAGCTCCAAGGACCTCCCGACCGAGATGCCCGCCGGCCTCGCCATCGCCGTCTGCCTGCAGCGTCAGGACGCGCGCGACGTGCTCGTCCGCCGCAGCGAAGCCGCCAGCCCTAAGCTCATCGCCACCGGCAGCCCGCGCCGACGCGCCCAGGGCGCCCTCGCCTTCCCGCACGCCCAGTGGACCGAGCTCCGCGGCAACGTCGACACCCGCCTGAAGAAGCTGGCCAACGGCGACGCCGACGCGTCCTACCTCGCCGCCTCCGGCCTCAACCGGCTGGGCATCAAGGAATGGCCAGGCCTTTCGTTCGAACCTGTCGCGCTCGAGTCCATGGTGCCCGCCGCCGGCCAAGGCGCCGTCGCCATCCAGTCCCGCGCCGCCGAGGTGGCGCAGTACGTCGCCGCCGGCTGCGCAGCCACGACCTACTCCGTGACCGTCGAACGCCTGTTCCTCGCCAAGCTCGGCGAAGGCTGCCACACCGCGTTCGCTTGCCACCACGCCGCAGGGCGCGTGCATCTCTTCCGCGCCGACTTCGGCCGCCGCGACTTCGACTTCCCCGTCATCGACCTCGCCGCGGCCTCCGCCTTGGCCGACGACATCCTCCGCCAGATCCTGCCCCGCTGAACATGAGCAAACTCCCCCTTCGCGACCGACTCGTCGTCCTCACCCGTCCGGAAGGACGCGGCGCCGACTGGAAGTCCGCGCTCACCGAAGCCGGCGCAGCGGTCTCCGAACTCCCGCTGCTCGAGATCAAGTTCGAGCCCGACGACACCGTCCTCGGCGAAGTCCTCGACGCCATGGGCGAATACGACTGGCTCGTCTTCACCAGCGCCAACGGCGTGCGCGGCTTCTTCGACCGTTTCTTCGAGCGCTTCACCGACATCCGTTCCGTCGGCGGCGTGCGCTTCGCTTGCCTCGGCCCCGCGACCGAGAAGGCCCTGCGCCAGTACCACCTCGACTCCGACCTCACCGCCACGCAGAACGACGCCCTCTCGCTGGGCCGTGAACTGATGACCAAGCACGACGTCGAGAACCAGAAGATCCTCGTCGTCACCGGCAATCTCAACACCCCCGAGCTGCCGCGCCTGCTCGCCGACGGCGCCATGGCGATCGTCGACGTCATCAAGGTCTACGCCACCGAAGAGAAATCCGTCGCCGAATCGCCCGAGGCCGCCGAGTTCCGCCGACGCGGCGCGGATGTCATCGTCTTCGCCAGCCCGTCCGCCGTGGAGTCTTTCCTGCATCAGGCCGCCTCGCTGCGTCCGGACGCCGGCGCCCGCCAGCCCAAGGCCGTCGCCATCGGCGCCACCACGGCCGACGCCTTGCGTAAAGCGGGCATCCCGCTGGCCGGCACCGCTTCCGCGCCGACCGCCAAGGCCATCCGCGACGCCGTCGTCGCCGCGCTCGCATGATCGGCTCGGCGCGCATCAAGGTCTGCGGGATCACCCGCGCCGCCGACGCCGCCATGGCCCTCGCCCAGGGAGCCGATTTCCTTGGCATCAACTGCTGGAGCGGCTCGCCCCGTTTCGTGCCCGCCGCCGCGCGTGCCGCCCTCTTGCGGGAGATTCCGGCGGAGAAGCGCGTGGCCGTGACCGTCAACCCGTCCGTGGCCGAAGCCACCGCCCTGATCGCCGAAGGCTTCGCCATCGTCCAGGCCCACTTCGACCCGGCCAAGGCCGAGTGCGACCCCAAGGCTCTCTCCGCCCAAGTGGGGTTTAAGCACCTCTGGCTGGCCCCCAAGCTCGCCGACGGCGCCGAATGGCCCTCCGACCTCATTCCCCTCGCCGAAGGCTTCGTACACGATGCCCACGCCAAGGATGCCTTCGGCGGAACCGGTAAGGTCTCGGACTGGAGCCGCTTTCAGAAACTCCTGCAAAAATACCCGCAAAGCCTCTGGATTCTGGCCGGAGGCCTCGGACCGGACAATATCGGCGCCGCCGCCCGGTCAGGAGCAGGCTTTTTCGACCTCAACAGTGGGGTAGAACTAGCACCAGGGCTAAAATCTGTCGAAAAACTGGCTGGCGTGTCGGAAGTGCTGCTTAAAAATACTCAATCGTAAGACCTGCCCCTCTTTCAGGGCACTTGGCACGGGGGATGCATAAGTGGTCTTGCTCAACCGAACGCCTAACCCAACCTAAACACACCAACATGAAGCTCGTCGTCGCCATCATCAAACCCTTCAAACTTGAAGAAGTTAAGGACGCTCTCGCCGAAATCGGCATCGAGGGTATGACCGTAACTGAAGTCAAGGGCTTCGGCCGCCAGAAGGGTCACACGGAGATCTACCGCGGTTCCGAATACACCGTCGATTTCCTCCCCAAGGTGAAGATCGAGGCCGCCGTCGCTGACGAGCAGGTCGAGAAGGCCATCGCCACGATTTCCAAGGCCGCCCAGACCGGCAAGATCGGTGACGGCAAGATCTTCATCCTCGGGCTCACCGACGTCATCCGCATCCGCACCGGCGAGCGCGGCCCTGCCGCCATCTAAGCCCCCCAGTTCGGAGCAAGCAGAAGGGCGTCCCACCGGACGCCCTTTTTCTTTGGCTTATTTCGCGGCGGCCTTGGCGGCCTCGCGCCTGGCCAGCATCCCGGGCGAATTCCACTTGATGACGTGGTAGGTCGCGCGGCCTTCGCCGACGTTGCGGATCGCGTGTTCGATGTTCGCGGCCTGGAAGATCACCGAGCCGGGGCCGAGCCTGATCCATTCGCCGGCGACGAGCGCCTCCACGGTCCCTTCCTTCACGATGAGGAGCTCCTCGTCGGCATGCTGGTGGGCCGGGTGCGGCATCTGCCCCTTGTCCAAGGTCGTCACGTGCATCTCGAGCTCGTCGAGGGTCGCGGTCGGCGCGCGGCAGATCGCGCGCGATTCGCCGACCTTGGTCTGCTTCACGACCAGTTTCTCCCAATCGAAGGCGGCCGAGCCCATGATCGGCTTGGGCGTCGCGACGGCGGCCGCGAGGCGTTCCTGTCCGATGAAGCCGAAGAATCCGAGGCAGACGGAGGCGGTCAGGGCGGCGACGACGAGGTCGCGACGGGTCGGGGTGATCATGCGGACTTTCTAGGAAATCCGCCCAAGGGAGTAAAGAGCCCATCCAGACGCCTTGCCCTCGGGCCGACCTAGCGCCTAATCTGCGCCATGCTTCGCCCCGCGCACCGATGGACGGCCGCCCTGCTCGCCCTGGCGTGCCTGCTCGCGGGATGCGGCGACGGGAAGACGACGGTCGAAAAGAAGGCCGCCGAAGGTTACCTGATCATCAACAACATGGCGGAGCCTTCGGGGCTCGACCCGCAGACCATCACGGGCCTGAGCGAAAGCCACATCGTCGCCGCGCTCTTCGAAGGACTGGTGAACTACGACCCGAAAGACCTCCACCCTGTCCCGGGCGTCGCGGAGAGCTGGACGATGTCGAAGGACGGCAGGACCTGGACGTTCCGCCTGCGTGGCGCCGCCCGCTGGTCCAACGGCGATCCGGTGACCTCCGGAGATTTCCTCTTCAGCTACGAACGCATGCTCACCCCGAGCTTCGGCGCCGAATACGCCTCGATGCTGCATGGCATCCGCGGCGCCAAGGATTTCGCCGCCGGCAAGACCAAGGATTTCAAGTCGGTCGGCGTGCGGGCGCCGGATGCGCATACGCTCGTCATCGAGCTCGAGGACCCGATCCCCTACTTCCTCCAGCTCCTCTGCCACCAAAGCTGGATGCCCGTGCACCCCGCCACGATCCTCAGGTACGGCAAGATCGACTCGCTCAACACGCTCTGGACGCGCCCCGGCGCGCTGGTCGGCAACGGCGCGTTCACGCTCGAGAAATGGGAGGTCGCCCGCCGCGTCGTCGTGCGGAAGAACCCGCGCTACTGGAACGCCCAGGAAGTCTCCCTCGACGCCGTCGAGTTCCGCGCGATCTCCGACCTCTTCGCCGAGGAGCGCGCGTTCCGCGGCGGCGAACTCCACATCACCGGCGCCGTGCCGCCCTACAAGGTGGCCAAGCTGCGCGAACAGAAGGCCCCGCAGCTGAGGCTTGATCCGTTCTTCTCGACCGCCTTCGTCTGGGTGAACTGCGACATCAAGGGCGCCAAGCCGGCCGACGTCGCCGCGCGCAAGGCGCTCGGCGACCCGCGCGTCCGCCGCGCCCTCGGGATGGCGGTCGACCGCGATCTCATCGCCGAGAAAGTCCTGCGCGCCGGCGAGACGCCCGCCCTCCATTTCACGCCGCCCGGCACCGGCGGCTTCCAGCCGACCAGCCGATGGAAGCAGGACGTCGCCGAAGCCCGCCGCCTGCTGGCCGAAGCGGGCTATCCCGGGGGCAAGGGCCTGCCGAAGTTCGATTACCTCTACGCGACCTCCGAAGGCCAGCAGATGATGGCGCAGGCCTATCAGGAGATGTGGCGACGCGAGCTCGGCGTCGAGATCGAGCTCCGTAACCTCGAATGGAAGGTCTACCTGGTCGCCATGCGCAAAGGCGAATTCCAGCTCTGCCGCGGGGCGTGGGTAGGCGACTACAACGACCCGAACACCTTCCTGGAGATGCTCATGGCCGGCAATGAACTGAATTTCTCGCGCTGGAGCGACGCCGAATACGACCGCCTGCTCGGCCTGGCGGCCAAGGAGACCGACGCGGCGAAGCGCTTCGGTTATTTCCAGCAGGCCGAAGCCCGTCTGGTCGACCAGGCGCCCGTGCTCCCGGTCGTCTTCAACAAGAACAAGTTCCTCATCCGACCTGAGGTGCAAGGCTGGTATCCGACCCTGCTCGACCAGCATCCGCTGACGGCCGTGAAGCTCGTCCCTGCGAAAGGGGATTGAAGCAACCGACGTCGGGGCTAATCTGCCTTCCTCTCCCATGCGCTCCCTCGCCCTCACCCTGCTGGCCTCCCTCGTCGCCATCACCGGTCTCGCCCAAGCCGACCCCCTCCGCGCCGCCTCCGGCGACGACAAGGTCTTCGCCAAGCTCCGCGGCATCACCTTCTTCTACATCGACGTCACCACGTCCGAAAGCCGCCCCGAAGACGCCGACCTCCGCAGCGAGATCCGCGACGCGATGGAGCTCGAGATGCGCCGCGCCAACATCACGCCTAAGCCCGTCGAAGGCCTGAGCCCCGAAGCCACCACCCCTCTGCTGAGCATCGAGGTCCGCCTCGACCGCGGCCTCGGCCGTTATAACGCCGACGTCATCCTGGCCGTCCGCGACAACGCGACGATCACGCGCAACAAGGAGGCGGTGCTCGCCCAGTCCTACGCCCAGTCCAAGCGCGCCAACGGCACCTCCGAAGCCACGCTCGGACGCGAGGTGAAGGCCCGCAGCCGCGAACTCGTGCAGGAACTCCTGGCCGGGATCAAGACCCTGAAGTAAGGCCTCCGGCCCCGCCGCCTTGGACCTCCTGAAGAAAATGCGCGGCGACGGGGCCAGCCCTCCGCCGCGTTCTTCCCTGTCCGTCATCCTCGCGACCGCGGCGACGGCCGCGGCGGTCATCGCCGGCCTGACCTACCTGACCAGCGCCTACGGCGTCCTGCTCTTCCTCGGGTCCTTCGCGGCGAGCGCGCTCATCGTCTTCGCCTACCCCGACTCGCCTTTCGCGCAGCCGCGTAACGTCATCTTCGGACACCTCATCGGCAGCGCCTGCGGGTTGACGTGCATGTACCTGCTCGGCAAAGGCTGGTGGGGCCCGGCCGTCGCGGTCGGCGTCGCCATCGCGCTGATGAAACTCACGCGGACCGTGCACCCGCCGGCCTGCTCCAACCCGCTGATCGTCTTCGCGCTCAGCCAAGCCGGCTGGAGTTTCCTGCTGTTCCCTACCCTGGCCGGCGTCGGCCTGATCGTGGCCGTCGCGCTTTTCTATCACAACTTGCGCCGAGAGGCCCGTTGGCCCAAGTATTGGTTCTGAACTTATGTCCTCCGTCGAAGCCCGCCTCACCGAACTCGGCTGCCCCCTGCCGACGCCTCCTGCCGCCGCCGGCGCCTACGTCCCGGCCGTCCGTACGGGCAACCTACTCTACCTCGCCGGCACGCTGCCGATGAAGGACGGCAAGGTCGTCTCGTCCGGCAAGGTCGGCCGCGAGGTGGAGATCGCCCAGGCCGCCGAAGCCGCCAAGCTCTGCGTGCTCAACGCTCTGGCCAACGCCAAGGCCGCCCTCGGCTCGCTGGATCGCGTCACCCGCGTGGTGATGGTCAACGGCTTCGTCAACGGCGTGGACGGCTTCAGCGACAGCCCCAAGGTGCTCAACGGCGCCTCGGAGTTCCTGCTGCAGGTCTTCGGCGACGCCGGCAAGCACGCGCGCGCCGCGGTCTCCGTCAACGGACTGCCGCTCGGCGTCTCCGTCGAGGTGCAGATCGTGCTCGAGATCCGCGACTGAGCGCGATCAGCCGTCAGAGAGGCTGACGCTGGCGAACTCGATCTTGAAGGACTTGCCCCCCGGCGGCTTGCCGCAGTTGCCGATCATGGCACAGGCCCGCTTCACGAGTTCGGCCATGCGGGCGTCGCTCGGCTTGTTCAGCCAGGACGAGAAGGTGACGAAGCCGGATGAGTCGACTGAGACCGTGACGCCACAGGTGCCGCCGGAAGCCACGGAAGCCCCCTCGGTCGCCAGGATCTCATTCCAGGTCGTACGTAGGCGGGCCTGGACTTCGCCGGCGTAAAGCGCCTGCTCGGAGGCCGAGCCGCCTTCGCCTCCGTTGTCGCCGGTACCGTAGCTCCGGCCTTTCTTGACCGAGACGCCGCCGATGCCGCCGGACTTGCCCGAGCCGGACTTGCCTCCCTGGGAACTGCGGAAATCGCCGAGCGTCGTCTTGCCGGTGCTGCTGCTCGCGCCGGACTTGCTGGACGACTTGGACATCGACTTCGGCGACGCGGAAGAAGCCTGCGCGGCCTGATCGGCCTGGTCGCGCTCCCGCAGGACCTTGTCGACGTCGAGCTTCTTGATGTGAAGACGAGCGATGCCGTTATTCGAACCGGATTCGGAGCCCTTGGCGACCCCGGCGGCCTTGCCCACCTCGCCGGGTCGCTTGCCCGGGATGCCGTTGAGGTCGACCAACAGCGGGTCGACGCTCTCGATGATTTCGCCGGAGTGACGGGAAGCGTACCAGGAGAACCCGACGATGGCCCCGAGGATGCCGAGGTGCACCGCGATGGAACCGATCCAGCCTTTGCCTTCGCCCGCCATCTCAGCGCGTCTCCGTATCGAGTCCAGCCTTGGTGAGGCCCTTGGCCTTGGCCGCGGAAAGGACGTCGATGATTTTCTGGTAGGACAGCACCCCGTCGCCGCGGATGCGCACGACGGGCTGTTCGGATTCAGGCATCTTGGCGATGGAGGCGAACTCGGCTTCCAACTGCGCGAAGGTCACGGCACGGGAGCCGACGGAATAGGCGCCATTACGGTCGATGCTCACGATGCGATACTGGACCTTCGCATCGGGCGTCTTGCCCGCGCCCTTCTCGGCCTTGGGCAGGTTGACCGCGGTCGTCTGCTCGAGGACCGGCGTCGCGATCATGAAGATGATCAGCAGGCAGAAGCACAGGTCGAGCATCGGCGTGACGTTCAGCTCGTTCATCACGTGGAGCCGATGGGGCCTGGAAAAGGAGCGGGCCATGCGGGCTTACTGCGCGTCTTCCCAGCCCGGCAAGGCGGCGGGAGGTTCTTGGGCGACCGGGGCGACGGCCGGCGCGACATTCGCGGCGGCGGCCGGGGCGGCGGCGCGCAGGAGACGCTCGCGTTCCTGGGCGGCCTCGAAATTACGGCGGGCCTCGCCCTCGAGTTCGAGTTCGACGCGGTCGGCGAGCGAGCTGGCGAAATTATCGAGCTCGGTCGTCATGATCTTCACCTGCGTGAGCAGGTAGTTGTAACCGAAGGTGGCCGGGATGGCGACGAGGAGGCCGAGCGTCGTGGTGACCAGCGCGCCGCACACGCCGGGCGCGAGCTGCGCGATGCTGGCCTTCTCGGTCAGCGCGCCAAAGGTGACCATCACGCCCCACACGGTGCCGAGCACGCCGAGGAACGGGCCGCCGGAGACAAGCGAGCTGAGGAGCACCATCTTGTCCTCGTACTTCACCATCGTGCGGGAGACGCCGCGCTGGATCGCGTTCTCGACGTGGCCCATGCAGAGCGTGACGTCGGACTGACGGACCAGGCGACCTTTGTGGCGCTGCACGGCCGAGACGGCTTCGGCGACGAGGAATTCGTAGGGTCCGAGATTGGAGCCGCGCGGGAAATTGAGGGCGACGACGGAAGGTTCGTCGCGCAGGCGACGCTCGAAGGCGTGGTTGCGGCGACGGAGCTCCTGGACGTCGGACCATTTGCCGATCATCGCTCCCCAGCCGATGAAGGAACAGATCAGGAGGACGCCCGCGACGGCGAGGCCGGCGGAATCCATCTGCTTGAAATACCAGAGGGCGCCTTTCTCGGCGTCGGCCAGCACGAGCATGAGAACAGGAGAAAGCATCGGTTTCATAGGCAATCCGCCGACGGCATGGCTTCAACCTGAAAAGGTTCGTCCCCGCACTTGAATCGGAAGCGGTTCGCGTGCATGGTGGAGGCTCTTGATTCCGCGTCCGCCATCCTGCCAAGGCTGCGTCCAGAACGCCGCCGTGTACTTCACCCTCGTCGCCGGGGGCAAGGCGGAGACCTATGCCTGCTGCCAAGGCTGCCCCTCCCTGCTGTCGGACTCCATTCTGCCCTCGCTCGCGCTCGGGCTGAAGCTGACCGTCCCGACCCCCGTCGGCAGGGGCAAGTGCCCCACCTGCGGCTTCCGGTGGGCCGACTTCGACCGCCTACACCGCTTCGGCTGCCCGACCTGCTACGAGGCCCACGCGCCGCAGGCCTTGGCGACCATCGCGCGCATCCAGCCCGGACTGGAGCACCATGGACGCCGGCCTCTCGACGCCGAGGCCGACCGAGAAGCCAGGCTGACCAAGGTGCGCGACATGGTGAAGGCGACCATCGAGGCACGGCTGAACAAGGCACGCGACCAGCTGAAGGCGGCCATGAAAGAGGAAGACTACGAGACCGCGGCCGTCCTCCGGGACCAGATCGCCGAACTCGAGGGCGGCCTGCCCGACGCCAAGCAATGACCTTAGGATGAAGCCCACCGCCTTGCTGACCAACGACGACGGCATCAACGCCGCGTTCCTTCATGCCCTCGTCGCCGCCTGCGTCGCCGAAGGCTTCGACGTCGTCGTGGCCGCCCCCTCGGGAGAACGCAGCTGGATCGGACGCGCCTTCAGCCGCCACCGCGAAGTCACCGTCGCGGACTACCCGAACCTTGGCCGTCAGGCCTGGTCCATCGACGGCACCCCCTCCGATTGCGTAAACATCGCCCTCGGCCACCTGCTTCCCGCCAAGCCCGACGTGGTCATCTCCGGGCTCAACATCGGCTTCAACGCCACGATGCCCCTCTGCCTGAGCTCCGGCACCCTCGCCGGGGCGACCGAAGGGACCGCCTGGGGATTGCCGGCCGTGGCCTGCTCCCTCGACCTCGAACAATCGATCTTCGAACAGGTGCATCGCACCTCGTCCGTCTGCCCGCCGGCCCTGCGCCCCCACCTCGAAGCGGCCTGCCGCCATGCGGCCCGTTTCGCCAAAGGACTTGTCGGCCGACCCAGCCACGGCCTCCAGGTCCACAGCCTCAACTACCCTGCCACCGTCACCGACGGCACCGCCATGGAACGCACCACGCCGGCGCTCGTGCGCCACGGCTCCCTGTTCAAGCGTTCGGCGCAGGGCTTCTCGTTCGCCTGGAACGACGGCGAGAACCTGACCACCGACAAACAATCAGACCTCGCCGTGCTGGAGCGAGGTCTGATCAGTCATACGGTCTTCGACTTCGGCGGCACCGCGCCGCACTGAGCCGGCTCAGTGCGTGTGGCCATGATCGTGGCCGTCGCCATGATCATGGTCGTGGTCGTGATGGCCTTCGCCAGCGAAAAGCGCCGGAAGCAGGAGGACCAGGCCGCCGATGAAGGCGGGGGCGTAAGCATTACGCAGGCCTTGGGCGGCGAGCAAAGGATAGAAGCCGACGAAGCTGGCGAAGGCCCAGGCACCGAGATGGTTGGTGAAGATCCAAAGGCCCTTGAGTCCGCCGTCGTTGGCACGGCGCTGGACATAGACGGAGAGGAAACCCGAGAAGAAGAGGGACGAGAGGATCAGCAGGAAGACGGCGAAAGGAGCCCAACCGGAGACGGCGTGGTGGTGGATCTCTTCGGCTTCCTTCTTGAGCTCGGGCTCGACGGCGGCCTCAACGGCGGCGACGGCGGCCTTTTCGTCGAAGGCCTTGCCCTTCGAGGCGGCCTTGGCCTTGGCGACGGCCTTGTCCACGAGAGCAACCTTGGCCGCGGCCTCCTTGGCGTGCGCCTCGGACTCGGGGAGCGTATGGCTCATGTAGTGGTAGGCGCCGACGGAGATGCCATAAAAGATGGCGCCTAGGACAACGGTGTTGATGGCCAGGCCGAGGCGGCCGAGGGGCTTGGTAAGGTCCAGCGAGAAGCTCATAATGCGAAGCCGCAACCTAGGTCGCCCGACCTTTCCTTCAATTCCAAACTTGGAAACCGCCCCTTTCCCCGCCTCATAAGAGCCTCGCCATGGCCCGCCCCCTTCCCGAAACCGTCCTTTTCGACCTCGACGGCACCTTGGTCGACAACTTCGAGGCCATCCACCGCTGCTACGACGACGTGATGAGCATGATGGGCCTGCCGAGCGTCACGCTGGAGCAGATCCGACGCGCCGTGGGCGGCTCCGTCAACGTCACGGTCGTCAAATTGGCCGGCGAAGCCAACGCCCCCACCGCCACCCGCCTCTTCCGCGAGCACTTCCCTTCCGTGATGTATCACGGCCTCCGCGCCTACCCCGGCTGCCGCGAGATCCTGTCGGCCCTTCGCGCCAAGGGCGTACGGGTCGCGGTCTACACCAACAAGGATGACGCAAACTCCAAGAAGATCATGGAGCACCTCGGCCTCGCCGACGTCATCGACGGCGTCTACGGCACCAACGTGCACCCTTGGCGCAAGCCCCAGCCGGAGTTCACGCAGTTCGTGCTGTCGTCCTTCAAGGCCCACCCCGAACGGACCGTCATGGTGGGCGACTCGCCGTTCGACATCTCCACGGCCCGCAACGGCAAGCTGGCCGCGATCCACTGCGTGACGACCGGCAGCCATACCGCCGAGGAGCTCGCCCCCTACTCCCCGGACACCGTCCACGCCGGCCTGCCCGAGCTGGGACGCGAGGTCTTCGGGCTGGGCTGATTTTCGTTTCGCTCCCGCCCCGCGGGGGTGATTGGCTCTCCGCATGTCGCCGCCTCGCGAACCGCCGCGCGGACCCGAAACCACTCTTTCGGGCGTGGTCGAGCGCATCCTCTGGCTCGACGAGGAGACCCACTTCACGATCGCGGAACTCGCGCCCGAAGCCGGCGACAAGGTGATCATCCTCGGCAACATGACCGGCCTGCAGTGCGGCGAGACCGTCGACGTCAGCGGCCACTGGGAACGCCACCCTTCGCATGGACCGCAGCTGCGCGTCCGCATCTTCAGTTCGCGACTGCCCTCGTCCGTCCACGGCATCCGCAAGTACCTCGGCAGCGGCCTCATCAAGGGCATCGGCAAGACCTACGCCGACAAGATCGTCGCGAAGTTCGGCGTCCGCACCTTCGACATCATCTCGAACCAGTCGGGCCGCCTCCGCGAAGTCGACGGCATCGGCCCCGGCCGCGCGAAGGCCATCAAGGCCGCCTGGGACGACCAGAAGGCGCTGCGCGAAGTGATGGTCTTCCTGCAGACCTACGGCGTGACCAACGCCCTCTGCATCCGCATCGTCAAGGCCTACGGCCAGGACGCCAAGAAGGTCCTCACCACCGAACCCTACCGCGTCTGCCGCGAGGTCGAAGGCGTCGGCTTCAAGACCGCCGACAAGATCGCGCGCAACCTCGGTCTCCCGACCGCCGGCCCGCAGCGCGTCGACGCCGGCATCCTGCACTCGCTCGAGGAACTCGAAGGCGAAGGCCATAGCGCGTTCCCCGACGAAGGCCTGCTTGAGAAGGCCACCGAGCTGCTCGAGGTCGACAAGACCATCGTCCATGACCGCCTGCGCAAGCTGATGGAAGAAAACGCCGTCGGGGTGCTCTCGACGCGCGGCGTGCGGCTCGTGCAGCTCAAGCCGCAGGAGAAGGCCGAGAAATCCATCGCGGCCTCCGTCCAGCGCTTCCTCGCCACGCCCTCCGGGCTGCCGACCATCATCGCCGAGAAGGCCGTCGAATGGGCCCAGACCCGCGCCGGGTTCGCCTTCTCGCCCGCCCAGGCGGCCGGCGTGATCATGGCGCTGCAGAACAAGGTCACCGTCCTCACCGGCGGCCCCGGCACCGGCAAGACGACCATCCTCAAGGCCCTCTGCGACATCCTGGGCGCGAAGCGCGTGCGCATGGCCCTCGGCGCGCCCACCGGCCGCGCCGCGAAGCGCATGACCGAGGCCACGCGCGTCCAGGCTTCGACCATCCATCGGCTGCTGAAGTTCGACCCCGCGGAAGGCGGCTTCACCGCCAACGCCGAAAACCCGCTCGCGACCGATTTCGTCATCATCGACGAATCCTCGATGCTCGACACAAAGCTCGCGGCAGCCCTGCTCCGCGCGGTGCCCGGCACGGCCCACGTCCTGCTCGTCGGCGACGTCAACCAGCTCCCGTCCGTCGGCGCCGGCAACGTGCTCGGCGACCTCATCGACTCCGGCGCGGCCGCGGTCACGCGCCTCGACACGGTCTTCCGCCAAGGCGCCCGCAGCGGCATCGTGACGGTCGCGCACGGCATCCTGCACGCTGACACCACTCCGCCCACGCCGGTCGAGGATCCGGCCAAGCTCGACTTCGCGCAGGACATCCACTTCGTGCGCGTCGACGACCCGGAAGCCTGCGTGGCGATGGTCACGAAACTCTGCTGCGACATCCTACCGAAGGCCCTGCGCTTCGACCCGCTGCGCGACATCCAGGTGCTCGCGCCGATGCACAAGGGGACCGGCGGCATCCAGGCGTTCAACCAGGCCCTCCAAGGCCGCCTGCGCGGCGCGGACGCCCGTCCAGGCCGCATCCAGCCGGGCGACAAGGTCATCCAGACCCGCAACAATTACGACAAGAACGTCTTCAACGGCGACTTCGGCGTGGTGCTCGGCCAGAACGAGGAAGGCACGCTGCTGATCGACTTCGACGGCGCCCGCGTGGAGCTCGAACGCGGCGAACAGGGCGACCTGCACCTCGCCTACGCGGTGAGCATCCACAAATCGCAGGGCTCGGAATTCCCGGCGGTCGTCGTCCCCCTGCTCCGCCAGCACAGCATCATGCTTGCGCGGAATCTCGTCTACACCGCGGTCACGCGCGGCCGCAAGCAGGTCATCCTCGTCGGCGACCCCCACCGCCTACGCGATGGCCGTGCGCAACGCCTCCGACTCGCGCCGCATCACCGGCCTGCTCCCTCGCCTCCGCGGCGAGGAGTGATCAGAGCGTGGCGAGCTGCTGACGGAAGGCCGCGATCGCCTTGTCGGGCGAAACGGACTTGGCCCAGCCGCATTCGAAACTGAAGGCGCCGGCATAACCGAGTTCGCGCAGCACGCGCAGGTGCGGACGGAAATCATCGCCCTTCGTGCCCGGTGCGCTGCGGACTTCCTTCTCCGCGACGTGGCAATGGATGAGGCGACCCTTGGCCTTGCGGAGCTCCTCGGCCGGATCGTTGTCGCGCATCATGTGATAAAGGTCGGCCGTCAGGAAGACGTCCGGACCGGCGGCGGTGATGACCTCGACGGATTCGGCGATGCTGGTGCAGAGATTGGTCTCGGCGGTGTTGAGGTTCTCGATGGTCAGGCGGATGCCGTGGTCGAGGGCGATCGGGGCGATGCGGCCGAGGATCTTCGAGAACTGCTCGCGGGCCTTGGCGGGCTCGAAGCCCTTGGGGCAACGACGGGAACCGCCAGAGCCGACCGTGACGACGCACACGCCGAGCTGACGGGCGCGCGGGAAGGCCGTGCGGACCCACTTCTCCACCTTGTCGTGCTGGGCGTCCGGGCCGACCATCGGAATGTCGCTGGTGATGAAACCGTTGAGGAAGGTCGTCGGGACCGGCAGAGCCTTGAGGGCCGCGAGGTTCTTGGCGAAGACGTCGTCTTCCTTGCCCGGGACGATCTCGGCGGTGATGAAAAGTTCCAGATAGCCGTAGCCTGCGGCGGCGAAAGCCGGGGCGAGTTTCTTGTCCATGCCGCCGACCGGCAACTTGGCGAAATCGGGCGTCGAGGCCGTCTGTCCGATGGCGGAAAGGGCCGGCATTGCAGCGGCCAGGGACAGGAAGGAACGGCGGTTCATCGGGAAACGCTGACCTCCCCCGGGCCTGGTCAAACGCCAAGCGACTAGAGCCTTACCCTCATCGTGCCGCGCGTGACGCCGAGCTGATTGAGGACCTTGAGGTCGTTCCAGAGGGCGGTGCCGTCGATGTCGCCTTTCAGCAGAGCCTGATACTTCTCGAGCGTACGCGTGACCGTCGAGGCGTCCTCGTCGACGAACTCGACGCGGAAGCGACGGACGCCGAGGGCGAGGAGCTGGGTGACGTATTCGGCGCCGGTCTGGGCGCGCGAATTGAAGAGCGTGTTCCGGCAGCCGGCGTCGGCCTTGAGGATGTGCTCGGCGCCGACGCGGTCGCGCAGCTTGACGCGGTGCTTCTCGCAAGGGCGTCCGCAGTCGCGGTAATCCTTGCCCTTGGAGAGGAAGGTGCAGAACACGCAGTGCTCCATGTGGAACATCGGCATGTGCTGGTGGATCGTGACCTCGAACCATTCGGGCGGGGCCGACTGGAAGAGCGCGGTGACCTGCTCGGAGTTAAGGTCGTACGAGACCGTGAGCCCTTCGAGGGCATGCTCGCGCATGAGCCATTCGGCGGTCAGGCCGTTGGCGACGTTCAGGGAGAAGTCGGCGCGGAGGCGCCTGCCCCTGAAGGCGCGCAGGTCCTCGTGGTTGCGCACGAGGTAGCCGTCGGCCTCGCAGGAAAGGACGATTTCACTGATGCGGTCTTCGCCCTGCTTGTGGATACGCGGGCCCATCGCCCAGAACTCGACCTTGCGGCCGGCTTCCTGCTCATAGGCGCGGACGCGGGCGACGGCGGCGCGGAATTTCTTCGGATCCTCGTATTCCGCGTAGATCACGCGGGCGCCGCTGGCCAGGGCGGGCTCGAGCTGCTCGGGCTCGCGGATGACGACGACGATCTCGGCTTCGCCGGGACGCCTGGGTTCGAAGGCGGCGACCTTCGTCGCCTCTTCCTCGTAAGGGAGCAAGGTCCAGCGGAGGGGCTGGCTGCGGAGCTTGGCGACCTGGTCCGCGAGGTCGCGGCGCAGGCGGTTCAGCTCGCTGACGGGAATGATGAGGGCGCCATCGAGGTCGGCCTGCAGTTCGCCCATCTCGAAGCCCGTGTCGCCGAGGCGGCCGAGCTGATCGCGCAAGGTATTCACGTCCATCGGACGCTTCTCGGCCGCGGCGCAAGGCATCGAGGTCTCGCCGGCGACGACATGACCCTCGCCGTCGTTGAACTCGACGCGAAGAGGCTGGCCGAGACGGCCGACGACCTTCGCATGGAGCGGCCGGCGGTAATTGGCCTTCTCGCGGTCCCAGGAATCATGCAGACGCTTGTCGAGTTCCTGGTCCTTGGTCTTCCAGAGGATCGCGCCGGACTTCACCTGCGACCAATCGACGTCTTCTCGGCCGAAGCGGATGAACGTCAGGCCGCCGCGGGCGGGCTCGAGGCCGTGCACGAAGCCACCCTGCTCGCGTTCGGCCGGCTTGCCTTGGTCAAAGACCACGCCGTCGCCCGGCTTGAGCGGTCCTTCGAGACGCATCGTCACGCCGTTCGTGGCGACATCGACGACCGTGCCCAGGTAGGCGCCGCGTTTCTTGCCGAAGCGGGCATGGACGAGGTGCTGGTTATCGATGCCGCGGAGCCAGCCCGTATACAGGCCGCGGGAGAAGGTCATCTGCATCGCATAGTCCTCTTCCTGACGGACCTGCAGGGCGGCGCGATCGGCGTCGGTCCCCTTGGCGAACGCATCCCAAGCCGCATCGACCGCGCGACGGTAGGCTTTCGTGATGGCGGCCACGTATTCCGGAGACTTCAGGCGGCCTTCGATCTTCAGCGAACGGATGCCGGCGCGGATGAGGTCAGGCACGACCTCGATGCCCGCGAGGTCCTGCGGCGAAAGCAGATAGGCCTTGTCGCCGAGGTCGCGGACGACGCCGTCGACCACGAGCTCATAGGGCAGACGGCAGGCCTGGGCGCATTCGCCGCGGTTGGCCGAGCGGCCGCCGAGGGATTCGCTCGTCAGGCACTGTCCGGAATAAGCGACGCAGAGGGCGCCGTGGACGAAGACCTCGAGGTCGAGCGGCGCGCCCTTGGCGACCTGCTCCGACTGGAGTTTCTGCATCTCAGGGATCGAGACCTCGCGGCCGAGGACGGCCAGCGAAGCGCCGAGGCCGCGGGCATAATCGACGCCGGCGGCGCTCGTCACCGTCATCTGCGTCGAGGCGTGGATCGGGAAGTCGGGCGAGATGCGTCGGATCAGGCGGCAGACGCCGGGATCCTGGACGATCGCGGCGTCGACGCCGGCGGCGATGATCGAACGGAGCGTGCGGGCGGCTTCGGCCAGCTCATCCGGGAAGATCAGCGTGTTGAAGGTGACGTACCCCTTGACGCCGCGTCCGTGCAGGTAGGCCATCAGCTCGGGCAGGTCCGCTTCCTCGAAGTTCTTGGCGCGGACGCGGGCGTTGAACCGGCCGACGCCGAAGAAGATGGCGTCGGCGCCGTTCTCGACGGCCGCGCGGGCGCAATCCCACTCCCCGGCCGGGGCGAGGACTTCCGGCTTGCGAAGGGGAGCGAGGAGGCTGGTGGCGGACACTCGGACAGGAAGGCATAGTCCGCCCTCCCCTGCAAAGAGCAATTAATCGCCAGGCAATCCCGGCACCGCTTCCGGGATTGCCCCCGGGCGGGCTTCCCGCCCTAATCGAAGCCATGTCCGACAAGCTCGAAGAGATCTTCCAGATGCAGCAGGCGCTGAACAAGCGCATCGGCGTCGAAACCGCCGGCATGACCGAGGAAGAAAAGATCAAATGGGTCCTCAACTACCTCCGCGCCATGCAGCAGGAGATGGCCGAGCTGACCGACTCCGTGCCCTGGAAGTGGTGGGCCAAGTACCAGAAGTTCGACGAGCAGAACGCCCGCGTCGAGGTCATCGACCTCTTCCACTTCCTCATCTCCATCGCCCAGGTCCTCGGCATGTCGGCGGATGACGTCTACCAGGCCTACCTGAAGAAGAACGCCGTGAACCACCAGCGCCAGGACTCCGGCTACGTGAAGAAGGACGAGAACGATTCCCGCCACATCTGAGCCCCGAACCATGCGCCACCCCACCGCACGCCGCTCCGGCTTCACCCTCATCGAACTGCTGGTCGTCATCGCGATCATCGCCATCCTTTCGGCCATCACCTTCGGGCTGTTCCGCGCGGCCAACAACGGGCGCAACAAGTCCAAGTCCCGCGGCGACATCCAGGCCGTGGCCATGGCCTGCCAGAGCTATCGAAAGGCCTACGGGGACTTCCCTTGCTGCGCGACCGGCACCGACGACCGCTACCGTCGCGACCTGCTCGACCAGCTCCTCGGACGCCGCCTGATCCGCGTCACCTCGCCGGGCAGCACGCCCGTCCTGCTCGACTACGACGACCCCCTCCTTCCCTCCGGCACGGCCGGACGCCAGATGCGCAGCTTCCTCAGTTTCGAGGAGATCACCACCAACGACAACACGCAGATCTCGGCCAACGACTGGCGCACCAACAACGCCGCCTGCCGTGAATTCGTCGACGCCTGGGGCAACCCTTACGACTACCGCTACCGCGCCCTCACGGCCGCCAAATATGCGAACTGGAAGTCGCCCAACTTCCTCTTCGTCTCCGCTTCCGCCAATTATGTCCCGGCTGCCAACGAAGGAGACATCCTGGCCTTGGAAGAATACTGGGACCCCTCGCCCTCGGGTGGCACGACGATGACGCAGTCGGGCATCGTACCCTCGACTTATTTCGACGAGAGCGGCGCGAGCACGGGGCCTTTCCGCGCGGACAACCTCGTCAACTGGACGAACTGACCTCGCGGCTCATCGGGCCCTTCATCAGGAGGGCCAGGCCGAGGCAGAGGAACCACGCCAGCGCGGCGGTGGCGAGCGTATGGGACAGGAAGTGTTCGCCTCGGGCGACCTGGTAGAACCCCATCCAGCAGCCGAAGCCCAAGCCTAGCGCCAGGCCTCGCCAACGGCGAGCCCCCAGCGCCCAATACATGCCGAGCAAAGCGAAGCCGCCGCTGGCATGGCCTGCGGGAAAGGCATGGCTGGGATAACCGGCCGGTTTAGGCTGCAGCAGCAACAGATGGTCGTAGGTGCCGCCGAAAGCCTTCAGCTCGAGCGGCGTGGCCATGCCGCTGACGGCGCGCAGCTGGGTGCACACGACCGAGACTACCGCGAGGCAGGCGATGAGATAAAGGGCCCGCATGCGCACGCGCGGAGCGAAGACGGCCGCGCCGATCAGCGTGACGGCCCAGGCGATGATGAGGACCTTCGGACCGTCATAGGCCAAGGCGCGCCCGAGTGCGTTCTCATGCGGAATCAGCCAGCCCTGTCCGTTCCAGAAAAGCGACTGGAACCGGAGGTCAAGGGCCTCTCCGCCCAATCCGGGCAGGCCGAAGAAGACGACGATGGCGACGATCGCGACCGCCGGGGCGACCAGCGAGCGAAGCTCAGCGGACTGGATTCTGGAGTCCGCCATGGTTGAAGAGATCGTCGGTGGCCTGATAATGGATGATCGCCTCGTCCACGGCGGCCGTATCCGGGGATGCCACCGGCGTCAGGGCGCCCGTCGTGAGGTCGGCCTTGTACTGCGCCGCCTGACGCACGGGCTTGAGCACGGTGAGGAGGCCGTCCGGACGCAGCATCGCGACCTTCTGATAGTTGCTGATGAAGGCGCGGGGACGGAAAGCCGGGCTCAACGCGTCGTTGCCGACGAAGCGCGAAAGGTAGCTTGCGCCGAGGAGTCCGAGCACCGTGGGCGCCGCGTCGATCTGGCCCATCATCGTCTCGACCTTGCGGGGCGCGATGTTGCCGGGGGACCAGACGAAGAGCGGAATCTCGTACTTCCGGATCTCGAGCTCGCGCTTGCCGGCGACGGAGGCGCAGTGGTCGGCCACGATCACGAAGACCGTGTCCTTGAACCAAGGCTTCGCTTCCGCGGCCTTGAGGAAGGCGCCGATCGCATGGTCGGTGTAGGCGACGCCGCCGTCGCGGCCGCTGAGCTTCGGGTCGATCCTGCCCTCGGGCCAGGTGTAAGGCCGGTGGTTCGACGTCGTCATCACGAAGTGATGGAAAGGCTTGCCGGCGGCGAAGGCCTTGTCGGCCTCGTCCAGCGACCATGCGAACGCATCCTCGTCGCAGGCGCCCCAGGCGTTGCCGAAGCTCATCTTCTTGCCCGCGGCTTCCTGCCGGGGAAGATCCACCACCCGGTAGCCGTTGGCTCCGAAGAAGTAGTTCATGTTGTCGAAGAAACCGTCGCCCCCGTAGATGAACGCCGTGTCGTAACCCTGGGCGCGCAGCACGGAGCCCAAGGTCGTCAGGTTCTCGCAACCCTTGCGACGCAGGACGGACTGGCCGGGAATCGGCGGGATCGAAAGCGTGAGGGCTTCCATGCCGCGCACGGTGCGCGTGCCGCTGGCATAGCAGCGGGAGAACCAGAGCGACTCACGCGACAGGCGGTCGAGGTTGGGCGTCAGGTTCTTGGGCTTGTATTCGGGAGACCCATAGCAGCCGAGGAACTCCGCGCTGAGGCTCTCGACCGTTATCTGGATGACGTTGAGCCGACGTCCGTCATGGCGGCCGGCGGGCGCGATGCGGCGGGTGACGTCGTTAAGGTCCTTGGCCACCGGCTCGCCGCCTTGCGCGAGCAGCATCGCGCGCAGCTGCGCGACGGCGTCGGGACGGGAAGGATAGAAGCGCTTCCACTCGAGCTGGTTGGCCCAGAAGGCCGCCAGGAAGGCGTATTCTCCGTTCTTCGCGAGCTCGGTGTCGTAGCTGTTATCCCAGCCCGGCTGGGGATCGCCCATGTGACGGAGGCCGGCAGTCAGGCGTTCGCCGACGGACGTATGAGTGGTCGTGACGGCGTTAAGGTCGCGGCGGCCGACGAAGTAGGAGACCAGCAGCAGGACGACCATCGGCGCGAGGAGCGCGGCGAGGTCGCGCCAGCGAGGCGCGGCATCGGCGACGGCGCCCTCTTCCCAGCGGCGGACGCAACCGAGCCGGCGCCAAAGGAGGAAGAGCCCGATCGCGACCGCGAGCACGACGGCGACGATCAGCGGCAGGTTATAGGATTCCTTGATGTTCTTCACCACCTCGGTCGTGTAGACCAGGTAGTCGACCGCGATGAAGTTGAAGCGCACGCCGAACTCCTCCCAGAAAAGGATCTCCGAGACCTTCCAGAACGCGAAAAGGAACGCGCCAAAGACCCAGGCGGCGCGCAACGGCAGACGGAGCCAGCGCGAGCCGGACATGCCGCGCGGCCAGAGGGCGCTCAGCAACCCCATCGGCAAGGTCAGGAACCAGGCCATGCAGAGGTCGAACAGCAGGCCGACGAACAAGGCTGCGAAGGTCGGCAACCCCCAGGACACTCCCCCGACCGAAGCGACGAGCAGGCCAAGGCGGAGCAAGGTGCCGAGAAGGACGTAGCTGGAAGCCAGGAGGAGCGTGCCACCCTGACGTGAACCCAAGACCTTCGAGAACAGCGATTTCACAGGGAGATAAGTCGTAAAATCGACCCCTCAGGGCGAGCCAATTAAACGGATGCGTCTCGTCACCGTTCCGGCACTTCGTCGACGCCGGAGCCGCCCCACGGGTGGCAGCGGCAGATCCGACGGAAGCCCAGCCAGCCGCCCTTCAAGAAGCCGAAGCGACCGATGGCCGTGGCCGCGTAGCAGGAACAAGTAGGATGGTAGCGGCATCCCGAACCGGGAATCAGGTGCAAAGGCTTCGAGAGGAAGCGCTGATAGAAACGCACGAGGCCCAACGCGATTCGCGCTAGGAGGGATGGGCCGGCTTCGCTCATGCGGCCGGCCCGGACTTCGCCGAGACGATGCGCTGGGCCGCCGCCGCATAGACCTTGCGGAGCTCGGCCAAGGATCGCTTGAGCATGCCGGAGCGGATGACCAGCACGACCTCCCAACCGGCCGGGAAGGCGGCTTCGTCGGTCCGGAACAGTTCACGGGCCAGTCGCTTGGCCCGATTACGATCGACCGCCAACGGAAGGTTCTTCTTGGCCGCGATGACGGCGAAGCGGGCAGGACCTTTCTCGCCCGTCGGGCGGAAATTCAAAAGAAAAGGCCCGCAATCGAGTCGCGAGCCTTCTTGGCGGAGGCGGCTGAACTCGGCCGAGGCGCGAATTCGACGCTCCCGCGGGAGACGCATGGGGCTTAGGAGGCGCCGAGGCGCTTGCGGCCGATGGCACGGCGCTTGGCCAGGACCTTGCGGCCACCGGGGGTCTTGGAACGGGCGCGGAAACCGCACTTGCGGGCGCGGGCGATCTTGGACGGGCGATAGGTCGGTTGCATGGCTGTAAAGGAACAGCCAAGGGTACCCCGCTGAGGGTGTCAAGCCCCACGCTTCCCGGCTTGGCAGATGGGCTTCCGAAGGGAAGGATGGGGTTATGAGCCCGGAAAAAGGCAAACTTAGGCCCACCCCGCCCCGGGCCTACCTGAACCCCGAGTTCATGACCAGCCCCCAGGCCCGCGGAATCCGCGTGCTGACGGAGATGACCGAGCCGCATGTGCGCTTCAAGAAGCACGGCGTCCGCAACACGGTCGTGATGTTCGGCTCCGCCCGCACGCTGCCACCTGAGGTCGCCCGCAAGCGTCTCGAAGAAGCCAAGGCCCTCGCCGCCAGCGGCGCTTGCTCCGGCGCCGAATGCGCCCAGCGCCTCCGCGTCGCCGAGATCGACCTGCGTAGCTCCGCCTACTACGAGGCCTGCCGCGAGCTCGCCTTCGAGATGACCAAGTGGTCCCTCACCCTCCCCGAATGGCAGCGCTTCCTCGTCTGCTCCGGCGGCGGACCCGGCATCATGGAAGCGGCCAACCGCGGCGCGCACGAAGCCGGCGGCCGTTCCGTCGGCCTCGGCATCGCCCTGCCCTTCGAGCAGGAGCACAACCCGTACATCACGCCGGAGCTCGACCTCGAATTCCACTACTTCTTCGTACGCAAGTACTGGTTCCTCTACCTCGCCAAGGCGCTCGTGGCCTTCCCCGGCGGCTTCGGCACGATGGACGAGCTGTTCGAGATGCTCACGCTGATCCAGACGAAGAAGACCAAGAAGCAGTTCCCGGTGCTGCTCTTCGGCTCCGCTTTCTGGAAGAGCGCCGTCAATTTCGAGGCCTTCCAAGAATGGGGCATGGTCTCGCCGGAAGACCGGGACCTCTACGTGCATGTCGACTCCGTCAAGGAAGCCCGCGACATGCTGATCGAGATCATCACCGAACGATACCTGAAGCCCGACGGCGAATCGAATGACTGAAGCCATCGGCATCGCCCTGACCACCCTGCCCTCGCGAGACGAAGCGGACCGCCTCGCCGCCGACGCGGTGGCCGCCGGCCTCGCCGCCTGCGCGCAGGTCGACGGGCCGATCCGCTCCCATTACACCTGGGAAGGCAAGGCCGAGAGCGAGGACGAGTTCCGCGTGACCTTCAAGTACGCCGCGGCGAAGGGCGCCGACCTCGAATCATGGGTCCACGCCCGCCATCCTTACGCCGTCCCGCAGTGGCTGGCCTTCGCCGCCGACCACGCCTCGCCCGCCTACCGCGCGTGGGTGCTCGGCGTCCGCTGACTCCATGGACCTGACCGCCGCCAAAGCCCTGCTGTACTGCGCCCTCGGGCTCTTCGTGCTCATCGCCTGGGCGCGCGAACGCCGCAAGCGGAAGCACACCGGCGAGCCGGAGAAATTCTGGCCCGGCACGACCTATGCTCCCTCGGCCACCTATTTCGTCGCCGCCGCCGGCGCCATCCTGATCACCATCGCCGAAGCCGCCGTCGAGAAGCGAGCCGGCCTGACCGAGATGCAGGAACGCCTGCCCGCGATCTACATCTTCCTGCTCCTCGGCGCTTCCGTCGTCGAGGAGATGCTCTTCCGCGGCTTCGTCGCTCCGGGCGAACTGGTCGGACGCAAGCTGCTCGCGCTGATGATCGTCGGCTCGCTCGTCTTCGCGCTCATCCACAACTTCGACCTCAGCCGGCCCGAAGGCCAGGTGGACGCGCTCTTCGCCTTCGCCACCTCGATCTGGCTCTACGTCGTGCGCTTCAATCCTTTGAATCCGGACCGCTCGTTGCTCCCTTGTTTTACGGCCCATATCGTTCGTAATCTGGCGGTCTTCGGGATTAAATGGGCCCAAGGCTTCGTAAGCTGATAATTACGCGAGGGCCGACGGCCAAATCCGTTGCAACCGCACGCGGGCTTTGCTGTCTTGAAGCCGCCCCATGGAACCCCTCCCACACGGTAACCGTCGTGATTTCCTGAAGTTCGGCACGCTTGCGGGTCTCGGCTTGGGGCTGGGCGCCATCCCTTCGGCCGAAGCCAAACCGGATCCTGCCCAGCTGAAGCATCGCGCCGCCGCCGAGATGGGCGCCACCCGCCCTCGCCCCGTGGGCAACAAACCCGTCTGGGACCTGGAAACGAAACCGCAGGAGAAGATCCGCGTCGGCGTCATCGGCCTCAACCGCGGCTCCGCGCACGTCGCCTCCGTCGCCGCCACCGCGTTCGCCGAGGTCGTCGCGGTCTGCGATATCCTCGACGACCGCGCCAAGGCGCAGGCGGAGGTCGTCCGCAAGAAGACCGGCAAGACGCCGGCCGTCTACGGCGGCGACGAGGACGTCTGGGAGCAGATGGTCGCGCGGGACGACCTTGACGTCATCTACGTCGCCACGCCCTGGGAATGGCACAAGCCGATGGCGATCCGCTCCATGGAGCTAGGCAAGCACGCCTTCGTCGAGGTGAACTGCGGCCTGACGGTCGACGAATGCTGGGACATCGTCGACGCCTCGGAGAAACACCAGCGCCACTGCCCGATCCTCGAGAACTGCTGCTACGGCGAAGAGGAGCTCTTCGTCCTCAACCTCGCCCGCCAAGGCTTCTTCGGCGACCTCAAGCACGGCGAATGCGGCTACATCCACGACCAGCGCGTCAGCGGCACGGGCCCGAAGGGCTACACCTTCATGGACGCCCAGCGCGAATGGCGCCGCAACTACGCCGCCCTGCTGCAGGGCAACGTCTACCCGACGCACGGCCTCGGCACGATCGCCCAATACATGGGCATCGGACGCGGGGACGCCTTCAAGTACGCCGTGTCGGTGTCTTCGCCCGAGTTCGGGCTCTCGCAGCTACGCGACCGCGTGAAGCCGGACCGCGACCGCTCCAAGGACCAGCGGTTCGTCTGCGGCGACATGAACACCTCGATCATCAAGACCGAGCTCGGCCGCACGATCGTCGTCCAGCACGACAACTGCAGCCCGCGTCCCTACACCCGCGGCAACCTGCTCAGCGGCTCGCTCGCCACCTTCGCCGGCTACCCCAACCGCCTCGCGATCGACGCGGACAACGCAAGCCCCCTGCTCGACCCGAAGGAGAAGCGGAACAGCCACGCCTGGACCTACGAAGGCGACCGGCTGAAGAAGTTCATGGCCGCGAACATGCATCCGCTCCTCAGGAAACTGATGGCCGAGGCCAAGCAGGTCGGCGGCCACGGCGGCATGGACCATGTGATGAGCCATCGCTTCCTCGATTGCCTGCGCCAAGGGATCACGCCTGACCTCACCGTCTACGATGCCGCGTCGTGGTCCGCCCTGATCGACCTCTCCGACCGCTCCGTCCGTGACGGCAGCATCCCCGTCGCCTATCCCGACTTCACCCGCGGCGGCTGGAAGACCCTCAAGCCGCTCCCCATCATCTCCTAACCCTCACCCCACCCCATCACCGCCATGAACCTCCCCGAAAACTCCAACCGTCGCGACTTCCTCAAACTCGGCGCCCTCGCCGGCCTCGGCCTCGGCCTCAGCGCCGTACCGTCCGCCGAAGCCAAGCCGGACCCGCGCGACCTCAAGCTCCTCGACGCGCATGACATCTCCGCCACGCGCACGCGTCCGGCCGGCAACAAGCCCGTCTGGGACCTGACCACCAAGCCGACCGAGAAGGTGCGCGTCGCCGTCATCGGCCTCAACCGCGGCCGCGGTCACGTGAACTCCGCCGCGAACATCCCGTTCGCCGAAGTCGTCGCCGTCTGCGACATCGTCGAGCAGCGCGCCATGGGCGCCGCGGCGAGCGTCAAGAAGATCACCGGCAAGGAACCCGCCCTGTACTTCGGCGACGAGAACGCCTGGGAGAAGATGCTCGAGCGCGACGACATCGACGTCGTCTACGTGGCCACCCCCTGGGAATGGCACGTGCCGATGGCCCTCAAGGCCATGGAAAAAGGCAAGCACGCCTTCATCGAGGTCTCGCCCGCGGTCACCGTCGACCAGTGCTGGCAGCTCGTGGACATGGCCGAGAAGACCCAGCGCCACTGCTCCATCATCGAGAACTGCTGCTACGGCGAAGAAGAGCTCTTCGTCCTCAACCTCGCCCGCCAGGGCTTCTTCGGCGACCTCAAGCACGCCGAGTGCGCCTATATCCATAACCTCGGCGGCGGCGTCCTCTGGGCGCTCGGCAGCGAAGGCGACTGGCGCCGCGACTACCACCGCTTCATGGACGGCAACCTGTACCCCACGCACGGCCTCGGCCCGGTGGCGCAGTACCTGAACATCGGCCGCGGCGACGCGTTCAAGTTCGTCGTCTCCGTCTCGTCACCCGAATTCAACCTCACGCAGTTCCGCGACAGGCACCAGCCCAACGGCGGCAAGCACAAGGAGGAGAAGTTCGTCTGCGGGGACATGAACACCTCGATCATCAAGACGCAGCTCGGCCGCACGATCATGATCCAGCACGACGTGGTGAGCCCCCGCCCTTACTCGCGCATCAACGCGCTGTGCGGCACCCAGGCCACGTTCTTCGGCTATCCGGGACGCCTCGCCGTCGACGCGGACAACAAGCACCCGATCCTCGACCCGAAGGAGAAGCGCAGCAGCCACGAATGGACGTACGAGGACAAGAAGCTCGAGGCCTTCATGAAGGCCAACCAGCACCCCCTCATCAGGAAGGTCGGAGAGCTCGCCAAGAAGATCGGCGGCCACGGAGGCATGGATTTCGTGATGAACTACCGCATGCTCGACTGCCTGCGCCAGGGCATCACGCCGGACATGACCGTCTACGACGCGGCCGACTGGTCCTCGATCCTCGAGCTCTCCACCCGCTCGGTGAAGGAAGGCAGCATGCCGATCCAGTGCCCCGACTTCACCCGCGGCGGCTGGAAGACCATCAAGCCGCTCGGCGTCGTCGCGTAAGCGCCGCAGCAGGGCCAAGCCAGACCTGGCCACCCGGCCGGGTCTTTTGTTTGCGGGTTGCCTGACGATACGCCGCGACAAAGACTGCGCGCATGGGCTCTCCCGCCGCACTCGCGACCTGGACCGCCGGACTCATCACCCGTTCGGGCGAAGAGACCGAGCGGGCCGCCGAGGCGTTCGCCGCCGTGCTGCCCGCGGACACCGTGCTGGCGCTCGAAGGCGACCTCGGCGCCGGCAAGACGACGTTCGTGCGCGGCCTCGTGCGCGGCCTCGGCGTCACCGGCGACATCACCAGCCCGTCCTTCGCCCTGCTCAACGTCTACGAGGGCAAACGACAGGTCTTCCACGTCGACGCCTATCGGCTGACCCGTCCGGAGGCCTTCGACGACCTGCTGATCTGGGACCTGGCGAAGTCGCCGTGGAACGTGATCGTGGAATGGCCGGGAAAGGTGGCCGCGCGGCTCCCCTCGGCGCGCTGGCAAATGAAAACCGCCATCCTGACGGATGGCGGTCATCGGTTTCAACTGACCCTCGCGGGCTGAGCGGACGACTTACGAGTTACGCTTGCGCTCGTTCTCCGTCAGCCAGCGCTTGCGCATGCGGATGAAGTTCGGGGTGATCTCGACCAGCTCGTCGGATTCGATGTATTCGAGGCAGGCCTCGAGGGACATCTGGCGCATCGGCTTGATCTTGGCCGCGTCGTCGGAACCGGA
>CAIWNE010000134.1 GCA_903913915.1 uncultured Opitutia bacterium
CCCCTCAAAAAGGGGCCTCTCCCTGCCTGAAAGCCTCAAATCCGCGTTGACTCCGAGGGCCGCCCACGGCTTCCCTACTGACTCACATGGCCAACATCAAAGCTAACAAGAAGAGCATCCGCCAGACCTCCCGTCGCGCTGAGCACAACAAGATCGTCCGCACCCGCCTCAAGTCCCTCGTGAAGAGCCTGACCGGTGAGAACGTCGCTGCTTCCGCCTCCCAGGTCGCTTCCGCCGCCGACAAGGCCGCGAAGACCGGCGTGATCCATCGCAACAAGGCGAACCGCATCAAGGCTCGCCTCGCGAAGAAGCTCGCTGCCGCCAAGAAGTAATGCGGGCTGGCCCCCTCACCGACCCCGTCGCCTAGGCGCCGGGGTTTTTTTGTCCCCGGAAATGTCCGACCAGCCCCCAGCCTCCATCGGTTTCGCCGCCGGCCTGCTCGGCGAGGAAGCCTGCCGCATGGCCGTCCTGGCCCACGGTCCGGGCTGGGTCGCGCTGGACAAGCCGAGCGGCGTGGCGCTGGAAGAACACCCTTGGCAGAAAGGCGCCCCCACCCTGCTCGGCCAGCTGCGCGCGCAGCTCGAGGCCGGCAAGCCGGAGATGCTCCGCCTCGGGCTCGCCGAACCCGCCGCGGTCTTCGGTCCCGAACCGGAATCCTCGGGCATCGCGATCATCGCGGACCGCGCCACGGCGATGGCCGACTGGCGCGAAGCCCTCGGCTCGGGCGCCTTCCGCTTCGACTACGAATTCATCGCGCGCACGGAAGATGCGCCGGAAGACGCCGGCATCTGCGACCTGCCCGTCGGCATGGACGACTCCCAGGAACGCGCCTTCGTCTCGCACCGCAACGGCAAGCATGCCCAGACCCGCTTCGAGCCGGGGCGCGCCTGCGGTCGCTGGCGCATCTGGACCGCCCACACGCCCTTCCCTCGCCGCGACCAGGTGCGCATCCACGCCTCCGAATGCGGCATCCGCATCGCGGGCGAGCTGAAGTACGGCCGCTCCGGACGCGTGACGCTGACCGACACGACGCCGAAAGGCCGCCTCAACAAGGGGGAAGACAAGCCGCTGCACCGCGGCCTCCTGCTGCGCGTCTCGCGGGTCGCCGGCAAGGTCGCCGGCAAGGAATTCGAGATCGTCGGCCCTCGCCCTGACGATTTCGCGACGGTGGTGAAGCGCCTCTCGAAGGGAATCTGATCAGCCGCCCGACGGGAATCGCAGCGTGAAGCGGTCCGTGGTGCGGGCGTAACCATCCGGACTATTGAGGCGTCCGATCGGCGCGTAACGGGCGTAGTCGACCTTCCAAGTCTCCGGATCGGCGACGCCCTCGCGCACATGGGCGAGCAGGATCTCGACGACGACGAGGCGGTTGTCGCCGTACTTCCGGACGTCCAGGACGCGGCATTCGAGGGCCACGGGACATTCCGTCAGGCGGGGAGCCCGCACGCGCTCGGAAGGCGCGAGCGTGAAGCCGGCGCGGGGAACCTCGCTCACGCCGGGAGGCAACGGACGGGCGCACTCGACCATCTTCGCCGCGACGGCCTCGTCGCAGAGATGGATCACGCATTCGCCGTGGGTCAGGAGGTTGGCGGCGGTGTCCTTGGGCGTGCCGTCATCGCGGTCGGCGGGGGCGAACACGGCGATCGGCGGCTCGGCGCCCATGAGGTTGAAGAACGAGAACGGCGCGGCGTTGACCACGCCGGCGGCGTCGACCGTCGTCACGAGCGCGATGGGCCGGGGGACGACGAGTCCGGCGAGCAGCTTGTACGCCAAGGCGCCCGGATGGGCGGCGACGTCGAAGCGGACGCTCATGCGCCGGCGGGCGGATCCTCGCCGCCGTGCGAGACGATGGCCTCGCGGCGCTGGCGGTCATGCCGATATGACATGACCACGTAGATCGCCACGCCGACGCAGATGCAGGAGTCGGCCACGTTGAAGGCCGGGAAACGGTAATACGGCAGGTGCACGTCGACGAAGTCGATGACATGGTCGCCGAACAGACGGTCGCGGACGTTGCCCAGGGTGCCGCCGACGAAGAGGCCGAAGGCGAGCTGGCCGCCCTGCAGCTCGCGCAGCAGGGGCTTGCGCCAGCGCCAGACGAGCGCGAGCACCGCGAGCGCGAGGAAGATGAGGAACGGACGGACGTCGTGCTCGGCGCCCAGCCCCCAGGCGGCGCCCTTGTTGCCGACGTGCACGATCCAGAGCCGCTCGAACAGCATGATCGGCGGACGCGCCGGGTCGTTGCCGAAATAGGCGCCGAACGGGATGTGGCGCACCACGAGCAGCTTGGTCGCGACGTCGGCGACGATCGCGACTAGGCAGACCGCCCAGAAGGACAGATAGGGGCGGAGCCGGGACAGCATGAGGCGACGGGCGATCAGGAATCGCTCGGCTCGTCTTCGCCGCCACCGCCGCCGGTGCCGAAGCCGACTTCGTCGCCGATCTCGCCGAGCGGATTGCCGCCACGACGACGATGGGCGCGACGATTGCGCTCGAGCTCCTTCTGGCCTTCGAGGGAATAGCGGGTGAAGGGGACGGCGATCAGGCGCGCGGCCGGGATCGGCTTGCCGGTGATCTCGCAGGTGCCGTACGTGCCCTTCTTCATGCGCTCGATCGCGTCGGCGATCTCCTTGAGGGCTTCCTGCTCGTTCGAGATGAGCGAAAGGGCGAAGTCGCGGTCGGCGGTGTCGGTACCGGCGTCAGCCAGGTGCTGCGAGTAGCCGGAAAGGTCGCCGGCGTCGTCCTTGCCCGACTTCTTGAGGGCTTCCTCGGAGTGGAAGGCCAGGCCTTTGTGGAGCGCGTCGCGCATGTCCACGAGGAGGCGGTAGTAGCGGCGGAACTTCTCCGGCACCTGCTTCGATTCGTCGACGAAGCCTTCGCCTTTGCGGAAGGGATTGGAGCCGCCGAGCAGGTCGGCGATGGAAGCCGTGGCGATGTTGTTCGAGCGGGTGCCCTGCGAGCGGGCGGCGGCGGCGGCCTTCTCGCGCGCCTTGCGCTCTTCGTCCGGCACCCAGACGTTGAGCTTGGTCTTGGACTTGTTGCGCTTCTCGAGGTAAGCCTTCAGGTCGGCGATCGTGTAGAACTGCAGCTTAGGACGCGCGGCGACGACCAAGGCGTCGACCTGGTGGTGGTCATCGCGATGCTGCTTGAGCAGGCCCTTCTGAAGCGCGTGGTCGACCTTGGGAGACTTGGAGGCCTTGGAGCCTTTCGCGGCAGGAGCAGGCTTGGCGTCCTTCGCCGGAGCAGCCGGAGCGGCGCCCTTCTTTCCCTTCGGCGCAACCACCGGCGCCGATTTGGCGGCCTTGACCGGAGCGGCCGGCTTGCCCTTGGCCGGAGCGGCCTTGGCGGCAGGCTTGGCGACGGGCTTCGCCGCCGGCTTCGTCTTCGCCTTAGGGGCGGGAACGGGCTTCTTGGCGGACTTCTTGGGATCGTTTTTCTTGGACATCGGAAAGGCGGGTTAGAGTTGCTGGTACTTGGCGAGGAGGGCTTCGCGGCAGCGTGGAGATACCATACCAAATCTGCCGGCTTCCACAAGAGCGGGAACCCATCGCCACGAACGGGGGCAACGGACGCCCTCGGTCTTGTCGACGGCGAAGGCCAAGGCGGCGCCGGCCGCAGGCTTGAGGTGGACCGAGGAGACGATCCAAAGCTCGGTCAGGAGGGCCTGATGGGCGGAAAGCAGGGCGAAATCGGCATCGGCGGGGTCGCCGGAGACGACGACGGCGGCTTCGAGCGACTGGCCGATCTTCTTATCCTGGCGGAGACGCTCAAGGGGGACGTTGACCTGGGCGGCCAAGGCCTGGATGCGGCTGACGGCGGCGTGAGCGGCCTGGCCGGCGGCATCCTCCCAGCGCGCGTCGACCGCAGGCCAATCCTGCAGGTGCACGTTGGCGGCGTCCGTGTACTCGGCCTTGGCCAAGAGGTGAGACCAGGCTTCGTCAGCGGTGAACGGCACGAAAGGCGCGATGAGCTTGAGGTAGGTGCGCAGGACGATGTCGATGGCGGTCTGCGTCGATCGGCGGACGGGGTCGTCGGGCGCCGTGGTGTAGAGACGGTCCTTCACCACGTTGTGGTAGGTGGCCGACAGCGTGCCGGTCGTGAAGCCGGCGAGGGCGGAGGCGGCGCGGTGGAACTCGTTGCGCTCGCAGGCGTCGGTGACTTCGCGGACGAGCTTGGCGGTCTCGACGAGCACCCAGCGGTCGATGGCGGTCATCTTCTCCACCGGCACGGCGTGCTTGGCGGCGTCGAAGTCGTAGAGGTTGCCGAGCTGATAGCGCAGCGAATTGCGCATGCTGCGGTACTGGTTGGAGATCGTCTCGAAGATCGCGTCGGAGAGCGGGATGTCGCTCTGGTAGTTCTCGGAGGCGACCCAGAGGCGCACGATGTCGGCGCCGTACTTCTTCACGTAGTCGTCGGCGGTCTGCGGCTTGCCGTCGGACTTCGAGATCTTCTGGCGCTTCTCGTTCACGACGAAGCCGTGGGTGAGGACCGCGCGATAAGGAGCGGAACCCTTGACCGCGATCGCCGTCCAGAGCGAGGACTGGAACCAGCCGCGATGCTGGTCGGAGCCTTCGAGATACAGGTCGGCCGGCCAATGCAGGTCCTTGTGCTTGGCGCAGACGGCGAGATGGCTGGAGCCGGAATCGATCCACACGTCGAGCGTGTCGGTGCCCTTGCGGAGGTCCTTCGGCCAGGAGGCGGGGACGGGCGCGCCGGCGAGGATCTCCTCGGCGGAAGCGGCCCACCACCAGTCGCCGCCGCGCGTGGCGATCTGCTTGGCGACATGGCGGACGACGGCGCCGTCGAGGTAGGATTCGCCCTTGGACGGGGAATAGAACGCCGGGATCGGCACGCCCCAGGCGCGCTGACGGGAGATGCACCAATCCGGACGGCCTTCGAGGGCGGCGCGGATGCGGTTCTCGCCGGAGGCGGGGATCCACTTCACGTCGCCGACGGCGGCGAGGGCCTGCTTGCGCAGGTCGCCGCGGTCGAGGCCGACGAACCACTGGTCGAGCGCGCGGAAGACGACGGGCGTCTTGGAGCGCCAGCAATGCGGATAGGAATGCTCGAAGCTCTGGGCCTTGAGCAGCGCGCCCTTCGACTTGAGCAGCTCGAGCACCGCGATGTTCGCGGGATTCTTGCCGTCCGTCTCGAGCACCGTGATGCCCACGAGCGAAGCGGGGACCTTGCCGTCGTCGGCGTACGTGCCGTCGTCGCGCACGGGGCAATAAGGCTCCATGCCGTACTTGTTGCCGGTCTGATAGTCTTCGAGGCCGTGGCCGGGCGCGGTATGCACGCAGCCGGTGCCGGCGTCGGTCGTTACGTAGTCGGCGAGGACGACGGGCGAAGCTCGGTCGATGAAGGGGTGCTGGGGCTGCAGGCCTTCGAGCGCGCGCCCCTTGACCTTGAAGCCGTCGGTGGCGCCTTCGAGCGCGCAGGCCGAGACGAACGCGTCGCGCAAGGCGGAGGCGACGAGGAAGGAACGGTCGCCGTGACGGACCTCGACGTATTCGAGGTCGGGATGGACGGCGATCGCGAGGTTCGCGGGCAATGTCCACGGCGTGGTCGTCCAGATGACGACGGAGAGCGGATGCGCCGGCGAAAGCTGCTTGGCGGCGGGATCGGCGACCGGGAAGGCGACCCAGACGGAGTAGGAACGCTTGTCCTTATATTCGATCTCGGCCTCGGCGAGGGCGGTCTGGCAAGGGATGGACCAATACACCGGCTTCTTCGAACGGTAGACCAGGCCCTTCTCCACGAAACTCGCGAAGCCCGCGAGGATCTCCGCCTCGTAGGCCGGATCCATCGTGCGGTATTCGGACGCCCAGTCGGCGAGGATGCCGAGGCGCTTGAACTGCCCGCGCTGCTTCTCGATGTAGGCGGCGGAGAATTCCGCGCAGGCCTTGCGGACGCCGAGTGCGTCGAGCGACTGCTTCTTCGACTGCAGTTCCTTCATCACCTTGTGCTCGATCGGCAGGCCATGGCAGTCCCAGCCCGGGACGTAAGGCGTCCGGAAGCCGCGCATGGACTTATAACGGAGGATGGAATCCTTGAGCAGCTTGTTGAGGGCGGTGCCGATATGGACGTCGCCGTTGGTGAAAGGCGGGCCGTCGTGCAGGACGAAGGCGGGCTTGCCGGCGGCACGCGCCTGAATCTGGCCATACAGGCCGTTCCGCTCCCAGTGGGCGATGCGGACGGGCTCGCGTTCGGCCAGGCCGGCCCGCATGGGGAAGTCGGTCACCGGCAGGTTGAGGGTATCCTTGAGCTCTTCGGCCATGTTTGACGTGATAAAGTGGGTCGGTGAGGGGTGGACGCACCCCTCGGGGCGGGCAGGGTGAACGGCCAGGCCAGCGAGGCAAGGGCGGAGATGGGGACCAGCACCCTTCCGGGCGGGGCGGGATTGACAGGGCGGACGAGAAACGCACCAATGCAGGCCCATGGATAACATGAAGCCCAAGCTCATCACCAAGCAGGCGGTCGTCATCGACCTCGTCCTGACGGTGGTCTTCTTCGTCTGGATCACCTCGATCCTCAAGAAGCATGTGCCCTGGGCCGAAGCCGGCCAGACCGCCGTCCTCCTCGGCGCCGCCTATTGCGGACTCTGCCTTTCCGGCGTCTTCTGGATGGCCCTCAACCTCTTCCGCGTTACCTTGGCCGACCAGATGCTGCAGAAGACGGTCGACGGCAAGCAATCCAACTAAGCCGCCCTGCCCGCCTACTTGGCGGCCGGAAAGGTAGCGTTCAGCGCTGACTCCACCTCGCGGCGGAGTTCGTCTGCTTGTCGGCGCTCCTGCTGATACTCGGCCCAGAGGGCGGCGAGTTCCTCCGACTTGGCTTCGGGGAAACGCTCGAGCCAGGCGCCGAAAGTGCGCCAAGCGTTATGGTATACGGGATTCTGCCTCAGGATCTCCCGTCGAAGGCCGGCCAGCCTCGCCTGCATGCTGGCCTTCACCGCGGCAAGTTCGCGATGCTTGGGGAGATCGCCGCCGGAGATAAGCTGATCGCCGCCGCCGAGGTCGAAGACGAAGCGCGCGATGTCATCGAGCGATTCGGCCGACTCGCGCAGACCGAGGCTGACCGGAGCGCGCGAAAGCAGCAGCTCCGCGCGATGGACGAGCCACCATTCGTCGGCCGATTTGGCGACGGAGTTCAGCAGGGCGACCACGGAGTCGCCGTGGGCCGAACCGATCAACGCCTTGGCCTGCTCCGAAGGAGACCCCAAGGTCTGCCGCAGCGCGCGCCAGAAAAGGAAGGCTTCGCGGTCGGGCGCCTTGCCGGCGACGATCTCGGCCAAGGTCGAGGGGGACTCCTGACGACCTTCGCGATACCAGAAGTCGTTCATCGCCGGCCGCAGCTGGGCGACGACCTCGCAGGCCAAGGCCTGCCGCGCCCAAGGCTCGCTCGCCGTGACCGGCTTGCCTCCGGCGAGCGCCACGCGGGCGAGCCAGGCGCGAGCGGCCGCCTCGGCGGCTCGTCCGGGCGCTTCCAGCCCGTCGCCTAGCCTTGCCACGACGAGCACCGTGCCGGCGCCGACACGCGTCTCGACGGGGGCGAAGCCCTTCACGTCGGCCACCTCGAGACGCGCGAGCGGCGGCGGCACGGGCGGCAGGTTCAGCGCGAATGCGAGGTGCCGCTGCAACGCGACGCAATGCGCCGCGACGAAACTGACCTCGGTCAGCTTCTCGCCGGCGACGAGCGCGATCGGCGTGTCATTGGAATACACATGCGCCGGAGCGGGCGGCACGGGGTCGGCCGCGGCCAACCAAGCGCAAGCGGCCAGGAGGCTCAGCATGTCAGACGCCGCCGAAGTGGCCTTCGTCGACTTCCAGCGGTTCGCCGCCGGAGATGTGCAGGGGTTCGCCCATCGGCGACTGGTCGTTCTTCCAGACTTCGACGGTGGCCGGGGCCTCGGGATCCGGCGAGACCCACTGCCAGCGGCCGATGCCAAGGAAGCTCATCGGCACGCCCTTGTCCTGGCTGAGGCCGGGACCGGTGCCGCGGACGAACGGCTTGTTGCCGATGCCGATCATGAGGTTGACGATGAGCGCGGTGCCCGAACCGGCGGCGCCGGACGGAGCCTCGGGCGCGGCCACGACAGGCGCGGCTTCGACCTCCTCTTCTTCGATCTCCTCGATGACTTCCTCCTCCGCGGGGGCTTCGTCTTCTTCGGCTGACACAGACACGGCCTCCGTCTCCGGCGCCGTCACGGACGGGCTGCTAGGAGCGGAGGCCACCGGAGGGTTTGCGCGGAGCTCGCGTACCTCTTCGCGGATGGACTCCAGGGATTCTTCGACCTTGTCGACGGACTTCTCGGCCTGCTTGGCGGCCTTCCTGATCTCGTCGCGAACGGACTTAAGTTCGGCTTCGAGCACCTGGGCGGCCTCGGCCTTCGCCTTGCCCGCGGCTTCCGCGGCCTCGTCGGCGTCGGCGACCACGGCGCGCACGGTCGTGGCCAGCGCATCGACCTTCTCGGCGAGTTCGTCGACCGCCTCGGTCGACTGGGCCGCGGCGGCGGCCTCCTGCAGCTTCTTCTCCAGCGCGGAGACCGAGGCCTTGAGCGCGTTGATCTCGGAGGAAGCGCGCTGCGCGACCGCGGCGACCGCGGCCTCGGCGGCCTTCTGGGAGGTCATCTCCACCTCGGCGATGCGCCGGCTGAGGGCTTCGTTGCCCGCGCGGACGTTGTCGCGCTGCAGGTCGATCTCCTCGGCGAGCTTGGCGCGGAGACGGGCCTGCTCGGCCTGGCGTTCGGCCTTGCTGCCGCCGTCCTTCATGACCGGGATCACCACGATCAGCGAGGCGACGAGGATCGAGCAGATGACGAGGAACGTGTCCAAGCCGTCACGCTTGTCGGGCATCACGATCAGGATCGCGATCACCGCGATCAGGTCGGCGGCGACCAGGAACCATTTTTCTTTGAGCAGCTTCTCGAGTTCGCGGTTCATGTCGGGGTATGGGGTAAGGAGGATGATCAGCGCGGACGCTCGACGAAGCCGACCTTGCGGTTGACCTTGGAAAGCGTGCGGAAGGCGGTCGCCTGGGCCTGCTCGGCGCCGGACTTGAAGATGCGGTCGAGTTCGGCGCGGTCCTTGATGAGCTCGTCGTAGCGAACGCGGACGGGGTCGAGCGTCGCGACGACGGCATCGGCGACAGCCTTCTTGAAGTCGCCGTAACCCTTGCCGGCGAATTCGGATTCGAGCGTCGCGACGGAGCGGCCCGTGCAGGCCGACATGATCGAAAGCAGGTTGGTGACGCCGGGCTTGTCGGGCCCGGAACGGACCTCGGCAGAAGAGTCGGTCACGGCGGACATGATCTTCTTGCGCACGTCCTCGGGGCGGTCCGTGATGAAGACCGTCGCGGCATGGTTCGGGTCGGACTTCGACATCTTGGACGTCGGATCCTGCAGGGACATGATACGCGAGCCGACCTTGGAAATGAAGGGCTCGGGCACCTTGAAGGTGTCGGAGTAGCGGTGGTTGAACTTCTCGGCCAGGTCGCGGGCGAGCTCGAGATGCTGCTTCTGGTCGTCGCCGACCGGGACGAGCGACGCGTTATAGAGCAGGATGTCAGCCGCCATCAGGACCGGGTAGAAGAGCAGGCCGGCGTCGACGGACTCCTGCTTGCGGGACTTGTCCTTGAACTGGGTCATGCGCTCCAGCTGGCCGAGGGGGCAGATGCAGCCGAGGATCCAGGCGAGCTCGGTGTGGCCGATGACGTGGGATTGGACGAAAAGACGGCTGCGCGCCGGATCCAGCCCGCAGGCGACGTACTGGGCGAGGCAGGAATAGGTGTTGTCCCGGAGCTGGGCGGGGACGTAGGGCACCGTGATGGCGTGCTGGTCGACGATGCCGAAGTAGCACTCGTTATCGTCCTGCATCCGGCCCCAGTTGAGGACGGCTCCGAGGTAATTGCCAAGGTGAAGGCGACCGGTCGGCTGGGCACAGGTCAGCACCACGGGCTTGGCGGGCTTTTTTTCGCTAGTTTCGCTCATTCCGGTCCCCCAGCGTGGCGAGGGGGCCGTCCCGCATCAAGCGGATTGGAGACTCGGTGACGCTTGAAAAGCGGGAGTCGTCCGCCTAGATAGCACCTCGCCCAAATCGTCCCCGTCATGCCCTTCGCCCAAGTCGCCCCCCTCGTCGCCCCCGCGCCCGCCGTCACCCCGGCGGCCGCGCCGGCCGATTACTTCATCATCGGCGACCTTCACAAGGTGGTGGCCAAGGCCCCGGAGGACTGGAGCAACATCATCATCCATGCCGTGGGCTACGTCGCCGTCGCCTACCTCGCCGGCTGGGCCGCCAAGAAGATCATGCGCTGGATCTCGACGAAGTTCGGCGACAGCCCGATCGCCGAAGCGACCGTCGCCGGCATCGGCAAGGCCCTGCCTTTCATCCTGCCGGCCTACACCCTGCTCTTCCTGCTCAAGGACAACAAGCCCTACCTCGCCCACATCGGCTGGCTGAACTTCGCCGCGGTCGGCGGCACCTTCCTCTGCTCCATCGCGCACACCGCCGCCGTGTTCTACCTGATGGCGATCCCGATCGCCTGGGCCAAGAAGATCGCCGACCAGACCGAGAACAAGCTCGACGACATCCTCGTGCCCATGTTCGCCACGGTCGTCCGGATCACCGTCATCCTCGTCGGCGCGTTCAAGGCCATCTCGATCGTCGACCCCAAGTCTTCCGATGCGATCCTCGGCCTGCTGGCCGGCGCGGTCGTCGGCCTGGCCTTCGCCTCCCAGGACACGATCAAGAACGTCTTCGGCGCGGTCATGCTCATCATCGACCAGCCCTTCACGCTGGGCGACCTCATCAACATCGGCACGCATGAAGGCAAGGTTGAGTCGCTCGGCCTGCGTTCGACGACGATCGTGATGCTGGACGGCCAGCGTCTGGTGGTGCCGAACAGCGACCTGGCCACGCGCTCGATCGTCAACATCACCCGCCGCGACTTCATCCGCGCCCAGGACCTCGTGCACCTCGAGGTCAACACGCCGGCCGAGAAGGTCCGCGAGGCGGTCGCGATCGTCCGCGAACTGCTCGCCAACCACGAAGGCATCCAGCCCAGCCACCCGCCGCTCGTGCACGTGACCGAATTCTCCGACTGGTCCGTCAACATCCGCCTGATGTACTGGTACCACCCCGCCTCGCCCGCCAAGCAGCTGGAATTCAACCAGAAGCTGATCATCCAGATCTCCGAACGGCTCCAGAAGGCGGACATCCGCCTCGCCGTCATGGGCACCCCGCAGAACCGCTGACCCTTTTCGCCATGCCCCTCATCGAAGCCAAGAACCTCTCCAAGTCCTACGGCGCCATCCGCGCCGTACGCGACGTCTCCTTCGCCGTCGACCGCGGCGAGGTCGTCGCCTTCCTCGGGCCCAACGGCGCCGGGAAGTCCACCACGATGAAGATGCTCACCGGACATCTCCGCGCCGACGAAGGCGCCGCGACGATCGCGGGCTTCGACGTCGCCGACCAGGCCGTCCAAGCCAAGCAGCACCTAGGCTACTCGCCCGAAGGCGCGCCGGCCTACGGCGAGATGACCGTCCGCGAATTCCTCCGCTTCGCCGCCGACCTCCGCGGCCTGGCCGACCCGGCCGAAAGCGTCCGCAAGACGCTCGACCTCTGCCGCCTGAACGAAGTGGCCGCGCAGAACATCGACACGCTCTCCAAGGGCTATCGCATGCGGGTGGGCTTCGCCCAGGCCGTCATCCATGACCCAGCGGCGCTCATCCTCGACGAACCCACCGACGGCCTCGACCCGAACCAGAAGTTCGAGGTCCGCCGCATCCTGAAGGAGATGGCCGCCCGCAAGGCCGTCATCGTCTCGACCCACATCCTCGAGGAAGTCGGCGAACTCTGCACCCGCGTCATCGTGATCGCGAAGGGCGAGGTCCGCTGCGACGAGTCGCGCGAGAAGGTGCTCGCCCGCGGCTCCGACCTCAACGCCGTCTTCCGCCAGCTCACCGCCTAACCTTACCGTCATGTCCTCGTCCGAAAATCCCTCCTCCCCCGGCCTCAAGCCCTTCGCGGCGATGGTCCGCCGCGAGTTCGCCGGCTACTTCCGCACGCCGCTCGCGTACGTCTTCCTCGCCGTCTTCAACGCCTTCGCGGTGTCCCTGGCGTTCTTCGTCGGAGGCCTCTATGAGTCCGGCATCGCCAGCCTCGACCGCTTCTTCCTCTACCACCCGTGGCTCTGGGCGTTCCTCGCTCCCGCCGCCGGCGCCCGACTCTGGGCGGAAGAACGCCGCCAAGGCACGATCGAGCTGCTGCTCACCTGGCCGATCACGGTCTGGCAGGCCGCGCTCGGCAAGTTCCTCGCCGCCTGGCTCTTCCTCGCCTGCGCGTTGCTGATGACCGTCCCCGTCGCCCTCACCGTCGGCTGGCTCGGCGAACCCGACTGGGGCGTGATCGTCGCCGGCTACGCCGGCTCGCTGCTCTGCGCCGGCGCCTGCCTCGGCATCGCCGCCATCGCCTCCGCGCTCACCCGCAGCCAGGTCATCGCCTTCGTGACGGGCTTCCTCGCCTGCTTCGTCCTCGTGCTCGTCGGCTACGGCGTGTTCGACGAGCTGCTCGCCGGCGCCCTCGGCTCGGGCGGGGTCGACGAGATCCGTCGCCTCGGCCTGTGGCGCAACCTCGAACCCTTCACGCTCGGGCTCATCGACGTCCGGCCGATCGCCTACTTCCTCTCGGTGGCGTTCGCCGGCCTCGGACTGAGCACCATCATCGTCGAACGCCGCTAACCGGAAACTACCGCCATGAACCGTTCCCAAGCCCTGCTCGCCGCCTTCGCCGTCCTCGCGGCCGCGTTCTTCGTCAACCTGATCTCCGGCGCCGTCCCCGCCCGAGCCGACCTCACCGCCGACCGCACCTTCACGCTCTCGTCCGGCTCGAAGCGCATCGTCACCAAGCTCGATGAGCCGGTGACGCTGGAATACTTCGTCAGCCGTTCCGACGTGAAGCTGCGCCCCTACCTCGAAAGCTACTCGCGCCGCATCGAGACCCTCCTGCGCGAATACGTCGCGGCTTCCGGCGGCAAGGTCAGGCTGGTCGTCACCGACCCCCGCCCGGACACGAAGGAAGAACAGCGCGCCCAGCGCCACGGCATCTCCGCGATGCGGGCCAGCCAAGGCAACGCCTACCTCGGGCTGACGGCCCAGCAGGCGGACACGGTGAAGGTCCTCCCGATGCTCGACCCTTCGCGCGAACGGTTCCTGGAGTTCGACATCTCGAAGCTCATCGCCTCGGCCTCGCGTCTCGAACGCCCGAAGCTCGCCTTCATCAGTTCGCTGCCGATCAGCAACCAGATGCCGCAAGGCGGCGAACAGCAGGCCGGCCCCGCCGACTTCCTGCTGGCCGAACTCGGCCAGACGTTCGAGGTGATCACCCTCAACACGACGGCGAACGAACTGCCGAAGGACGTCGCGGTCGTGGCGCTCGTGCACGCCCATCACATCGACGAGCAGCTCGCCTACGCGGTAGACCAGTTCCTGCTGAACGGCGGGCCGGTCTTCGCGGCCGTCGACCCGCTGTCGCGCATCCAGAAATTCCAGCAGGGCAACATGCCCTTCATGATGGCGCCGATGGCCATGACGGCCTCCAGCGACCCCGCCCTGCTCCGCGCCTGGGGCGTCAACGTCGACATGGACGCGATCGTCGGCGACGCCGCCAGCTCGGTGGCGATCCGCAGTTCGCGCGGCGACCCCGTCCAATACCAGCCGGCCTTCGCCGCCACCGGCGCCGCCTTCTCCAAGGATTCGCCGCTCACGACCGACCTCCGCGAGGTGGCCTTCATGGAGCCCGGCGCGATCAGCCTGATCTCCGGCGCCGAGAAGCGCCTGAAGCTCGAACCGCTCATCACCATGAGCGGCGCCGGCATGGGCGCCGTCGACGCCCTCTCGGCCAGCGCCGGCCCCTTCGAGAAGGTCGCCCTCGCCTTCAAGGCCGACGGCAAGTCCCGCGTCCTGGTCGCTTCGGTCACCGGCGACTTCGTCTCGGCCTTCCCCAAGGGCGCCCCGCCCGCCCCCAAGCCCGAACCGACGCCTCCGGGCCAGCCGCCCAAGCCCGTCGCCAAGCCCCTGCCCGGACCGCACCTCGCGGCGAGCAAGAAGCCCGGCCGCCTCTTCGTCGTCGCCGACTCCGACTTCATGATGGACCCGTTCACGGTGCGCCAGCGCCAGGTCGGCGGACAGGCCGCGATGGAACCCATCAACGACAACCTCGGATTCGTCGTCAGCGCCCTCGAGACGCTCGGCGGCAGCGACGAGCTCGTGAGCCTGCGCTCAAAGGGCACCTCGCTCCGACCCTTCAAGAAGGTCCAGGAACTCGAACGCGTCGCCCAGCTCCGCTACCAGGCCAAGCTCGACGAGATCGAACGTCGCCTCGAGGAGGCCAACACGAAGATCTCCGACCTCTCCAAGCAGGGTGGCGGCGTCACGGCCAAGGGCATCGTGATCACGCCCGAGATGCAGCGTGAGATCGAGAAGTTCCAGGTCGAGGCCGACAAGCTCTCGGAGGAACGTCGCGTCATCCGCCGCGGCCTCAGCGAGGACGTCAATTCGCTCGGCCGACGCCTCCAGGTGCTGAACCTGCTCGCGGGCCCCGCGCTCGCCCTGCTCTTCGGCCTCCTCTACACCCTGGCCCGCCGCCGCAAGCTTTCGTAATCCGCCATGCGCAATAAGAACCTGCTCATCGCCACCCTCGTCCTCGGACTGCTCGCCTTCGCGGCGATCCGCCTGACCCGCGAAGCGCCTAAGGCCGAGGCCGACAAGAAGCCGCTCGTCGAGGCCGCCCTGCTCGACGGGGCGAAGTCGCTCGCGATCAAGGCCAACAACAAGAGCGTGACGCTCGAGAAGACGGCAGAAGGCTGGACGGTGAAGGAAAAGTTCGGCCTCCCGGCCGAGATCGAGAACCGCCTGCTCCCCCTCATCCGCGGCCTGCAGAAGGCAAACAACTTCGGCCAGCTCACCGCCAACCCGAAGCGCCTCGAGAAGCTCGGCCTCGCCGACTCCTCGCTGACGCTCGTCGGCGCGGACGGGAAGCCGGTGACGATCCAGTTCGGCAAGCAGACCGAAGACGGCCTCGGCGCCAGCGCCCGCCTGACGGGACAGGAGTTCGCGATCCGCACCGACTTCACCGGCTACCTCGAAGGCGACCCGACCTCGTGGGTCGACTTCACGCTGTTCGCCGCCAAGCCGGCCGACATCAAGGCGATCTCCTTCGAGTGGAAGGACGGCAAGGCCGAGTTCGCCCGCAAGGCGCAAGGCGCCCCCTTCGAAGGCAAGGGCGGACAGGCCGTGGAAGACATCGTCTCGACGCTCGCGACGGTCCGCGCCGCCGATGCCGTCGCCCTCGACGACAAGGACGTCGCGAAGGCGGCTCGCTCCTCACAGGTGAAGCTCGCGCTCTTCGACGGCTCTTCGGTGACGCTCACGTTCGCGAAGCTCGCGGGCACTTCGCCCAACGACCAGGGCAAGACCTTCGTGAAGCTCGATCACTCAGACCCGAAGCACCCGTCCCACGCCTCCGCGAAGAAGGCGGCCTTCGTCGCCGCCGCCTGGCTGGCCGAACAGGTCCCGGCATCGCTGGCCGACTTCAAGAAGGCGCAGCAGCCCGCGCCGGAACCGGCCGCGCCGACGATCCAGATTCCCGGCCCCGCACCGGCGATCATCACTTCGCCCGAGATTAAGGTCAAATAAGGGCGCTTTCGCAAAAGCCCTTGCCTCCCGAGGCGAGGGCTTTTTTGTATCTGTCTCCGATGGCCGCCGCCGAATCCCAGTCCCTCAGCACCTACCTGCCCGCCCTCGTGCAGGTAGCCCTAGGCCTCTCGATCCCCGCGGTCATCCTGATCGCCAGCCACGTCTTCGGCCAGCGCGCCAAGGGCAACTACATCAAGGACAAGGCCTACGAATGCGGCCTGCCGATGGAAGGAAAGCCCCACCCACGCTTCGCCGTGAAATTCTACGTGACGGCGATGCTGTTCATCCTGTTCGACATCGAAGTCGTCTTCCTCGTGCCTTGGGCCCTCGTCTACCGCGAATTCCTGGCCGCCGGCATCGCCATCACCGCCGCCACCGCAGCCTTCCTCGGCGTCCTCGTGCTCGGCCTCGCCTACGAGTTCAAGCGCGGCGCGCTGGAGTGGGAGAAGTAAGCCTCCGGAGGTTGCTTAAAAACAGGCTGGCGGAAGATTTCTTCCGCCCGTAAGGGTATTTCCGCTATGCATCTCCTCACTCCCATCCTGGCCCAAGCTTCCGAAAACAAAGCCGCCATCGGTGCGCTCGCGGCCCTCGGCGCCGTCTTCTTCCTCGCCATGCTGGCCGTGGCGCTCGTCACCCTCGTCGGCATGTGGAAGGTCTTCACGAAGGCCGGCCAGCCCGGCTGGGCCGTCCTGATCCCGATCTACAATATCATCGTCCTGCTGCGCATCGCCGGCCTCCAGTGGTACTGGGTCTTCGCCCCCTTCGTGGCCATCATCCCCATCCTCGGCTGGATCGCCTACATCGTCTGGGCCGTCTGGGTCCACCACCGCATCTCCACCCGCTTCGGACAAGGCGTCGGCTTCACCGTCGGACTGACCCTGCTCAGCCCGATCTTCTGGCTGATCCTCGGCTTCGGTTCGGCGAAGTATGTCGGCGAACAGCCTGCCCAGGCCTAAGTTCCGTCGCTTGACCCACAGGAAAGGCGCCCATCCGGGCGCCTTTTTCTTTGGACGTGGACGAGTCCTAGGCTCGTGTTAATTTGTCCGCATGAACCTCACCCCTGCGTTCGTCTCCCTCACCGACGTCCCCCCGGAAGTCTACGGCAAGGTCTTCATGCTCAGCCTGCTCGCGGTCACGTTGGTCGCGCTCATCGCCTTCAACCTGCGTACGCTCTGGCTGATCTTCGAGAAGGCCGGCATCGAAGGATGGAAAGCCTTCATCCCGGCGTATCACCACGTGCTCCTCACGCGTGTCGCCGGCCTCTCGGCCTGGTGGACGCTCCCGATGCTGCTGACCATCCCCCTGCTCGCCGCGCATCATCGAGGCCCGAAGATCCTCTGCCTGGCGCTGCTCTTCGCCTGGTGGGGCTGGCTTTGCCAACGCATCGCGAAGCGCTTCGGCAAGGGTCTGGGATTCGGCCTCGGCCTCACCTTCCCGGTGACCGGACTCTTCTTCCGCACGGCCCTCGCCTACGACAAGTCGACCTACCATCCGCAGCCCTGAGACGGCATTCATACCTAACGAAAAAGGCGCCCGATCGGGCGCCTTTTTCGTCGATAAGGAACCGGACTCAAGGACCGCAGATGCCGCAGCCGCCGGGCAGTTCGCGGAAGAAGTCGTGGCCCTTATCGTCGACGAGGATGAAGGCGGGGAAATCGACAACTTCGATCTTCCAGACGGCCTCCATGCCGAGCTCGGGATAATCGATGACCTCGACCTTGCGGATGTTCTCCTGCGCGAGGATCGCGGCGGGGCCGCCGATGGAGCCGAGATAGAAGCCGCCGTGCGCCTTGCAGGCGTTGGTGACGGTCTCGCCGCGGTTGCCCTTGGCGATCATGACCAGCGAGCCCCCGTGCTTCTGGAAGAGCTCGACGTAGCTGTCCATGCGGCCGGCGGTGGTGGGGCCGAACGAACCGGAAGCCATGCCGGCAGGCGTCTTGGCCGGACCGGCGTAGTAGACGGGATGGTCCTTGATGTACTGCGGCAGGCCTTCGCCCTTCTCGAGGCGCTCGCGGATCTTGGCGTGGGCGATGTCGCGGGCGACGACGAGCGTGCCGGTGAGCGCGAGGCGCGTGGTGACGGGATGCTTCGACAGCTCGGTGCGGATGTCCGCCATGGGGCGGTTGAGGTCGACCTTCACGACCTTCGTGGCGTCGGCATGCTTGCGCGCCTCGACCGGGATGAAGCGGCCGGGATCCGTCTCGAGCTGTTCGATCCAGATGCCATCCTTGTCGATCTTGGCCTTGGCGTTGCGGTCGGCCGAACAGGAGACGGCGAGTCCGATCGGACACGACGCGCCGTGACGCGGCAGGCGGATGACGCGCACGTCGAGGGCGAACCACTTCCCTCCGAACTGCGCGCCGATGCCGAGCTGGTGTGCGACCTTGAGGAGCTCGGCCTCGAGCGCAGTGTCGCGGAAGGCGCGGCCATGCTCGTTGCCGGAAGTCGGGAGCGCGTCGTAGTAATGGGTCGAGGCCAGCTTGACGGCCTTCATGGTGGCCTCGGCGGAGGTGCCGCCGATGACGAACGCGAGGTGATACGGCGGGCAGGCGGCGGTACCGAGCGACTGCATCTTCTCGGTGAGGAACTTGACGAGGGACTTCGGGTTCAGGACGGCCTTGGTCTCCTGGTACAGGTAGCACTTGTTGGCAGAACCTCCGCCCTTGGCGACGAAGAGGAACTCGAACTTCGAACCGCTGACGGCGGCGATGTCGATCTGCGCGGGCAGGTTGGTCCCGGTGTTCTTTTCCGCATAGAGATCGAGCGGGGCGAGCTGCGAGTAGCGCAGGTTGTTCTGGGCGTAGGCCTGATACACGCCGAGCGAAAGCGCCTCGGCGTCGTCGCCGCCGGTCCAGACCTGCTGGCCCTTCTTGGCCGTCACCTGCGCCGTGCCGGTGTCCTGGCAGAACGGGAGCACGCCCTTCGCGGCGACCTCGGCGTTGCGCAGCATCGCCAACGCGACGGCACGGTCGTTATCGCTGGCTTCCTTGTCGGCGAGGATCGCGGCCACCTGCTCGAGATGCTCGGTGCGAAGGTAGAAATTGATGTCGTGCAGCGCCTGGTTGGCGAGGAGCGTGAGGGCTTCCGGGGCGACCTTGAGCACGGGCTTGCCGTCGAACTCCGCGACAGAGACATGCTCCTTGGTGAGGAGGCGATACTTGGTCGTATCGGCGCCCAGCGGGAAGGGTTCCTGGTAATGGAAGGGAGAGGCCATCGCCGTCACCATACGGGACGAAGTCCTGCCCGCAAACGGAAACAGGTCAGCGCGCGGGCATGGCCGCGGGCGCGCCGATCCGCACGGCGCCGAGGAGCGCGCCTTCGGCCAGGTCGACCGACACCAACGCCAGCCCGGCATCGCCGGCCGCCGAACGCACGGTGCCGACGACCTTTCCTTCCGGAGTCTTCAGTTCCTGCCCGACGGACACGGGACCCGACACGCGGCGGAGGATGCGGCGAAGCGAGCCCATCGACTGGATGCGGGCCATGACTTCCTGCCCGAGATAACAGCCTTTCGTGTAGCTGACCCACGCATCAAGCCCGCACTCCTGTGGGAATTCGTTAGCGCCGCAATCAGCCGGCACCGCCGGCACGCCCGCGGCGACGCGGAGCGCGTCCAGCTCGCCGAGGAAAGCAGGCTCGCCGGTGGCGGCGACGTCGACCGGCACAAGCAAGTCCCACGCGGCGACGCCGAATCGTTTCGTGGCGAAGACCTTCGCGCCCGGGATGGCCGGCTCGGAACCCCAGGCGACATATCTCATCCAAGCAGAGGATTCGTCCGTGGCGACCACGTCATCCGTGATGACGTTCGCGGTCACGATGGCGACGATCTCCGGCGCAGGAAGGTGCGGACAGAGGAGCACGTAGGATCCGTCGGCCTCCTTCGAGACGACGGTGTGCGCGAGCACCCTGCCCTTGCGATTCAGCCAGAGCGCGTCGGTGAGCGCGACGCTTCGCAAGTCGGCCGAGCACTGCCCTTGCAGGAAAGCCGCCGCGTCCTCGCCCGTCACCCGGACGACCGCGGTTTCAGCTGGGGCGCAACGCGTCGACATCAGAGAATCGCCCACAGCCAGGCGATACCATGCAGCGCGAGGTTGGCGTAGATCGCCGCCATCACGTCGTCCAAGACGATGCCGAAGCCTCCCGGAAGCTTCTCGAGCGCCTTGATGCCGAACGGCTTGGTGATGTCGAAGAGGCGGAACAGCAGGAAACCGAGCAGGATGAGCAGCAGCGACGACTTGCCGTGGTGGACGTAAGGGTTGAAGAGGAACACCAGCGGCATCGCCGCGAATTCGTCGAGGATGACCTCGGATGGATCCTTCTTGCCGATGAACGCCGCGGCCACGCCGCACAGCAGGATCGCCATCAGCACGACGAGGGAATCGAAGATGAACTCGTGCGGGCCGCCCTTGTCGTGGGCGAGGCGGACGACGACCGCCCACCACAGCAGGCCGGCCGCGGAGCCCCAGGTACCGGGAGCCTTGAGGCGTCCGAGCGGACCGAGCGTCGCGATCTGGACGATCATGAAGCCAGGCCCGGCAGGTGTCGACGATGGCGGATGAGGTAGCTGGCACCGGAGATCACGGTCAGCGCCACCGAAAGCCAGAAGAGCGACATGATGATGACCTCCCAGTGCTGGTGCCATTCGGCCGAAAGATGCCAATGCGTCTCATAGGCGCGCAGGCCGATGAGATGGCCGATCGCGAGGATCTGCAGGAAGGTCTTGATCTTGCCGAGACCCTCGGCCTCGAGGACCTGGCCCGAAGCGGCGGCCACGAGACGCAGGCCGGTGATCAGGAATTCGCGGATGATGATGAGCATCACGCCGAAGGAGGTGTAGAGCACCATTTCGCCGTTCACGGGAAGCGGCTGGCCGCCGTCGCCCCAGCGCGTGACCGGCAGGCAGTCGATGGCGGCGAGGCCGACGAGCAGGCCGAGGATGAAGATCTTGTCGACCAAGGCGTCCATGAGACGGCCGAAATCGGTCACGGCGTCCAGCTTGCGGGCGATCCAGCCGTCGAAGATGTCGGTCAAGGCCGCCAGGATGAAGAGCGCCAAGGCCGCGCTGGCCCAAGGGCCGGCCCAGTAGGTCCAAAGGGTGATCAGGAAGATGGCCGGCAGACGGGCGGCCGTCAGGAGGTTGGGGAGGTGCCTAAGAAAACGCATGCGGGCTTGCCGAAAGGATGTTCCCGACCGAGAGTACGCCGCAACAGGAAAACGATGTCCCGCACCCACCGCATCGCCGTCTACCCCGGCACCTTCGACCCGGTCACGCTGGGGCATCTGGACGTCCTCCGCCGCGCCTCCCGCCTCTTCGACCAGGTGATCGTCGCCGTGGCCCCCAGCGACAGCAAGAACCCTTGGTTCAGCGTCGAAGAACGCCTCAGCATGGCCCGGCAGGCCTGCAAGGGCATCCGCAACGTCAAGGTCCGCGAACTCGAAGGCCTGACGGTCGAGTTCGCCCGCAAGCGCAAGGCCGCCGCCATCATCCGCGGCCTCCGCAAATTCAGCGATTTCGAGTTCGAATTCGACCTGGCCCACGCCAATCGCCTGATGGCCCCGGAGATCGAGACGGTCATCCTGATGCCCAGCCAGGACCAGTTCGTGACCTCCTCCAGCTTCGTGAAGGACATCGCCCGCCATAAGCTCTCCCAGGCCGCGGCCTTCGTCCCCCGGTGCGTCCTGCCCCATCTGCGCAAAAGACTGGCTGAAAAGGCCTGAAAACGGCCTGCCTCCGCTGTTGACCGTGGGGGGTAGTTCTATTTGCTCGGCCTTTCCCCCCGCGGCATCCGCCGACCGGGGGCCTTCCTCCCTTTCATACATACCATGGACATCAAAATCCAAGAAACCAACCCGACCCGCCGCTCCGTCACCGTGACGGTCCCCGCCGCGACCGTCGCCGCCGCCGAGAAGGAAGTCGTCAAAGGCTTCTCCCGCGAGGCCGCCCTCCCGGGCTTCCGCCCCGGCAAGGCCCCCGAAGCCGTCGTGCGCCAGAAGTACTCCAAGCAGATCGCGGATGAGGTCAGCCAGCGCCTCCTTTCCCAGGGCTACGAACGCATCCAGCAGGAGAAGTCCTTCACGATCTACACCGTCGCCGACGTCCAGCGCGAAGCCGGCTCCGGCGCCGACGCGATCTTCCGCTACGAAGTCGACGTCGTCCCCGACTTCAAGACCCCGGACTGGAAGGCCGTCAAGGTCCCCCTCGAGACCGTCGCCGTCACCGACGCCGACATCGAAGAGCACCTGAAGAAGATCCTCGAACAGCGCGCCCGCTATGAGAAGACCGAGGACGCCGCCGCCAAGGGCGACTACGTCCGCATCGGCTACGTCGGCACCGTCGACGGCAAGCCGGTCTCCGAGATCGACGCCGAGGCGAAGTCCTACGGCAGCGCCGAATCCACCTGGGAAGAAGCCGGTGCCGAAGGCGCCGCCGTCGCCGTGCCCGCCATCGCCCAGGCCGTGATCGGCCTCAAGGCCGGCGCCACCGCCCAGGCCGAGTTCACCTTCCCCGCCACGCATGAGCGCGAAGCCCTCCGCGGCAAGAAGGTCTCCTACGCCATCACGGCGAGCGAAGTCCGCCGCAAGGAACTCCCGAAGGTCGACGAGACGTTCTGCAAGTCCGTCGGCGTGAAGGACGAAGCCGACCTCCGCGACCAGCTCCGCAAGGGCATCGAAGGCTCGAAGAAGCAGGCCGCCGAGACCGCCCGCCGCGAAAAGGCCGTCGACGCCCTCCTCGCCGGACAGGACTTCCCCCTGCCGGAATCCGCCATCCTCTCCGTCGCCCAGGGCCTCTTCTACCAGTACGCCGAGATGCGCCTGCGCAACGGCACCAAGCCCGAGGAACTCGAGACCCAGCGCGACGACATCCTCGCCGAGGCCAAGAAGGCCGCCGCCCTCCGCGTCCGCGCCCAGTTCGTCCTCTCCCGTATCGCCGAAGAGCTGAAGCTCGAGGTGTCCCGCGAAGAGCTCGGCTCCGCCATCATGCAGGCCGCCCAGGCCAGCCAGACCCAGCCCGAAAAGCTGGTCAAGGACCGCCAGCGCCTCGCCGAGATCCGCCGCGACGCCCTCCTCAACAAGGCCCTCGACGCCGTCCTCGCGGGCGGAATCGCAGCCTGAGGTTGAGAAATCCCCCCGTCCGGGCACAGTCCCTCCCGCACCTCCATGTCCTACATCATTCCTAACGTCGTCGAACGCGACGCCCGTGGCGAGCGAGCCTGGGACATCTACAGCCGCCTCCTCAAGGACCGCATCATCTTCATCGGCTCGCCGATCTACGACGAGGTCGCCAACGCGGTCATCGCCCAGCTGCTCTTCCTCCAGATGGAGGACCCGAAGAAGGACATCTCGATCTACATCAACTCCCCCGGCGGCTCGATCACCGCGGGCATGGCGATCTACGACACGATGAACTTCCTCACGTGCGAAGTGAACACCTACTGCATCGGCCTCTCGGCCAGCATGGCCACGGTGCTCCTCGCCGCCGGCACCAAGGGTAAGCGCCACGCGCTCCCGAACTGCCGCGTGATGATCCACCAGCCCAGCGGCGGCGCGACCGGCCAGACGTCCGACATCTCGATCGCCGCGAAGGAGATCCTCCGCTGGCGCGACACGCTCAACCACGTCCTCGCCAAGCACAGCGGCAAGACGCCCGAGGACCTGCAGCGCGACTCCGACCGCGACTTCTATATGACGGCCGAGCAGGCGAAGGCCTACGGCCTCGTCGACCACGTCGTCGCGCCCAAGGCGGGCCGCGCCTAAGCGCATGGCCGGGGACCGCGCCGAGAGCTGCTCCTTCTGCGGCAAGCCCGCCGCGCAGGCCGGCAAACTGATCGCCGGACCGGGCGGCGTGGGCATCTGCGACGCCTGCGTCTCCACCTGCGGACGCCTCCTCGAACGCGAGAAGTCGCGCGACGGCAAGGCCGCCGCGCTCGCCGCCGGCGGTCCCGCCATGCAGGAAGCCCCGGCCAAGCATCCGCTCGCGCCGATCAAGCTCATCCCGCCCACGCAGCTGCGCCTCGAGCTCGACGCCCACGTCATCGGCCAGGCCCACGCGAAGAAGGTCCTCTCGGTCGCCGTCTTCAACCACTACAAGCGACTCAACGACCGCCTGACGAAGGCCACCGCCGCCCAGGCCGGCGACCTCGCCGACGTCGAGCTCGACAAGAGCAACGTGCTGCTGATCGGCCCGACGGGCACCGGCAAGACGCTGCTCGCCCGCTCGCTCGCGCGCATGCTCGACGTGCCGTTCGCGATCGCCGACGCCACCACGCTCACGGAGGCCGGCTACGTCGGCGACGACGTGGAGACGGTCATCCTTCGCCTCCTGCAATCCGCCGACATGGACGTCGAACGCGCCCAGCGCGGCATCGTCTTCATCGACGAGATCGACAAGATCGGCCGCAAGTCCGACTCGGCCTCGATCACGCGCGACGTCTCGGGCGAAGGCGTGCAGCAGGCGCTGCTCAAGCTGCTCGAAGGCACGGTCTGCAACGTGCCGCCCGCCGGCGGCCGCAAGCACCCGGACCAGCAGTGCATCCGCGTCGACACGTCCGACATCCTCTTCATCTGCGGCGGCGCCTTCGCCGGCCTTGACCGCATCATCGCCCGCCGCGGCGGCGCGAAGTCCCTCGGCTTCGTCCCTCCGCAGAACGACAAGCCCTCCCTCTCGGCCGAACAGATCGTCGCGGGCCTCCAGCCCGAAGACCTCTTCTCCTTCGGCATGATCCCGGAGTTCGTCGGCCGCCTGCCGGTCATCTCGGTGCTCGAGCCCCTCGACCGCGAGGCGCTGATCCGCATCCTGACCGAGCCGCGCAACGCCGCGACGAAGCAGTACCGCAAGCTCTTCGCCCTCTCGGGCATGTCGCTCGAGTTCAGCCGCGAAGCCCTCGAGGCCGCCGCCGACAAGGCCCTGGCCCTCGGCACCGGCGCCCGCGGCCTCCGCTCCGTCCTGGAAGGCGTCCTGCTCGACACGATGTACTCGTTGCCCGAGGCCGTCGCCGGCTCGAAGTTCACGGTCACGGCCGAAGCCATCCGCGGCGAACAGCCGGTCACGGTCTTCGCGCCGAAGAAGAAAGCCTCCTGATCTCCATGCTCGCCTACCCCGCCATCGACATCCGCGGCGGCCGCTGCGTCCGCCTCAGCCAGGGACGCGACGACGCCCGCACCGACTACTACAAGGACCCCGTCGAACCGGCCGTCGTCTTCGCCCAGGCCGGCGCGGCCTGGATCCATGTCGTCGACCTCGACGGAGCCTTCGGCGGCGCCCCGCTCAACCTCCCGACGCTGCAGCGCATCACCGCGCTCGGCCCGAAGATCCAGTTCGGCGGCGGCATGCGCGATCGCGCGACCGCCGAAGCCGCCTACGCCGCCGGCGCCAGCCGCGTCGTCATCGGCACGCGCGCCGCGACCGATCCGGCTTTCCTCCGCGAGATGGCCAAGGCCCACGGACCGCGCCTCGCCGTAGGCATCGACGCCAAGGACGGCCTCGTCGCCGTCAAAGGCTGGACGGCCGTCACGGCCCTCAAAGCCACCGACTTCGCCAAGGAAGCCGGCGAGCTCGGCGTCTCGACGGTGATCTACACTGACATCGCTACCGATGGCATGCTCACGGGTCCGAATTGGAAATCCCTCGAAGTGGTCCTCAAGGTCTGCCCCTGCGGCGTCATCGCTTCCGGCGGCGTCTCCGGCACGGAAGACGTCGCGCGCCTCGCCGAGATGTCCAAGGCTTACCCGAACCTCGTCGGCGCCATCGTCGGCAAGGCGCTGTACGAAGGCCGCTGCGACGTCGCGGGCCTGCTGAAGGCGACCGGCGAACGGTAAGTCCCGGCGGAAGCGGCACGGCCACCCTTCCGATGCTTGCCAAGCAAGGACCCCCGCCCAACATCGGCTTTCCATGGCCCTGTTCCGCCCGTTCACCGTGCTGTTCGCGATGCTTCTGCTCGCGGGACCGTCCGTGCTCGCGGCCGAAGACAAGGCGCTGACCCTCGAGACCGTCGTGGCCAAGGCGCGCGCGGCCCTCACCTCCGACGTCGCGGCCTTGGACAAGGTGAAGACGCTCCGGATGGATTTCGTCGCCTACGACCAGAAGGGCGCGGAGATCAACGTGACGACCCTCTCGCTTGCCGCTCCCGGCTACCGCCTGCAGCGCACCGTCGAACGAAACCGCCACTTCGAGACCGCGGTCTGCAGCGGACGCCTCGAAGGCTGGACCACCCGCAAGCTCGACGCCCTCGCCGCCCGCGAGATCCGCTCCGTCCCCTACGAGGAATTCAAGAAGCTGCAGGACATGTCCCGCGACGACCTGGCCTTCTTCGCCATCCCGGACGCCGCCGTCGGCACGGCGACCTACAAAGGCCTTTCGGAAGTGGACGGACGCAAGACCCACGCGGTCGAATACGTCTACGCCAGCGGCTTCCGCATCACGCGCCACTTCGACGCCGAGTCCTTCGCGCTCGTGGCGTCAGACCAGCCGACCCCGAAAGGCGAACTTCAGCGCCAGAAGGTGGAAGCGCTGACCAAGGCCGACGGAATCGCCTTCCCGGCCAAGGAAACGATCACGGTCGACGGCCAGAAATCCGGCGAAGTCACCTACGACCACATCGAGGTCAACCCTGCCCTGCCGAACGGCCTCTTCGATTTCCCCTCTTTCTGAGCCCATGACCCTCCTCCGCACCAGCGACAAGGACTTCCGCAGCCAGCTTCGCGCCTTCGTCGGCTCGGGCGAAGCCGCCCCCGACGTGCGCGCCGCGGTCGCCGCCATCATCGCCGACGTGAAGGCCCGCGGCGACATCGCGGTGCTCGATTACACGGCGAAGTTCGACCATGCGAAGCTCACGGTCCGCCAGATCCGCGTGCCGCTCAAGGAACTCGAGAAGGCCGCCGCCAACCTCGACCCGGCGAAGAAGAAATCCTTCGACGAGGCCGCGAAGTGCGTCACGGCCTTCCACGCCCGCACGCTGCCGAAAGGCTGGACGGCGAAGAACCCCCACGGCGCCACGATCGGCGAACGCCACCATGCGATCCGTCGCTGCGGCCTCTACATCCCCGGCGGCCAGGTCCCGCTCGTCTCGACGGTCCTGATGACCGCCCTGCCCGCCAAGGTCGCCGGCGTCCCCGAGCTCTGCGCCTGCACGCCGCCCGGCCCGGACGGAAAACTCACTCCTGACCTCCTCGCCGCGCTCTACCTCTGCGGCGTCCGCGAGGTCTACGCGATCGGCGGCGTCCAGGCCGTCGCGGCGATGGCCCTCGGCACGAGCACGGTCACGCCGGTCGACAAGGTCTTCGGCCCGGGCAACGCGTTCGTCACCGAAGCGAAGCGCCAAGTCTTCGGCCTCGTCGGCGTCGACCTCCTCCCCGGCCCCAGCGAAGTGATGATCATCGCCGACCGCACGGCCAAGCCGGATTGGGTCGCGGCCGACCTCTGCGCCCAGGCCGAACACGGCAGCGGCAAGGAGAAGCTCTACCTGGTGACGGAGACCGAAGCCTTCGCCGACAAGTGCCTCGCCGCCGCCCGCTCGCAGTCCGCCGCCCTCACCCACGGCGAGAAGATCCGCAAGGCGCTCGACGCCAAGGTGTGCGTGATCCTCGTCCCGAAGATCGAAGACGCCGCCGAAGCCGCCAATCTCGTCGCGCCGGAACACCTCGAGCTGATGGTCGCGAAGGCGAAGCTCAAGAAGCTCTCCGCCCAGATCACGACGGCCGGCGCGATCCTGATCGGCAGCCACACGCCCACGGTGCTCGGCGACTTCACCGCCGGCCCCAGCCACACGCTCCCCACCGGCGGCACGGGCCGCTTCTTCAGCGGCCTGCGCGTCGCCGACTTCCTCCGCCGCACGAGCCTGGTGCAGTACGATCCGGCCTCGCTCAAGAAGGCGGCCGGCGTGGTCGACGCGTTCGCCCGCATGGAGCGTCTCGACGCCCACGGCCGTTCGCTGAAGATCCGCCTCTGACCGAGGTCAGTCGGCCAAGGTGCGCATCACTTCCGCGTGCAGCTTCGGCGCCGCGGCGATGATGTTGCCGGCCTTGACGGGATCGCCGCCGTCCCAGGACGTCACGACGGCGCCGGCGCCGCGCAGAACGGGGAGCACGGGGACGAGGTCCCAAGGATTCATGATCGGGTCGGCGACGACGTGCGCGCGCCCGGCCGCCACGAGGAGGTGGCCGTAGCCGTCGCCCCACGTGCGCACGTGCGCGACGCTGTCGGCGAGGCGGTTCCAGCGGGCACCGCGATGCAGGCGGCGGACGTTGTCGAGGTCGGTGGAGACGACGACGGCGTCCTTCAAGGCGACCTCTTCGACGCGCACGGGGCGGCCGTTGAACTCGCAGGTGCGGTTGTCGCCGATGATGCGCTCCCCGAGGATCGGCTGGTCGATGAGGCCGAGCGCGGGCTTACCTTCGTAGCGCAGCCCGATGAGCGTGACGTAAAGCGGGACGCGCGAAAGGAACGACTTGGTGCCGTCGATGGGATCGAGCACCCAGCAATACTCGGCGTCGACGTTCTCGGGGCCGAACTCCTCGCCGAGGATGCCGTGGTCGGGATAAGCCTGCTTGATGGCCGCGCGCATCTGCCGCTCGGCCTCCTTGTCGGCGACCGTCACGGGCGTGCCGTCGGACTTGAATTCGACCTCGGTCTCGACGCGCGCATGCGCGGCGACCAGGACCCGGCGGGCGATGTCCGCGAGTTTCTCGGCGAAGGCCTTGAGCTCTTTCTGACGCGCTTCCGGAAGCATGCCCCAGAGGTAAGCCCGGACGGCCCCCGCTCCAAGCGAAAAGCCCTCCGCAGGCTTGAAACACGGAGGATAAGACGGACACTGCGCCCATGCGGCTCACCCCTTGGCTCCTCGGCATGCTGTCGGTCATGGCGAGCGCCTTCGCCGGCCAACCTTGCCGCATCGAGATCGTCGAGCAGGGCGACGCATGGCCGGTGCCCGGCGTCGAGCTGCGCACCGTCCACGGCGTCCGCCTGGTCTCCGACAACGCGGGGCTGATCGCCTGCGACCTGCCTGAGCTGATGGGCCGTGAGACTTGGTTCACGGTCATCGGCCATGGCTACGGCGTGAAGGCCGACGGCTTCGGCTACCATGGCGTCCGGCTGACGCCGACCCCCGGCAAGACGCTCAAGGTCATCGTCGAGCGCACGATCCTGGCCCGACGGCTAGGACGCCTCACGGGAGCGGGGCTCTTCGCGGAATCGCAGAAGCTCGGCGAACTGCCCGACTGGAAAGAAAGCGGCGTGCTGGGCTCCGACAGCGTCGTGACGGCGGAACTCGGCGGGAAGCTGCTCTGGTTCTGGGGCGACACGAACCTCCCGCACTACCCGCTCGGCATCTTCAACGTCTCGTCGGCTTCGACCGAGAAATTCGCTCCGCCGGCCAAACCGCCGCTACGACCGCCCTACGCCTACGTGGCCGAACGCAAGACCGCGCAAGGCGAGACCCGACCCCGCGGCGTCGCGGCCATCCCGGGCGAAGGGCCGACCTGGGTCTGGGGCGCGGCCACGCTGCCGGACGCGAAAGGCGCGCCTCACCTGGTCGCTTCCGCGGTGAAGGTGAAAGGCGAGATGCATGCCTACCGCTGGGATCTCGTGGAATGGGATCCGCACGAAGAACTTTTCCACCCGCTGGACACGGTCTGGACCGAAGACGCGGCGAACCCCAAGGCGCCGCCGGTGCCCGACGGCCACGCGGTACCTTGGTCGGATCAGGCAGGCCGCAAGTGGATCCTCTTCTGCAACCCTTTCCCGTCGCTCCGGACACCGGCGACCTACGAAGGCTGGAAGAATCCCGAGACCTGGAAGCCGCTCCGCCCCGCCTCCACCGCGGCGACTCCCGCCGGCGAGAACATCTTCGTCCACGGCGGCCATATCGCCTGGCATCCTTGGAGCCGCAAGTGGCTCGCGATCTTCACGCAGAAGGCCGGCAAGCCCTCGTTCCTCGGCGAAGTCTGGCTGGCCGAGGCGACCGAGCCTTTCGGGCCGTGGGTCAATGCGCGCAAGGTGCTCTCGCACGACGACTACACCTTCTACAATCCGGTGCTGCACCCGGAGTTCTTCCGCGCCGACTCGCCGGTGATCCATTTCGAAGGCACCTACACGACGACGTTCTCGGGCAACAAGCAGCCGACGCCGCGCTGGGATTATAATCAGGTGCTCTACCAGCTGGACCTCTCGCAGCCGCCGTTCTCGGCAGGAAAATAAGCCCCGTCGCTTGACCGCCGTCCGACGCCGGAGAGGATGACGCCGTGAGCGATGCCACCCAGAGACTGCTGAGCGCCCGCGTCCGCCCGACGCGACGCGCGGTCATGCGCCAGCGCTGGGACGACCTGCTCTTCCTGCATTGGGAATACTCCGCCGCCGCGATCCAGGCCCGGCTCCCGGCCGGGCTCACGGTCGATACGTTCGAGGGCAAGGCCTACCTCGGGGTCGTCGGCTTCCGCATGAACGCGGTACGCCCGGCCTTCCTCCCCGCCCTGCCCTGGCTTTCTTATTTCAACGAGCTCAACGTCCGCACCTACGTACGCGACGCCGCCGGCGAACCCGGCGTATGGTTCTTCTCCCTCGATTGCGACCGCGCGCCGGCCGTGACGATCGCCCGCGCCCTCTTCGGGCTCCCCTACGAACACGCAACGATGTCCTTCGGCCCAGGGCTCGCGCAATCCTGCCGCCGGAGCGGTGCGACCGAGACCGCGCGCTTCGCCTGGTCGGCCACATCGTCGCCGCAGGCCACGAGCCCCGGCTCGCTGGAGTTCCATCTGGCCGAACGCTACAGCTTCTTCTCGGTGAAGTCCGGACGCCTGGCACGCGGCCAGGTCCACCATACGCCCTATGAGCTGAGCCAGGCGACGGCCACGTCGTGGAGCGCCCTGCCGCTGACCTGGGACGGCTTCGACGTCGGCGGCCGCGCGCCCGATCTGGCCCACTGTTGCCAAGGCGTAGCCATCGAGGCCTTCTCGCTCGTGCCCGCCCATGCGTAAGAAGCTCCGAGACTACCGGCACGCCGTCTGGGATTGGAACGGCACGTTGCTCGACGACACCTGGTTGTGCTGCGAATCCCTGAACCGCCTGCTGAAGGAAGACGGCCATCCGCTCGTCGATCCGGTGCGTTATCGCCAGATCTTCCAGTTCCCGGTGATCAAGGTCTACCAGGCGATCGGCTTCACGCCCGACGAGGCCTCGTTCCGCGCGATGTCGGTCCGCTTCATGGCGGCCTACGAAGAACGCAAGACGGAGTGCCGCCTGCACCCGCACGCCGAGGCGCTGCTCGACGGACTCGCCGCGGCCGGGCTGACGCACTCGGTGCTCTCGGCCTACGAGCGCAGCCTGCTCACGACGACCCTCGCGCACTACGAGCTCGACCGCCGCTTCATCAAGACCTGCGGGGGCCATGACATCCATGCCGGCAGCAAGGAGGAGCGCGCCCGCCTCCACCTGTCCGACCTGGCCCATCGCCCGGAGGACGTGATCTACATCGGCGACACGGCGCATGACGCCGAGGCCGCCGCCGCGATGGGCGTCGACTGCGTGCTGGCCGCCCACGGCCATCAGCACCGCGATCGGCTCGAGGGCCTCGGGGTCCGCGTGGTCGACGGCTTCGGCGAACTGCTGGCCGAACTTTAGGCAACAAACCCCCGCCGGAGGGGTCAAACTGCTCACATCCCCCGCGTTTTGGTTGCCCTTCGGCGACCCGCTGGGTTCATATTCCCTCCCCATCTACCCCATGGCCCCTTTCTTGCCCCTCGCTGAGATCGACCCTGATATCACCGACACCCCTTGGCTCGTCCTGAGCCTCGCCATCCTCGTCGCTTTTTCCATCTATCTCATCCTTCGCTCCAAACGCAAAACCGCCATGGCCACCACCCCTCAGAACTCCGACGCCAACGAAGAGATCGACGACGTCAAGAAGGCCAGCGCCGAAGGCTTCGGCTCCAACGAGCAGGTCTTCCCGCCCAGCGCCGCATTCGTCGCCAAGGCCCGCGTCAAGGGCATGGACGGCTACGACGCCCTCTACAAGCGCTCCATCCAGGATCCGGACGGCTTCTGGGCCGACGAAGCCAAGGAGCTCGCTTGGTTCCAGCCGTGGACCAAGGTCGTCGACGAATCCAAGAAGCCGTTCTTCCGCTGGTTCGTGGATGGTAAGACCAACGTCGCCTACAACTGCCTCGATGCGCAGGTGGCCAAGGGCCTCGGCGACAAGGTCGCAATCGTCTACGAAGGCGAGCCCACCGCCGACGGCAAGGCCGTCGAGGTCCGCCGCATCACCTACCGCCAGCTGCTCTCCGAAGTCAGCCGCTTCGCCAACGTGCTCAAGGGCATGGGCCTCAAGCGCGGCGATACCGTCGCGATCTACATGCCGATGGTTCCTGAGCTCGCGATGGCCGTCCTGGCCTGCGCCCGCCTCGGCATCGTCCATTCGGTCGTCTTCGGCGGCTTCTCGGCCGAATCCATCCGCGACCGCGTCAACGACGCGAAGTCGAAGGCGGTCATCACGATGGACGGCGGCTACCGCCGCGGAAAATTCCTCCCGCTCAAGCAGACGGTCGACGAAGGCGTGAAGGACTGCGCCACCTGCGCCCACGTGCTCGTGCTCCAGCGCCACCCGGGCAAGCCCGACGCGGGCTGCGCCATGCAGGCCGGCCGCGACATCTGGTACCACGAAGCCGCCGCGAAGGTCTCCGACCAGTGCGAAGCGGTCCAGCAGGAGGCCAACGAGATGCTCTTCCTGCTCTACACTTCCGGCTCCACCGGCAAGCCCAAGGGCATCATGCACAGCGTGGGCGGCTACATGGTCCACGCCTACTCGACCAACAAGTACGTCTTCGACCTCCGTGGCGACGACCTCTTCTGGTGCACGGCCGACGTGGGCTGGGTCACCGGCCACACCTACGTGGTCTACGGTCCGTTGCTCAACGGCTCCTCGGTGCTGATGTACGAAGGCGCGCCCGACGCGCCCGACTTCGGCCGCTTCTGGAAGATCATCCAGGACCACAAGGTCTCGGTCTTCTACACCGCGCCGACCGCGATCCGCGCCTTCATGAAGTGGGGCGACGAGTGGGTGAAGAAGCACGACCTCTCCTCGCTGCGCCTGCTCGGCTCCGTCGGCGAACCGATCAACCCCGAAGCCTGGCTCTGGTACCACCGCAACATCGGCGCCGAGCGCTGCCCGATCGTCGACACCTGGTGGCAGACCGAGACCGGCGGCCACATGATCACCCCGATCCCGGGTTGCACGCCGACCAAGCCCGGCTCGGCCACGCTGCCCTTCTTCGGCGTCGACGCCGCCGTCCTCGACGAGAACGGCAACGAGACCGACCACGGCATCCTTGCCATCCGCAAGCCCTGGCCCGGCATCACGCAGGGCATCTTCGGCGACGAACAGCGCTACGTGGACACCTATTGGAACCGCTGGGGCGGCAAGTACTACTTCCCCGGCGACGGCGCGATCCGCGACAAGGACGGCTACCTCTGGATCACCGGCCGCGTCGACGACGTGGTCAACGTCTCCGGCCACCGCATCGGCACGGCCGAACTGGAAGCGATCTTCATCGAGGACGCGGCGGTCGCCGAGTCCGCGGTCATCGGCGTGAAGCACGAGCTCAAGGGCCAGGGCCTCATGGCCTTCGTAATCCTGAAGTCAGCCGCCGCCAAGACGATCAACGAAGCCGACCTCGCCAAGAAGCTCAACGGCATGGTCGACGCCAAGATCGGCAAGTTCGCCCGCCCGGAACGCATCGTGTTCGTGCCTGACCTCCCGAAGACCCGCTCGGGCAAGATCATGCGCCGCCTCCTCCGCGACATCTCGGAAGGACGCGAGCTCGGCAACGTGACGACCCTGGCCGACCCGGCCGTGGTCGAAGCCATCAAAGCCAAGTTCAACGCCGCCAAGGCCTGAGCGAAATCACACCGGCCCGCCAAGACCCCGACCCTGTCGGGGTCTTTTGTTTGAAGACATAAACTCGAAGGGAGACCGGATGATTAGCTGGGGACGCTTATTCGCCGCAGGGCGAATGATGGCAGGGGCACGATTCATCGTGCACTCCCATGCGGAGGGCGCGGCGAAGCCACGCCCCTAGCCTCGGCCGCCCTGCGGCGGACCGCATCCCCCACAGCATACATTCCGGTCTCCCCTTGAGCGCTGCTCCCACCCCGCCACCTGCCACCCGGGGCTTGCATCCTCCATTCAGCCCTCGATTCAGCCCTCCACTCAGTCATCGACTCAGCCCTCTCGTTTGCGCTTATGACGCCGCCCTAACCGCCATCCGCCAACCGCTATACGCCGCCACCTTCCGACAACCCCTCTTGCCTCCCATCATCCTCGACCCAAACTCATCCCCATGCGCGCCCTGCTCCTGCTGCTGCTCACGGCCACCCTTTCCGCCGCCGGCCTGAAGGTCGGCGATCCCGCTCCCGCCACGCGGCCGGAGACGATGCTCCAAGGCGAGGCGGTGAAGGATTTCAAGAAAGGCGAGGTCTACGTCTTCGAATGCTGGGCGAGCTGGTGCGGCCCGTGCGTCGCCGCGATCCCGCACCTCAACGAGCTGCATAAGACGATGGGCAAGAAGGGCGTCGTCATCACGGGCGTCAATGTCTGGGAAAGCGAACGCGACGCGGCCTCCGCGCAGCGCGCGAAGGATTTCCTGAAAGCCCAGGGCGACAAGATGTCTTACCGCGTCGCCCTCGGCGGCAAGGCCTTCATCAAGGACTGGCTCGAAGCCGCGGAAGTGAACGGCATTCCGCACGCGTTCGTCGTCGCCGACGGCAAGATTGCCTGGATGGGCCACCCGATGCAGCTCTCGCCGGAGATCATCGGCGACATCCTGACCGGCACGCCCCTCGCGGCCGCCGCGCCCATCGCCGAAAAAGTCCCGCAGCGCCGCCTAGGCAAGCCCGCCGCCCCCGCCGCGAAATCCCCGAACGACCCCGAGATGGCCGCCGCCCAGGCGAAGCTCGACGCGCTGGCCGAAGCGATGGGACGGCGCGACTGGGACGCCGCCGAAAAAGCCCTGCCCGCCGCCGCCGGCGTGCTGCCCCCGCAGGAGGGCAAGGAACTTCGCGAGACCATCGAGGCGCAGATCGGCCTGGGGCGCGGTGATCCGAGCAAATTCTACGCCCAGCTGCAGCGCCTGGCCGACGAGGATTTCGACGACGCCGAAGCGCTGAACGAGATCGCCTGGCGCCTCCTCACCCTCAAGGCCTTCGAGAAGCAGCGCAACCTGGCGCTGGCGGAGAAATGCGCGGTGCAGTCCGTGAAGCTCACGAAGGAAGAAGAGTCCGACAAGCTCGATACGCTCGCCCGCCTGCGCTGGCTCCAGGGCCGCAAGGAAGAGGCCATCCGCCTGCAGATCAAGGCGGTCGACAAGGCCGAGGCCGGACGCATGAAGACGCTCCTGCAGAAGACCCTCGACGCCCTGCTGAAAGGCGAGCTCCCCCCGGCCGACGAAGAAGACGAGGAGCCGAACCGCTGAGCAACCGGGCTAAGCCGTCACCGTTCTGTCACTCAATCGCGCTTCCCATCCGCGGAGGCGTCCTGCATAGTGACGTCGATGGCCACCCGCAGCGCACTTGAGCGATCCCGCTCCGCCCTCCACCTCCGCCTCCTGGCCGCCCAGCGCCGCCTGGTGACGAAGCAGCAGAGCGCGGTGATCGTCATCGGCGGCAACGACCGCCTCGCCGCCTCGGAACTCGCCAACCAGCTCACTGAGTGGTTCGACTCGCGCTCGGTCCGCATCTGCGCGCCGACCTCCCACGCCCATCCGAAACACCCCTTCCTCTGGCCTTACTGGCAGGACATGCCTGCCAAGGGCCGCATCACGATCGTGGTCGGCGACTGGCTCACCCGCACGGCCGTCCAGGCGGCGAACGACGAGCTTCCCGACGACGCCCTGCGTCTCCGTCTGAAATCCCTCCGCACGTTCGAAGAACTCCTCGCCTCGGACGGGACGTCGGTCGTGAAGGTCTGGATCGAATCGCCGGAAAAACTGCTCCGCCGCCGTCTCCGCGAAGCCGAAGACACCGACGCCGAAGGCTGGGTGGTCACGGAAGAAGACCTGCTGCTGACGAAGAGGTCCGCCCATAACCTCGCCCGCACCCTGCGCGCCCAAGGCAGCGGCAAGAACCTGCCGTGGAAAGTGATCCAAGGCGGCGAGACGAAGCATCGTGACCTGCACGCCGGCCTGGTGATCGCCGCGCAGCTCGGCCAGGCCTCGCGCCGTCGCCCGGCGGTCGCGGCGAAGAAGCCGAGCGGCCGTCCGCGCGGACTCCTGGAAAGCGCGACGGCTCATCCGACCTTGGACAAGAAGGGCTACGGCCAGCAGATGGCCAAGCTTCAGGCCCGCCTCGGCCGCCTGACCCGCCTCGCCGCGCAGAAGGGCGTCGCCACGGTCGTGGTGCTCGAAGGCCCCGACGCCGCCGGCAAGGGTGGCGCGATCCGCCGTCTCTGCGGCATGCTCGACGCGGCCCACTACCAGGTCTTCCCGACGCCGGCCCCGACGCCCGAGGAGAAGGCCCGCCACTACCTCTGGCGCTTCTGGAACAAGGTGCCCGCCCCCGGGCGCCTCGCGGTCTTCGACCGTTCCTGGTTCGGCCGCGTGATGGTCGAACGCGTCGAGCATTTCGCCAAGGACGCCGAGTGGGCCCGCGCCTACGCGGAGATCAACGACTTCGAGGCCCGCCTCGCCGAGGCCGGCATGGTGGTGCTGAAGCTCTGGATCAACATCTCGAAGGAAGAACAGCTGCGCCGCTTCCGCGCCCGCGAGCTTTCGCCCCACAAGCGGCATAAGATGACGCAGGAGGACTACCGCAATCGGAAGAAGTGGGACGACAACCTGCGCGCGGCGGAGGACATGATCGCCCGCACGGATACGCCGCACGCCCCTTGGGTCGTGGTCTCCGGCGACGACAAGCGCTACGCCCGCGTGGCGGTCCTCAAGGCCGTCTGCCGAGCGTTGTCCGACCGGCTCGACTGAGCCACTCGCCAAGCCAGCGGCGATGCGGCCCGCTCAACGCGGCCCCATCCAACGCCTCGGCCTCGACCCATTCGAGCTCGCCATCCTTCGCCCAGCGACGGACTTCGGCCGCCTTGGGCTCGATCGCGTGAAGCTTCTCCTCATAGGTCACGGTGCCGATGGTCCGGCGACGCACAAGGGCAGGCTCGCCGGCCGGCTCGACGTCGAGAGAGGAAAGAACGGGAATCTCGGCCATGCCGGCGAGGCGCTTGGCGCCAGGAGGATTTCGACGCAGGAGGATCCTGCCTTCGTGGGCGACGAGCGCGCGTTCGACGACGGCTTCCTTGCGCTCCTTGGCGACGAAGCGCGGCAACGCCTGGGCGTCACCGGCCTGCTTGGCGTCGCACCATTCCGCCAAGGGACAGTTCGCGCAGTCAGGCATGCCTTTGCGGCACACGGTGGCGCCGAGCTCCATCATGGCTTGGTTGAAATCACCGGGGCGCTTCGGGTCGACGAGCTCGTCGGCCCGCGGCGCGAACAGCTTCGCGGCGGATGATGCGTCTCGCAGCTTCGCCCGGACGCCGTCGAGGCGGGCGAGCACGCGCACGACGTTGCCGTCGACGACCGCGACAGGCTCAGCGAAGGCGATGCTGGCGATGGCCGCCGCGGTATACGGCCCGACGCCCTTGAACTCGCGCCACTCGGCCGCGGTCCGCGGCGGCTGCTTCAGCACGGCGACCTGCTTGGCGAGGTTGAGGAGATTACGCGCGCGCGAATAATACCCGAGCCCGGCCCAGAGGGCGAGGACCTCGGCCTCTTCCGCCTTGGCGAGATCCTTGAAGTCCGGCCACTTGGCGGTCCACTTCTCGAAGTAGGGGATCGCGGTGGCGATCTGGGTCTGCTGGCACATCAGCTCCGAGACCACCGTCCGGTAAGCCGAGACCTCCCCCCGCCACGGCATCGGGCGGCGGTTACGCCCGAACCAGGCCAAAAGGGCCCGGCGCATCGCGGGGATGCTGGCATTACGGGCGGGTTTCGCGGCAGGCATGGATGGGGCTGGATTCGGAGGCCAACTCGGGTAGACCTTGGGACTCATGGCACGAAAGGCAAAGCAGGACTCCGAAGACGAGCCGAAGAAGGTGGCGATGCACACGCTGAAGCTCGACGCGGCCCAGGCCGCGAAGCTCCGCTCCATCCTCGTCGCCAAGGGCTGGGTCTCCTTTCCCGTCGACCACTCGGCTTTCGCCTTCAAGGGCGAGAACCTGAATATCGTCCATTATAAGTCCGGCAAATGCGTCATCTCCGGCAAGGGCACCGAGGATTTCGTGAAGTTCACCCTCGAACCCGACGTCACGGGCAAGGCCATCCTCGGCTACGAGGCCGAGAACAACCCGGAGTGGTTCGAAGAGCACGCCGGCCTCGACGAATCCGGCAAAGGCGACCTGTTCGGCCCGGTGGTCTCGGCCTGCGTCATCGCGACGGGCGAGATGACCCGCGAATGGATCGAACTAGGCATCAAGGACTCGAAGAAACTCACCGACACGAAGATCGCCGAGCTCGACCGCGTGATCCGCTCCACCCCGGGCGTGGCCGTGAAGACGACCTTCATGCGCATGGCGAAGTACAACGAGCTCCACTCGCGCTTCGGCAAAAACCTCAACCGCCTGCTGGGCTGGATGCACGCGACGTCGTGCGAAGAAGCCCTCAAGGACTTCGAACTGCAACACCAGCGCCGCCCGAAGTGGGGCCTGCTCGACCAGTTCTCCGAAGAGCCCCTCGTGCAGAAGGAACTCGCCCGCAAAGGCGTCGACTTCGACCTGCGCATGCGCACCAAGGCCGAATCCGACCCCGTCGTCGCGGCCGCCTCCATCGTCGCCCGCGCGGCCTTCGTCCGTGAACTCGACCGCCTGTCGCAGGACGGCGGCGTCGAACTGCCCAAGGGCTCCGGCTCCGAGGCCAAGAACGCCGGCATCGAACTTGTCGGCCGTCTCGGCCCGGCGATCCTCGTCAATTTCGCCAAGCTGCACTTCAAGACCGCCTACGAGGTCCGTGGGCTCGAGCCGCCGGAATCCAAACCGTTCGTCCGCCGCAAGAAAGCGGAGTAAGCCGTGGCCTCGCTGGCGTCATTCGACCGCAAGAAAGGCGCCGACCGTCCGGGCATCGCGGGCGTGGATGAGGCCGGGCGCGGTTCGCTCTGCGGCCCGGTGGTCGCCGCCGCGGTGCTGCTCGACGCCGGCTTCTACGGCGAACCCGCCTGGCTGCGGAAACTCTCCGGGGCGAACGACTCCAAGAAACTCACGCCTGAGAAGCGCGCCGAGCTCCGCGAGGTCATCGCGAAGATGGAGTCCGAAGGGAAGCTCAAGACCGCCTGGGCCGCCGGTTCGGTGATGGAGATCTCGGCGCACAACATCCTCGGCGCCACGCGCCTCGCGATGGCCCGCTGCATCGCCAAACTGGCCGTCGGACACATGGCCCCTCTCTTCGCCGCCGCGGGCACGGAAGGCGAACTCTTCGGCCGGAGCGACGCCCGCACCTTCCTCGTGCTCGTCGACGGGCTACCCTTGCGTCCTTTCGCCTGGGCGCACGAATCGGTCAAAGGCGGCGACGGCAAGAGCCTCGCCATCGCCCTCGCCTCGATCGTGGCCAAGGTCGAACGCGACCGGATGCTCGTCGAGATGGACGCGCGCTACCCGCAATATGGTTTCGCCACGCATAAAGGCTACGGCACGCCCGAGCACGTCGAAGCGCTGCGCGCCCACGGTCCTTGCGCCGAGCACCGCGACCTCTTCGTCCGCACGATCCTCGCCGGCGACTCCCCTCCGCCCGAGTCGACCGACGGCGAGTTTAGTTTTGAGTGAGAGACATTTTCGGGTCCCAGGTCTCAGCTACAGGTTCAGGTACGGGTTCAGGCTCAGGAACCTGCACCCGAACCTGAACACCTGAACCAGACACCCGATGGCCGAGACCTGTGACCCGAAAAAGCCTCCGCCCCTCCGACATATCATCAACATGCCGATTAATCGTCAAAAACGACCAATTAGGTTGCAAGCGGCCAACCCCAACGCACTCCACCCCCACTCATGAAACTGCTCAAGACCTCGTTACTCCTCGCCGCCGCCGCGGCTGCCACCCAGCTCGACGCGACGGATTACCGCATCGAGTGGAGCGGCGCAAGTTACGGCAATGTTTCCACCGCACGGGTTGTCGTGGGACTGGACATGACCGGCGTAAGCCTTGCCGGAACCAACTTCTGGAACATGCCTGACTCGCACGTCACCTCCTTCATCATGACGGTGTCAGGGAATTCGCTCAGCGCGCTGAACAAAACATACAACATAAGTGACCTTAGATATTTTATCTTCGGAAGATTTCATAACGGAGAAACGATGGCTTCAGATCTTGTAGCCCAAGGTGGCGGCACTTTCCCAGGGTGGTTAGACATGCGCGTCACTGCTCCTGGTGGCAACCTAAGTACGTACGGATTCATGATGATGGGGATGCCTCATGACTTTACCGGCTACGGCGATAGTATGAAATTGATCTACTTCGGCCCTGCGTTCTCCGGCGTCACCGATGTCCCGGCCTGGATGTCTTCGATCAGCGGCGCGAACCAGACCTACGCCACGGGCGTGACGCTGAGCAACCTTCCCCTCGAAGGCGCTCACCATCGTCCGATGCTCTCCTATGACCGCATGGGCAAGGACAATCAGGCCTGGGCGACCGGCGACTTCGGCTCGTCCTCGCGCACCCGCGACGTCCACACCACTACCGGCGAAGCCGGCCTGAATTGGAACGCCGGCCAGAACGGCCTCTTCGGCTTCGCGCTCGGCCACGGCGAACAGAACGCCGACCTCGCCTTCAGCGGCTCCTCCGCCACGAAGGGCGACTACGCTCTCGCCGAGTTCGATTACCGCCCGGGCGGCTCGCAGTGGGTCGTCTCCCTGCTCGGCATGGTCGGCTCCTGGGAATCCAAGATCATCCGCGGCTACACCAGCGGCGGCTCGAGCGACTTCTCCTACGGCGTCGCCGACCTGATCACCCGCTCGGCCCGCCTGCGCGTCGACGCTCCGTCGCTCGCCACCTTCGGCGGCTTCGGCTTCGCCCCCTACGCCTCCTACACCGTGACGCAGACCGTCGTCGGCGCCTACACCGAGACCGGTGGCGGCTTCCCGGCTTCGTTCGACGAGCAGACCCATAACTCGATCGAAGCCCGCGCCGGCGTCACCGCCGCCAAGGACCTCGACGCCCAGACGAAGCTCCTCCTCACCGTCGAAGCCATCCACCGCTTCGATGGCGCCGGACCGACCCTTTCCGGCCAGGACGTCACCGGCGGCGTCGCCTTCAGCCTCCCGGGCACCGCGCCGCGCAAGGACTACGTGCGCTTCGGCTTCGATATCGATCGCAAGCTCAACGAGAACACCCTCCTGAACATCTCCGCCCATACCTCGACCATCGGCGAAGAACAGGACGTCTCCGCCGCCATCAGCATCCGTCGCGCGTTCTGATCATACCAAGGTAGGGACAGCACCAAGTGCTGTCCTCCAAGGCCGCCCACCCGGGCGGCCTTTTTGTTGAGGAATATAAACTCAAAGGGAAACCGGAGACCGGACGAATAGCTGAGGGGCATTGTTCGCCGCAGGGCGAACCATGGCAGGGGCACGATTTATCGTGCACTCCTTAGCGGAGCGCGCAGCGAAGCTACGCCCCTACCCTCGGCCGCCCTGCGGCGGCCCGCAGTATCCATTCCGGTTCCCGATCTCCGATTGCGTTCATGCCTCTGCCTTGGGTAGGGCCGAGCATCCCTGCTCGGCCGCGGCCAACTAAGGATGGTTGGCCCTATCCGATGCACCTAGGACAGCACGCGGTGCTGTCCCTGCCCGATGCAGATGGACGAGATGCTGTCGCTGCAGTTCACCCTGCCAGCAGACCCCCACCGCACGCCTCAGCGTGCGGTCGCATCCACCAACAACCAGGCCCACGTGGCGACGACGCCGTCAGGGCGGGCGTTGAGGCGATCGTAGTCACGGAGGAGCGACTTGAGCTCGGCGGGCGAGAAACGGGGATCGCCGGTCACGCCGCTGCGATGCAAGTGGCGGAGGAAATCCAAGGCGCTCGGGTAGAGCTCTTCGGACTCGAGCACGCCGTGCGCATGGACCTCGAACTTCGCGCCTTTGAGCAAGGCGAGCCATTGGGCTTCGTCGCGCCAGCGCACGGGGCCTTCGCCGACGAGATCGCGGAGTTCGTTCAGGCAAGGGTCGCACGGGACGCCGAGCAGCAGCCGACCGCCTTCCGGCAACGCGGCCCGCCAGTGGCGCAGCACGGCGGCCGGATCGGCGGCCCAATGCAGGAGGCCGGTCGAAGCAAGCGCATGGGCCTTCTCGATCGGCCCGAAGGCATTGTGCACCGACCAGTTCGCGGCGGGCACGGACTGACGGCCCAGCTCCACCATCGCCGGCGACGCATCGGTGGCGTCGACGTTGACGCCCTGCGCCAGCAAGGCGGACGTCAGGAAGCCCGTGCCGGCGCCGAGTTCGGTGACGCGGGCGCCGCGACGGAACGGTGCGAAAGCGGCCAGCGCTTCGGCGAAGCGCTTCTGCGGCGCGGCATGCGCGTCGTAGCTCTCGGCTCGTTCGTCGAAACGCTTGGGGTCAGGGGGCGAGGAACTCGCGCAGGTCGTGCCCGAGTCCCTCTACAATATGACAGCCTACGATGGCTTGGCAAACGCCCTCGGGATTCAGGAGCGTGTCCTGGTCGCCGACATAGGCTTCCCAGCCGGGATTAAGCCCTTGGCGACCGAAGGTGATGAGCGAGATGCCTGCGGGCTGAGCGAGGAGGTCCAAGCCGGCCTGGAGGTATTCCTTCTCATAAGGCAACGCGTCGCCAACCATCGGGGCCAGTTTGGCACGCTTCCGGAAATCGGCCAGGGCCGCCGGAGCGTCGGTATCGATCCAGCGTCGCAGCCACTTCACCTTGGCCTCGGAATGCTTGCCGCACTTGCCGTGCTCGGAGCAGAACGACGTGAACGGGGCGAAGAGCAGGACCTTGGCCGGGAACTGCACGCCACGGGCGCCGGCCTCGAGCACGAGGTGCGCTCCGAGCGACCAGGCGATGACGGCGTCACAACCGGCAAGGTTCTCCGCCGCGCCGACGACCGGCGGGTAGATCAGGTGCTCGGCTTCAGGCGCGTGGGCCAAAGCGATAGCCTTCATCTCCTCAAGCGAGACGCCCCATCCGCCGATCCAGCCGATCTTCATGCGGTGACGCCCTTCAAGGCGGAGACAAAGGAGGAAAGCACGGCGGGAGAAAGACCTCGGCGGAGCGAGATGCGGATGCGACCGGTGCGCACGGGCACCGTCGGCGGGCGGATGGCCGAGACCATGAAGCCCGCGGCACGGAGCGCGGTGGCGTATTTCAGGGTCACGTCGGAATCGCCCAGGATGAGCGGGATGATCGGCGAGTCGCCCGAAGGCACGGCGAAGCCGGCCTCGACGAGACCGTCGCGCCAGGCATGAGACAAAGCATGGAGCTCGGCGCGCTCTGCCGACATCGCCTTCACCCGCTCGACCGCGGCGAGGGCGGCGGCGGCGCAAGATGGGGCGAGATAGGTGGAGTAGACGAACTCGCCGGCGAAGTTGATCAGGGCGTCGCGGACTTCCGGCGCATGCGAGAGGACGTAGGCGCCCTGCGAACCGAGACCTTTGCCGAGCGTGCCGACCACGATATCCGCGGCGGCGAAGACGCCCTGGGCCTCCTGCAGGCCGGAACCGGTCGCACCGTACCACCCCGTGGCGTGGGCTTCGTCGAGGATCCAGCAGAAGCCGAAACGCTTTCGCAGCGAAGCCAAGCGCTTCAGGTCGGGGCTGTCACCGTCCATCGAGTAGACGCTCTCCGTGACGACAAAGATCACGCCATCCAAGGCCGGCTCCTCATGGAGCATCAGCTCGAGCGCATCGAGGTCGTTATGGGCGAAGCGACGCAGGCGGGCGCCCGAGGCCATGATGCCATCGAGCATGCTGGCGTGGACGAGTCGGTCGGCCAGGATGACATCGCCCTTCTTGGGCAGGCCGCCGAGCACCGCGGAGTTCGCGGCGAAGCCGGTGTTCATCACCAAGCCGTGTTCGTAGCCCTGCCAAGCAGCGAGGGCCTTCTCGAGTCTCTGGTGGATCTCGGTATAGCCCGTGACGAGCGGCGAAGCGGACGCGGAGGCGCCCCACTCATGGAGCGCGGCCACGCCGGCGGCGATGACCGCAGGATCGCGGGAGAGACCGAGGTAATCGTTGTCGGCCAGGTTGACGCGGGTGTCGGCCGCGGCGCGGGCGGTGAGCTTACGGCGCAGCGAAGACCCTTCGCGCTGGGCGAGGGACTGGCGCAGGCGCTGCAGCAAGGCCGCGTTCATCGGGGCAGGAAGTGGAAGCGGGCGGACTTCTCTCCGCGGCCGGACTCGCCGAGCAGCGGGATCCAAGACTCGGCCAGGCCGGCGCGATTGGCGGCGGCGACTTCCTTCGAAGGCTTCTTGATGGCATTGAGCCAGACGCCGATCGGGCCGTCGTAACGGCGACGCAGGTGGGCGATCGAGAGACGGGCCTGGTTAATCGCTCCAAGGCGGTCTTCGACGACCACGATGGCGACCGTCGGCTTGATCGCCGCGGCGAAGTCGGCCCAGTCCTTACCCTTCGGGTCGATCGGCACGGCCACGCCGCCGGCGCCCTCGACGACGCGGCAAGGCGCGTGCGGGACGGCCTTGTAGAGCTTAAGCAGCAACGCGAGGTCGAGCGGCTTGCGGGCCTTCTTCGCCGCGGCGAGCGGGGCGATCGGGGCCAGCAGGGAGATGAGAGTATGGGCCTCGGCCCACTTACCCGCGGCCTTCTTGGCGTCGGCAGGACGACCGGCGCCCGCGCCTGACTCCACCGGCTTGATGACCTGCGTGAAACCGTCGCGGGAGAGACGACGCGCGAGCAGGCCGGCGACGTGGGTCTTGCCCACGCCGGTGTCGCTGCCGGTGACGAAGACGACGGCCATGTTACTTGCAGCCGCAGCCGCCCGAACCGCAGGATTCTTCGGCCGCGTGGGCGGCGGCGAACTCGGCGACGCTCGGCCATTCGGCCGGCTTGGCGGAGGCCGGGGCGATCTCGCCGCGATGGATGCGACGGGCTTCGTCCGGGTGCATCGGGTGCAGGCCGAGGCGCTTCATCAGGTTCATGTCCTCTTCGATGTCGGGGTTGCCGGTCGTGAGGAGCTTCTCGCCGAGGAAGATCGAGTTGGCGCCGGCGAGGTAGCAGAGGGCCTGCGTCTCGTCGTTCATGTTGGCGCGGCCGGCGGAGAGGCGGACCATCGCCTTCGGCATCAGGATGCGGGCGACGGCGATCGTGCGGACGAACTCGATCGTATCGACGAACTTACGGCCCGCGAGGGGCGTGCCTTCGACGGCGACCAGCGCGTTGATCGGCACGGAGTCCGGCTGAGGGTCGAGCTGCGCGAGCTCGACGAGCATCTTGAGACGATCGTCGACCGTCTCGCCCATGCCGATGATGCCGCCGGAGCAGACCTCGAGGCCGGCCTTGCGGACGTTGGAGAGCGTCTGGAGACGGTCGTCGTAGGTGCGGGTCGTGATGATCTTCGAGTAGTGCTCGCGGGAGGTGTCGAGGTTGTGGTTATACACGTCGCAACCGGCCTGCTTCAGGCGGGCGGCCTGCGCTTCACTGACCATGCCGAGCGTGCAGCAGACCTCGAGGCCGAGCTCCTTCACGCCGGAGACGGTGTTCAGGACGCTGTCGAACTGCTTGCCGTCGTTCACGCGGCGCCAGGCGGCGCCCATGCAGAAGCGGGTCGCGCCGCCGGCCTTCGCCTTGCGCGCGTCGGCGAGGATCGCCTGCGTCTCCATCAGGGCCTCGCTCTCGAGGCCGGTGTTGTTGTGCACCGACTGGGGACAGTAGGCGCAGTCTTCGGGGCAGGCGCCGGTCTTGATCGACTTAAGCGTGCAGAGCTGCACGCCGGCCGGATCCTGGTTGGCCTGGTGGACTTGCTGAGCCTTGAAGATCAGCGTGTTGAGCGGCAGGTCGTAGAGCGCTCGGGCTTGGGTGAGGTTGGGCATATGTAAGCTGGTAGCGGTTAGCGGTTGGCGGTGAGACAAGTTACTTCAGGTTCGGCAGGACGTCATCCATCGCGAGGCGGACGGCGCGGACGAGGTGCTTCACTTCGTCGGCCTGGATGGAGATCGGCGGGACGAACAGGATCGAGTCGCCGAGGGGGCGGATGACGAGTCCATGGCGGCGGGCGGACAAGGCGACGCGGTAACCCGCGCGGGTATCGATCGGCCAGCGCTCCGCGGTGGCCGGCTTGAATTCGACGGACCCCGTAAGACCGAGCTGACGGAACGCGCGCACGTGCGCATGTCCGGCGAAGGCGGCGGCCATCTCGCGACCGAGCAAGGTGGAGCGGTCGGCGACCTGCCCTGAGGCGAGCATCGGCTTCAGCTTGCGCAGCGAAGCGCGGGCGACGGCGCAGCCGAGCGGATTGCCCGAGAAGGTATGGCCGTGGAAGAAGGTCTTCCCTTCGGAGAACTTACCGAGGAAAGCCTCGTAGACCTTTTCGGACGTCAGCGTCGCGGCCAGCGGCAGGTAGCCCGCGGCGAGGCCTTTCGCGAGGCAGAGGAAATCGGGGACGACGCCTTCGAGTTCCGAGACCGTCAGCGCGCCCACGCGACCGAAGCCCGTGAAGACCTCGTCGAGGATCAGGTGCACGCCATATTGACGGCAAAGGTCAGCCACCGCCTTTACGAAGCCGGCAGGCTGCTGGACCATGCCCGCGGCGCCTTGGACACGCGGTTCGAGGATGACGCAGGCCGTCATGGCGGCATCGCGCTCAAGGAGGGCCTTCAATGCGGCCAGAGACACGGAGGCGTCGGAGCGGGCGACCTGACCGGCGCATTCGGAATGAAGCGGGGCCGGGGAAGTCTGGGCGGCGAAGAGCCAGGGGTTGAAGCGGCGATGGAATTCAGAGCGCTCGCCGACGGCCATCGTTCCGAAAGTGTCGCCGTGGTAGGCGCCTTCCATCGAGATGACCCCGCGCTTGGCGTCCTGACCGACGAGCTGCCAATACTGGAACGAAAGCTTCAGGGCGACCTCCACGGCGTTGCTGCCATTGTCGGAGTAGAAGCAGCGGGAGAGCGCACCGTTCGTCAGCCCCGCGAGGTCTTCGGCGAGTTCCGTCGCGATCGGGTGGTTCAGGCCCAGGAGCGTCACGTGGGCGATCTTCTCGGCCTGCTCGCGGAGGGCGCGGTTTAGGTCCGGATCATTATGGCCGTGGACGTTCGTCCAGACCGACGCATTGCCGTCGAGGTAGCGCTTCCCTTCCTCGTCGATCAGCCAGCACCCTTCCCCGCGGACCAGATGGAGACGCGGGTTATCCTGATACTCCCGCATCTGGGTAAACGGATGCCACCCGAAGCGCCGGTCGGCGGCATCGAGGGCGTCCGGGACGGACGAGGCGGCTGCGGCGGCAGTCGGCACACCCCTTGCCTAGGACCATTCCGACCTATTGTTAAGCCTGAAGTAGGTTTAGGTTTACAATGGTCGCATACCTTGCGGACACGAAAAAGGCGCCGGGTGTCGGCGCCTGATCCGTCGATGAGCCGTAAGGCTTATTCGAAGTCGTAGATCTTGACGGAATCCCAGTAGGCCTTGCAGTCCTTGATGAAGGCCTCGTGGATCGGGTCGATCTGGTAGGCGTCGTGGTCGGCGTGGTTCTTGAAGACGAAGAACTCGGCGAAGTCGTAGGTGGTGTCGATGATCGGACGGACGGCGTGCTTGCTCGGGACGCCGACGTAGCCGCTGTGGATGCTCTTGATGGCGAGGAGGCCGCGGAGCTTGGTCTCGAATTCCGCGCGCTGGGCGGCGGTGATGTCCTTTTTCAGGTAGAAGAAGACGACGTGGTGGAACATAGGAAAACAAGGTTTGGCCAAGTCCCGGCCGAAGGAAACAGCAAAGTGCGCCGGCCAAAGGCGTCCTTGCCTCAGGCCGACCGCGGGACACGCTGGCGGCCTCGCATGCAGTCCCTCGTCCCCCTCTTCCCGGAAGTCACGCCCGCCCAGTGGGAGCAGCTGACCGCCATGGCCGCGCTCCACCGCGAATGGAACGAGAAGATCAACCTGGTCTCGCGGAAGGACATCGAGAACCTCGAGCGCCACCACTACGCCCCGTGCGTCGCGGCGGTGAAGTTCCTCAAGCTCATGGACGGCTGCCGCGTCATGGACGTCGGCACCGGCGGCGGCGTCCCCGGCCTCATCCTCGCCGTCCTCTACCCCAAGGCCCGCTTCACGCTCGTCGACTCCGTCGGCAAGAAGATCACCGTCGTGACCGACATCGCCGCGCGCCTCGGCCTCAAGAACGTCGACGTCAAGAACGCCCGCGCCGAGACGATGAACCACGAGCATGACTTCGTGACCGGCCGCGCCGTCGCCGACCTCCGCACGTTCGTCCACAACACCCGTCAGCTCCTCTGCAAAGGCCAGAAGCACTCCCTGCCCAACGGCATCCTCTACTGGCAGGGCGGCGACCCCGCCGAGGAAGCCGCGAAGTCCAACCTGAACCCCGTGTTCAGCTTCGAACTCCGCCCTCTGCTCTGGAACGACGAGAAATTCGAAGGCAAACGCATCGTGCTTTACCGCAGCCAGGACCTGCTCCGCTGCAAGAAGCCCGACATGCCCGGCATGACGCAATAGGCCCGCCCTGTGCCTTGACCCGTGGACGGCAACCCGCAGGGTAAAGCCGATGTCCCGTCAGAGACTCCCCTTGAACCCGGCCGGCGAGCGCCTTGAGGCCCTCCTGCGCCAACGCATCGTCTACCTCGACGGCGCGATGGGCACCATGATCCAGCAGCTCAAGCTGCAGGAAGCGGACTACCGCGGCGAACGCTTCAAGGACCACCCCGGCCAGCTCAAGGGCAACAACGACCTCCTGGTCATCACCAAGCCGGCCGTCGTCCGCGACATCCACCGCGCCTACCTCGACGCCGGCGCGGACATCCTCGAGACCAACACCTTCAACGGCACGTCCATCGCGATGGAAGACTATGCGATGACGCACCTCGTGCGCGAACTGAACACGGAGGCCGTCAAGGTCGCCCGTTCGGCCGTCGACGCCTTCAAGGCCGCCAACCCGGGCAAGGACGCCTTCGTCGCCGGCGCCATCGGCCCGACGAACAAGACGCTGTCGATGTCCCGCGACGTCAACGACTCCGCCAAGCGCGACGTGACGTTCCTCCTGGTGCGTGACGCCTACCGCGAGCAGGTCGACGCCCTGATCGACGCCGGCGCGGACCTCCTCCTCTGCGAGACGGTCTTCGACACGCTCGTGCTCAAGGCCGCGCTCTTCGCGATCGACGAAGCCTTCGAGGCCCGCGGCTTCCGAATCCCCCTGATGATCTCGGGGACGATCACCGACGCCTCCGGCCGCACGCTCACCGGCCAGACGACCGAAGCCTTCTGGAATTCCGTCCGCCATGCCCAACCGGTCAGCGTGGGCATGAACTGCGCCCTCGGCGGCGAGCAGATGCGCCCGCACATCGCCGAGCTGGCGAAGAAGGCCGACATCTTCGTCTCCTGCTATCCGAACGCCGGCCTGCCTAATCCGCTTTCGCCGACGGGCTTCCCCGAAGGCCCCGAAGACACCGCCGCGATCCTCGAGACCTTCGCCCGAGACGGCCTGGTCAACGTCCTCGGCGGCTGCTGCGGCACCACGCCCGGACACATCGCCGCGATCCGCCGCCGCACCGAGAAATATCCGCCCCGTATTCCCGGCGCCGTCCAGCCCGCGCTCAAGCTCTCCGGCCTCGAGCCGCTCAACATCGTCGGCGGCCCCGGCACCTTCGTGAACGTCGGCGAGCGTACCAACGTCGCCGGCTCCAAGATCTTCAAGGGCCACATCGAACGCGACGATTACCGCTCCGCCCTGCGCGTCGCGAAGCAGCAGATCGAAGCGGGCGCCACGGTCATCGACATCAATTTCGATGCGGGCCTCCTCGACGGCGCCGCGGCGATGACGAAGTTCCTGAACATGGCGGCGACGGAGCCGGACATCGCCAAGGTGCCGTTCATGGTCGATTCGTCGAACTTCGACATCATCGAGGCCGGCCTGCGCTGCGTGCAGGGCAAGGCCATCGTGAACTCGATCTCACTCAAGGAGGGCCACGCCGAGTTCGTCCGCCGCGCCCGCCTGTGTCGCCGCTACGGCGCCGCGATGATTGTCATGGCCTTCGACGAGAAGGGCCAGGCCGCCACCTACGAGGACAAGCTCCGCATCTGCGTCCGCGCCTACGGCATCCTCACGCAGGAAGCCGGCGTCGACCCGCAGGACATCATCTTCGACCCGAACATCCTGACGGTCGGCACGGGGATGAAGGAACACAACCGCTACGCCCTCGACTTCATCGAGGCCGTGACGGAGATCAAGCGCCGCTGCCCCGGCGCCCGCACCTCGGGCGGCCTGTCCAACGTCTCCTTCGCCTTCGCCGGCAACAACAAGGTCCGCGAGGCGATCCACTCCGTCTTCCTCTACCACGCGGTGAAGGCCGGCCTCGACATGGCCATCGTCAACGCCGGCATGCTCGAGGTCTACAGCGAGATCGATCCGGAACTCCGCGAACTGGTCGAGGACCTCGTCCTCTGCCGCCGCGAAGACGCGACGGACCGCCTGCTCGAGGCCGCCCCGCGCTACGCCGCGACGAAGACCGAAGGCGCCGACACCTCCAAGAAGAACGAATGGCGTAACCTCGGCGTCGAAGCCCGCCTCGAACATGCCTTGGTGAAAGGCATCGACGACCATGTCGTCGCCGACACCGAGGAAGCCCGCCTCAAGCTGGGCCGGCCGCTGCTCGTCATCGAAGGCCCGCTGATGGACGGCATGCGCGTCGTCGGCCAGCTCTTCGGCGAAGGCAAGATGTTCCTCCCCCAGGTCGTCCGCTCCGCCCGCGTGATGAAGACCGCGGTCGCCCACCTCGAGCCGTTCATGGCCGCCGAGAAGGTCGGCGGCTCCACCCAGGGCTCCTTCCTCATCGCGACCGTCAAGGGTGACGTCCACGACATCGGCAAGAACATCGTCGGCGTCGTCCTCGCGTGCAACAACTACGCGGTCACCGACCTCGGCGTGATGACCCCGACCGAGAAGATCGTGTCCGAGGCCCTGCGCCTGAAGCCCGACTTCATCGGCCTCTCCGGCCTGATCACGCCGTCGCTCGACGAGATGATCACCGTAGCCAAGGAACTGAAGCGCGCCGGCATCAGCACCCCGCTGCTCATCGGCGGCGCCACGACCTCCAAGGAGCACACCGCCATCAAGATCGCCGAGCATTACGACGGCCCGATGGTCCACGTCGGCGACGCTTCCCTCGTCACCGCGGTCTGCAGCGACCTTCTCAACCCGGCCAAGCGCGACGCCTTCGTGGGCGAGCTCAAGGCCACGCAGACCGAGATGCGCGAGTCCTACGAGAAGCAGCAGCCGGCCGTGGTCATCCCGCTGGCCGAAGCGCGCAAGCGCCCGCTCATCACCACCGCCCCGGTCCAACCCGCGCCGCGTAAGCCCGGCGTGACGCTCCTCGAGCGCATCGACCCCGCCGCGGTCGCCGAGATCATCGACTGGACGCCTTTCTTCGTGACCTGGTCGCTGAAGGGCTCGTTCCCGAACATCTTCAAGTCGCCCAAGTATGGCGCCGAAGCGCGCAAGCTCTTCGATGCCGCGCGTGTCGAGCTCGACGACATCATCCGCCATCAGCGCGTCCATCTCCGCGGCGTCGCGGGCCTCTGGGCCGCCCGTCGCGTCGGCGACGACGTCGAACTCTTCGCCGACGAGGCCCAAGCCAAGCCGATCGGCCGCTTCCATTTCCTCCGCGACCAGCGTCAACGTCCGCGTGTCGACACCTGCCGCTCGCTCGCCGACCTCGTGTCCGCCGGCAAAGGCGACCACCTTGGCGCCTTCGCCGTCACCGCCGGGCAGGAGATCGAGGACTACGCCGCCTCCTTCAAGGAGAAGGACCCTTTCCGCCAGATCCTCATCCAGGCGCTTGCCGACCGACTCGCCGAAGGCTGCGCCGAATGGCTGCACCGCGAGGTCCGCAAGGAGCTCTGGGGCTATGCGCAGGCCGAAGCCCTCACCGTCGAAGAACTCGTCGATGAGAAGTACGCCGGCCGTCGTCCCGCCGCCGGCTACCCCGCCTGCCCGGAGCACACCGAGAAGGCCGAGCTCTGGCGCCTGCTGGACGCCGACCGCCTCGGCTGCACGCTGACCGAATCCTTCGCGATGAACCCGGCCGCGTCCGTGTCCGGCCTGTACTTCGGCCACCCGCAGTCGATCTACTTCGACGTCGACAACATCGGCCGCGACCAGGTCGAGGACTACGCCCAGCGCAAGGGTTGGACCGTCGAGCAGGCCGAGAAATGGCTGCGCCCCGTGCTCGGTTACAAGACCTGACCATGGAAGCGCGCGAACGCGAAAAGCTCGTCGCGGTCGTCGGCGCGGAAGACGCCGCCGCGGTCGAACGCTTCCTCGGCGGCTGCGCCTTGTGCGCGCTGGTCGAGGCCGCCGATGGCGCGGACAGCGACTGGCCGGAATGGGCGCGCGCCGCCGCCGTGCTGCAACGCTGGCTCGAAGCCGCCGGCCGCTCGGCCGACGCCGAACGCAAGCTCGGCTACCTGCATTGCACCGTCGAAGCCCAGAAGGCCGTCCCGAGCGCGCTCCGCCCCGCCCTGCCTCAGGCCGTGGCGCTGATGCTCAAGGACCACGGGTTCGCGGAGCAGTAAGGCGGCGCGATGCGCCGGGGGGATCTGCTGGCACGCTGGCATGCTGCGAAGCTGAGGCATCATAAGGTAGGGTCGAGCATCCCTGCTCGGCCGCGTCGGGCCAAGGATGACCGGCCCTACCTGGAGACGGACGCCTACTTGCCCGTCGTGAACTTAGTGAGCAGCACGCCATGACCAGGAATCCCGAGCGGCAAGGCGTCCTTTGACGTATCGAGGGTGGCGATGTCCTGCTGGCGCCAGAGATCGCGCGCGGTCTGGCGGCCGGACAGACCGAGCTTGGCGAAATCCTTGAATGCCAGCTTAACGGGTTCCGCTCCCAGATTGAAGAACGCGACCGCCCGGCTGCCATCGGCGAGGTCCTTGGCGTAGACGCGCAGGTCAGCCACCTTGCCCTCGACTTCTTCGAGGCGGAAGACGCACGTCGCCTGCTTGCCAAGTTCGTCCTGGTTCACCGCGATGACCTCGTCGTTGGTCAGGAGGTTCAAGGTGAAGGCGTCCAGCTTCTGCATGTCGCAACCGATGAGCAACGGAGAGGACAGCATGCACCAGAGGCTGACATGGGAGTATTGTTCGTCCGCGCTCAGCGAGGTGGGGCGCAGACGCCCCCAGCCGATCCAGCCCGTGATGAGCATGTCCGTGTCGGTCCAGCTCCCCGGCTTGGTGAAGGCCGCGGACTTGTCCTGCGTGAAGCCGATCTCCTTGATGCTGCGCCAGGAATCATTGACGTCGCCGGTGGTACGCCAAGCGCTGCCGCCGACGGACGCGCCCCACTTCCAGACGTCGTTGTTACCATACTGGCAGAGACTGAAGACGATGTCGCGCTTCTGCGCCCGGAGCTGGTCACCCATGACCTTGAAGGGGTGGATCGCATAAGAGTCGTCCTTGGCTCCCTTCCGGACCGGCGCGCCGACGGGATTAGGGACCTTGCCGTCCACGACCATGCCATAGCTGCACCAGTCGTACTTCAGGAAATCGAAACCCCATTCGGCATAGGTATGGGCGTCCTGCCCCTCATGGAGCCAGCTGCCCGTACAACCGCCGCAGGTGGTCGGGCCCGGCGATGAGTAGATCCCCGCCTTCAGGCCAAGTCCATGGATGTAATCCGCCAGCCCCTTCATATCGGGGAAACGGACGTTGGAGACGACGGCGCCTTGCGCGTCACGCAGCGGGCGGACCAGGTCCTGCACGGCCTTCTCTTCCGTCGGGAGATGATTCTGCCAATAGTCGTCGATATTGACGTAGCTCCAGCCGTGGTCGGCGAGCCCGCTGCTGACCATGGCGTCCGCCGCAGCCTTCATCTTCTCGGCGGAAACCCCATAGGCGAAGCAGTTCCAGCTGTTCCAGCCCATCGGCGGGGTCAGCGCGAGGGTGTCGCCGCAGACGATCCGGAAACGCTTCTCGGCGGATCCGCGCGCATTGGTGGCGCCAAGCGTGACGACGGTCTCCCCCTTGACGGAGAGGACGCCCGAAATGCGCCCGGTCTTCGCATCCAAGGTCAGCCCAGCCGGGAGGCCCTTGGCAGAATAGGTCAGAGGACGTTCGCCGGTGACCGGCATCGAATACAGGAAGGGCGAGCCAGGACGCACGCCGAAGACGCCGGGCCCGTTGATCCGCGGCAAGGCGGGCGGCGGCGGCGTCAGGATATAAGGCGCGACCGCGGCGGGGACGGGCTCGCCCTTGGTCTGGAACGTCTTGGCCCCGGACGTCTCGAATTTCGCATCGGCCCAGTCGGCGAAGTCGTCGTTGTTGCCGTCTTCCGCGTCGCCGACCTTGAGCATCAGCTGACGCACCCCGGATACGTCGACATCGCAAGGTATCGGCTCCGAACCACCCCGCATCACGCCGCTTCGCCATAGCATGCGGCCGTCGCCGATGACGAAGAACTCCACGCTCGCGCGGGCGGAACCGCGCTTGGCGTCATCGAGTCCGACCTCGGCGGAAAATTTCTTCGCGCCTCCGTCGAGCGAGACGACCAGGATGCTTTCGGCGACCGTGCCGACCCCTCGTTCATAGACCTTGCCGCGGATCTTCAACGGTCCGGCTTCTTCCGGCTTCTTAGCCGCGCAGTGATTCTTCTGCGGCCGACCCCAGCCTTGCACGACCGGCTTGAGATTCAGGTCGTCGAGCCAGACGGTGTCGGCGGAGAGCGACGCCGCCAAGCCTGCCAGAAAAAACGTCAGGCCATAGGTGAAGCGGAGCCCCATGGCTTCATCTTAACGCCGCAAAAGGGACTACAACCTAATAGCGAAGGGCTGACTTACCTACCCTTGGCCGCTTCCGCGCGGGCCTTGGCGAGCACGTCGGCGAGCTTCACTTCGGCGCCGCCCTGGCGCTTGCTCTCGTCGGCGGCTTCCATGAAGGCGTAGAGCTCGAGCGTCTCTTCGGCGGAGACCTGCGGCTGGGCCGTACGGAACATCTTCACCACCGCCTGGAGGAGGACCTCATAACCATCGAACTTGCCGATGTCGGCCTCGCCCTTTTCGCCGACGGCTTTGCCGCCGTAGGGGCCGCCCTTGGCCTTGCGATCGGCCTCGCGGAAGATGCCCACGCGTCCGTCGCCCCAGTTTCCGGTGACCTGGATGAATCCCTCGGCGGTCTTGTCGCGCTTCACCGAGACGCAGCCCGTGCCCATGACCGTGTAAAGGCTTTCGCAACCATGGACGCCATACCAGTAGAGATCGGGGTGGTGCGGCTCGAGGCTGGCGGGGCTGGTCGCATAGGCGGTCTTCACCTTGCCGACGGAGCCCTGGGCGACCGCCTGCGTGCTCGCGGCGAAACGGAGGGAGGACGAACAGAAATAGACCACGCCGGCCTTCTTGGCGGCCTCCTGAAGGCGGATGACGTCGACGAGCGACCCTGCGATCGGCTTGTCGACGAAGACCGTCTTGCCGGCCTTCAGCACCGGGAGCACCTGCTCGAGGTGCACGCGGCCGTCGTTGGATTCCAGCAGCACGAAGTCGACCTGCGCGCAGAGCTTCTCGATCGAGTCGACGATCTCGACGCCCATGCCCTTGAGCTTCTCCGTGTATTCGGGAACGCGCGTCGTGCTTTCCGGGATATCCTTGCTGCCTTGGGCGAAGGCGTGCGTCACGCGGAAGCCCGCATACTTGGCGGCGTCCGCCGGGTTCTTCGGACCTTTGTTGAAGACCGTCGTGAACGCGACGACGTGCGACGTGTCCAGGCCGATGATGCCGATCTTCTTCGGGGCTTCTTCGGCGAAAAGCGAGGCGACCAAGACGGACGCGAGGACGACCAGACGGGCGAGGCTGGGAAGGGGCATGATTCTTTGTTAATCCATGCCCGCCGACTGACAAGCCCCCGTGGCCGCGGTTAATGCGGACCTTCGAGCAATTGCCAGGCGCGCCAACCCATCAGCAGGCCCAGGGCCGTCCAGAGCACGCCCGTCAGGCGATCCACCAGGCGGATCGTCGAGGCATCCCTGAGGCGGATCCGCAGGCGATCGCCGACCAAGGCGTAGAAGCTCATCACCGAGACCTCCGACCCCAACGTGCAGAGCAGGAAGATCCCGGTCGTCGACCACGCGAACCGATCCGCCGGCACCTCCGCGGCCTGGATGATGACGAGCATCCACGGGATCGTCTTCGGGTTCGTGAAGTTCACCCAGGCGCCGCGGAGGAAAAGTCCGAAAGCCCGGCCCTCGAGACCCGCGGATTCCGGCAGGCTCGAACGCGGACGGACGAGATGGCCGGCGCCGAGATACAAGAAGTAAGCCATCCCCGCGACGGCGATGGCCGTCAGCGCCTGCGGCACATGCCGCGACAGCCAGAGCGTGCCGAAGAGGGAGAGGAACAGGTGCGGCGTCTCGCCGACCGCGAGGCCCAGCGTATGCCAGAACGCGCGCCGCTGCCCGTAGCGAAGCGACGTCTCGATCGTCGACAGCGCCGCCGGCCCGGGCGAGAGGCTCGCGGTCAGGCAGGAGGCGATGAGGAGACCGACCTGCATCCGCGCTTAGCGGAGGGCCTGCTTCCAGCGGGCGACCTCGCGGGCGACGGCCTTGGGGCCGGGCATGCCCGTGTTCTCGCGCGCGGCGAAACCACGCTTCAGGCTGAAGACTTCGCGCCAGCCCTTCGTGAATTCCTTGTCGGCGGTCAGCGCCGCTTCGTCGGAGACCTTGTCGAGCGGCACGCCGGACTTCTCGGCGAGCGCGACGAGGCGACCCACCGCGTGGTGGGCGTGACGGAAAGGCATGCCCTTGCGGACGAGCCAGTCGGCGAGGTCGGTGGCGAGCAGCGCGGGATCGGAGGCGGCGGCGAGGCAGCGGGCCTTGTGGAACTTCGTTCCCGCGAGCGTGGCGTCGGCGACGGCGACGGACAGGATGAGCTGGTCGGCGGCGTCGAAGAGCGGCGGCTTGTCGTCCTGCAGGTCGCGGTTGTACGTGAGCGGCAGGCCCTTCGTCAGGGAGAGCAGGTGCGTGAGCGAAGCCTGGAAGCGCGCGGCCTTGCCACGCAGCAGTTCCATCGAGTCCGGATTACGCTTCTGTGGCATCAGCGACGAGCCCGTCGAGAACTCGTCGGGCATGCGCGCGAAACCGAATTCCGCGGAAGACCAGAGGACCATGTCTTCGGCCAGGCGGGACAGGTGGACGCCGCAGAGGGCGGCCGCGAAGCAGAACTCCGTGGCCGGATCGCGGTCGGCGACGGCGTCCATCGAATTGCGGGTGACCTGCGGGCGGCCCTTGGCGTCGACGAAGCCGAGCAGCTTCGCCGTGACTTCGCGGCGGATCGGCAAGGTCGTGCCGGCGATGGCGCCGGAGCCGAGCGGACACCAGTTGGCCGAAGCCTTGGCGGCGGCGAGACGCGCGCGGTCGCGGCCGAACATCTCGGCGTAGGCGAGGAGGTGGTGGGCGGCGGAGACCGGCTGGGCGCGCTGCAGGTGCGTGTAGCCCGGCAGGATCACGTCGGCGTTGGCCTCGGCGAGCTTCACCAAAGTCTTGAGCAGCGAGACGAGGGCCGCGTCGGCGGCGTCGCACTGGTCCTTGATCCAGAGACGGACGTCGGTGGCGACCTGGTCGTTGCGCGAGCGGGCCGTGTGCAGTTTGGCGGCGGCCGGGACACGCTTCGTGAGCGCGCTCTCGATGTTCATGTGCACGTCCTCGAGGTCGCGGCTCCAGGCGAACTTGCCGGCCGCGATCTCCTTGGCGATTGCGTCGAGCCCGCGCAGGATCGCATCGCGCTCCTTCTTGGTCAGGATGCCGGCCTGGGCGAGCATCGTGGCATGGGCCTTCGAGCCGCGGATATCCTGGGCCCAGAGACGATGGTCGAACGAGACCGACTCGCCGAAACGCAGCATCAATTCGGCAGGACCGGCGCTGAACCGGCCGCCCCAGGTGGCCTGGGCTTTCTTCCGTGCGGACATGACCAAGCAATGCCCCCGGGGAGGCGGGCAGGCAAGCAAGGATGCTCAGCGGGAGGCCTGAGCGGTCGGCGTAGCCGGCGCGGGCGCAGGCTTCTGCGGCGTCACCATGTTGCGCGCGCCGTCGACGCGGATCACGATCTCGCCCGGCTCGGCGACGCCCATGCGTTCGCGGGCCTGGTCACGGACGAATTCAGGGTCGCGGCCGAAACGGTCGACGTAGCGATCGGTCTGGGCGCGCGTACGCTCGAGGGCGGCGTAAGCCTGCTCCTTCTGACGCTCATTGGCGCGGAGGCCGGCCAGCCGAGCGGACTCGTCGCCGTAAGTCGACCACGTGAACGCCAACACCGTGCAGAAGAGGATGAACGCGGCCCAGAGAAACAGCTTCTCAGTCTGAGGATTTCGGGACGTGGGCTCGCTTTCCATGACGACCGCGGGAGTGAAAGCGGAAACCCGATACGGAGCGAGGGGAAAATCGCCCGCTTACTTGGCCGCCTGAGCCGCTGCGGCGAGGGACCCGCTGAACTCCATGAAGGCCCAGACGATGACGCCGGTGACCGAGACGTAGAGCCAGACCGGGAAGACCCAGCGCGTGAGACGCTTGTGCTCCTCAAGGCGACCCTGCTTGGCCAGCCAGACGGCGCGGAGGACGAAGGGGGTGACGGCGATCGCCAGCAGGATGTGGGGGAAGAGGATGACGTAGTACAGAAGCTTGTCCCAGGTCAGGCCGACTTCCGGACGATAGAGGATATTGGTCTTATGCAGGGCGACCCAAAGGTGGACCTTCGAGGCCAGGTAGAGGGCCAGGAACAGGGCCGATGTCACGACTGCGGCGCCCATCGCCTTGCCGTGGCCGGCACGGTCGCCGGCCTTGATCTTGGCAAAACCGATCAGGAGAAAGACCGTCGCGAGGGCGTTCATGCCGGCGACGGAGCGGGAAAGGAGTTCGGTGGTGGAGGCCATGGGGCGGAAGAGAAGGGGTTTTCCGGGAAAAGCCAACCTTCCGGAGCCCTTAACCTTCACTTAAGCCGAACTCTGGTATCCTATGCCCCACCCCGATGAAAGCCCTCCTGTCCGCATTCCTCTTCGCCGCCGGCCTGAGCGCCGCCGATAGCCCGAAGGGCCCGGCCCTCAAGGAAGCCGACGCCAATCCGCCCGGCCAGAACAAGGTCACCATCACCGTCAAGGGAGAGAAGCGCGTCATCGAGTCGAACGGCATCCCTGACCACAAGGTCGCGACCTTCCCGAACCGCGGCAACCCGAACGCCATCTCCGAGCAGAAGTACCATCTCGAAGTCCCGGCCAACCCTAAGCCCCTCGAAGGGGGCGCGACGGGCAGGATGATGTCGGCCTGGGGCGTCGCCCTGAACGGCATCGTCTTCGACCCGGGCACCGCCGAAGTCTTCAACGACGGCGAGCGCAGCAACCCCTGGCACTACGAGGCGCTCATGAGCAATACCGAGATGGGCACGACCCCTAGGATCAAGGTCGGGCTCGGACTCGACCAGAACCACGGCCACGTGCAGCCCAACGGGGCCTACCATTACCACGGACTCCCCACCCTGCTCATCGAACGCCTCGGCGGCGGCGACAAGAAGATGACCCATGTCGGCTGGGCGGCGGACGGCTTCCCGGTCTACGCCGTCTACGCCTATGCGAAGCCGGAAGACCCCAAGAGCGAACTCAAGAAGATGAAGAGCAGCTATCGCCTCAAGACCACCGACCGCGGCGGCGACGGCAAGATCACCCCGGTCGGCAAGCCGGACGGGTCCTTCGGACTCGACTTCGAATATGTCGCAGGGTCGGGCGACCTGGACGAATTCGGCGGCCGCGCCGGCGTGACCCCGGAGTTCCCCAAGGGCACCTATTACTACGTGCTCACCGAGGAATACCCGTTCATCCCGCGCAAGTTCAAGGGCACGCCGGACCCCTCCTTCAGCAAGCAGGCGATGGACCCGCACGCCAACCTCGGCGGCCAGGGCGGACCTGGTGCCAAGGGCGGCAAGAAGGGCAAGAAGGGGCCGCCGCCCGGCGGCTTCGGGGGACCGCCTCCTGACGGCCCTCCGCCCGAAGGGGCGCCGAAATAATCCGGCGATCAGGCTAGGGCCGAGCATCCTTGCTCGGCCGCGGCCGGCCAAGGATGGCCAGCCCTACCCAAGATCGCCAGAAACTCAGGCACCCTGCTTGGGGTCGAACTTCTTCTTCGGTTCTTCGGGGGGCGTAGGGGCGGAGCTTCCGGGGAAGCCCGGCAAAGTGAAACCCTTGCCTTCGACCAGCTTCAGTCGGCGACGCACGTCGGCCGGCAGTTTCTCGACCGCGGCCTTGTCGGTGACGTCACCCTCGAAGAGCGTCTTGCCGTCACGATCCTTCACGACTGCGTGCTTTTTTCCGTCCTTCTCCTCGAGCGAGACCGTACCTTCGCCGTCGGAAGCCATGGAGTGCGAGGAAGACTTCGCGCCGTTGCCGAAGCTGAAGGAGAACGAATGGGAAGAGGAGCTCGCTCCGGCCTGCGCGCGCAATTCGTCGACGGAAGGGATGCGCGAACCAAAGGAAGATTGCGGAATGACGCCGGCCTGCAGGTCCTGGAGCTGCTTGAGGATCTCGGGCGGAATCACGCCGCCATTCAAGCCCGGGAGGCCGTTGTTCGGATCGTCGACGCTGGGCCCCTTGCGGGCGGAGGGACGCCCCTTCTCTTGCGGTCGCTGGCCGAGGACGATCTCGACCACCTGCGGTTCGGCGCCGCGGACGAGCGTGACCTTCACCTTGTCGCCCGGCTTGCGGGTGCGCACCAAAGCGCGGAACTGTTCGGCGTTGAAGAGCACCTGGTCGTCGAGACGGGTGAGGATGTCGCCTTCCTCGACCTTGCCGACGGACGGGCCTTTCGGATCGATGAAACCGACCTGGATGCCGACGCCGGGAGGCACGGACGAGCTGGTAGCTTCGGTGCGCGGGCCGACGTTGAGGCCGGCATAGGCGACGCCCTCGGCGACGGCGACCTTGGCGGAGGGTTCCTTCTTGTCCTCGGCCTGCAGCGGGCCGACGAGGCCGGCGAGGAGGAGCACGTGGAGCGGAATCTGGCGGAGCGAGTTCATGACGGGGTCTTTATAAGGTGAGCGACGAAGGGCGGCGGATTTGTTCAGTTGGTCTCAAGCGGCAGCAACGTCAGCTGGTCGTTCGGGCGGTAGTTGATCAGCCGGGTGTTGCTACGCGCGTCTTCCCAGCGGGTCGTATCCTGCCAGCGAACCCGCATCGGACGGGCGAACGAACCATCCTCCATCTGCACAGGGCGGAAGAACTGCACGTCGGGACGGGTCTGTTCGACCTGCACCAGCCGATAGGTCGGAGCCTCGGGCTCGGCGACGCCGCCCAGGAAGACGAAGGCGGCGACCAAGGCGGCCGCGAGCGCGGAGAGGCCGGCGGACCAGGCGATGATCACGCCGCGGCGGGAGGCGGGCGGATCGAGCTCCGCGGCGAGGCGGGCCGCCACGGCGGCGGGAGCGCGCGGACGGAGAGAGGCCAGGGCCTGTTCGATGTCGTGGTCAGGGTCAGTCATGGGTGCGGGCGGTGATATGTTTACGCAGGGCCTCCATGGCATAGCGCCACCGCGAGGCCGCGGTGTTCGGGGAAATCGAAAGTTGTTCGCCGATCTCGTCGAAGGTCAGTTCGCCCCAGACCTTGAGGACGACCACTTCGCGCTGCTCGGCCGGCAGAAGCTTCAAGGAATCGGCCAAGGCCGCCAGCCGCGGATCGGCCTCAGGCTCGAACCACGTCACCGTCTCCATGTCGTCGCCGACGATCTTTTCACGGACCGCGCGGCGATCGCTCCGGCGCAGCAGGTCGAGGGCCGAACGACGGATCGAGGTCACCACGAGGGCGTTCGGGTTGCCAGGCAGGTGACGCTGATGTTTCCAAAAGCGAACAAATGCCTCCTGCAGGACATCGTCCGCATCGGCTTCGCTCCGCGCCCATTGGCGCGCGATCAGCCGGAGCCTGGCGCCATGTTCGGCGAACCAGGCCCTCCAGTCTTGGCCGGAATGGGCGTCGTGCATGCTTTGGTTATCAAGGAAGCGTCCCGGAGGACGGGTTTTGTCTCCCCTTGGCACCATCTTGGCCAGGAGGCCAAAATCGTCAAAGCAGTTGCGAAATACCCCCTGCCCTCCTAACTGCCTCCCAGATGTCCAACCCCCCTTCCGAGCGACCTGCGGACGGTTTCTTCCGTTCCCTGATCCGCTGGTTCGATGCGGACTACATCCCGGAAGGCGTCGAAGCCCTGCAGAACACCCCCAAGAAGGTCGACTGGGCCCGCTCCGTCCCGTTCATCGTCCTCCATCTTGCCTGTTTCGCGGTCATCTGGGTTGGGGTCAGCCCGATCGCCGTCTGGACCGCGGTCGGCCTGTATTTCTTCCGGATGTTCGCGATCACCGGCTTCCTCCACCGGTATTTCTCGCACAAGACCTACTCCACCTCCCGGGCCTTCCAGTTCGTGATGGCCGTCTGGACCGCCCTGGCCGTGCAACGCGGCGCCCTCTGGTGGGCCTGCACCCATCGCCACCATCACAAGCATTCCGACGAGGAAGAAGACAAGCACTCGCCGGTGGTCGACGGCTTCTGGTGGTCGCATATCGGCTGGATCACCTCGAAGAAGAATTTCCCGACCGACTACTCGAAGATCCCCGACCTCGCGAAGTATCCCGAGCTCGTCTTCCTCAATCGCTTCGACATCCTGATCCCCCTGCTCGCCGCTGGCCTGACCTACGGGATCGGGGCCTGGCTCGGCGCCCACGGCTACGACACCAACGGCCCGCAGCTGCTCGTCTGGGGCATCATCTCGACCGTGGTCCTCTTCCATGGCACGGCCTGCATCAATTCGCTGGCGCACGTCTTCGGCACGAAACGCTTCAAGTCGACCGGCGACGAATCCCGGAATTCCCTGATCCTGACGCTCATCACCCTCGGCGAAGGCTGGCACAACAACCACCACCGCTACCAGGCGACGACCAAGCAAGGCTTCTACTGGTGGGAATTCGACCCGACCTACTACGGCCTGAAAGTGATGTCATGGATGGGCCTGATCTGGGGCCTCAAGGGCGTGCCGGCTTCGGTCTACGAGGAGGCCGAACGGACCAAGCTCGAAGCCTCCGCTCCGCGTGCGTGAACGGGTCGCCATCGTCGGCTCCGGCGTGAGCGGCCTCGGCTGCCTTCGCTTCCTGCGCGCCCACCACGACGTCACCGTCTTCGACCATGACGCGCGTCCCGGCGGCCATGCGCACACCATCGACGTCCTCGAGCCCGGCACCGGCCGCGCGCTGCCGATGGATACCGGCTTCATGGTGTTCAACGAGGTGACCTATCCGCACCTGTGCCGTCTCTTCAAGGAGCTGGGCGTGAAGCCGAAGCAGACCTCGATGTCCTTCGCGGTGCGGCACGACCCGACGGGACTCGAATGGTGCGGCAGCTCGCTCAACCATCTCTTCGCCCAGCGCCGCAACCTGCTCAGCCTGCGTTTCTGGAAACTGCTCCTGCAGATCAATAAGTTCAACGCCCTCGCCAAGACCGAATGGAAGTCCGTCGAAGCCGAGACCACCTCGCTCCGCGACTGGTGCGCGCAGAAAGGCCTCGGCCAGGATTTCCTCGACCTCTACCTCATCCCCATGTCGGCCGCGGTCTGGTCGACGCCGGCGGAGAAGATGCTCGGCTTCCCGGCGGCGGCGCTGATGCGCTTCTTCCACAACCACGGCTTCCTCGGGCTCGATACCCAGCACCAGTGGCTGACGCTCGAAGGCGGCTCGCGCACCTACGTCGAAGCGTTGCTGAAGGCGCACCCCGCCGATTTCCGTTTCGGCCAAGGCGTCACGTCCGTCCGTCGCGACGGCGCCGAGGTCGTCGTCACGACCACCCGGGGCGAAGCACGCTTCGACCGGGTGATCATGGCCTCGCATGCGGACACTACGCTGAGGCTGCTGGCCGACGCGGACGCCGAAGAACGCCGCCTGCTCGGGGCCTTCGCCTATAATCAGAACGACGCCATCGTGCACACCGACATGGCGCCGCTGCCGCGTTCCGCCAAGGCGCGCTCATCCTGGAATTACCGTACCTGGGCCAAGGACGGCGGTCTCGCGACCTCGACGCACTACTGGATGAACTCGCTGCAGGGCCTGACCGACAAGGGAGATTTCATCGTCACGATCAACCACGCCGACCAGGTCGACCCGAAGAAGGTCATCCGCGTCATCCCGACGGAGCACCCGCTCTTCTCGCTCGAAGCCGTCGCAGCCCAGGCCGAGATCCCCGCGCTCAACTCCCGGGCCGGCGCCCGCGTCCACTTCGTCGGGGCCTGGCAGCGCTACGGCTTCCATGAGGACGGCTTCTGGTCGGCCCATCGCCTCTGTTCGCAGCTCCTCGGCCGCGACGCCTGGGAAGCCTGATCAGAAGGCGATCTTCTGGGCCTGGCGCTCGAAGCCTTCGGCTTGGAACAACGACTCCGGCTGCATCTTGAGGATGTCCGCCACGTAACGGTCCGGCACGCGCTCGAGGCGGGTGTTATAGAACGTCGCGATGTTGTTGTAATACGCCCGGGCCAGCGCGATGCGATCCTCGGTCTCGACGAGATTCTTCCGCAGTTCGTCGAACGACTCCTGGGCGCGGATATCGGGATAGCGCTCCGCCACGGCGACCAGCATCGGGGCGACCGCGGAAGCGGGGCCGCCGGCCGCCTGGGCGCGGAGCGCGGCGACGAGCGTCTGGACGGAGGCTTCGTGGGCGCGGAAACCCTTCACGCATTCGACGAGGCGCGGGATCAGGTCGGACCGCCGCTTGAGCTGGATATCGATGAGGGACTGCGCCTGGCGGACGCGATTACGCAGCCCGACGATGCTGTTGAAGACCATCCAGACCCAACCGAAGCCGAGGGCGACGAGATAGAGCAGGCCGCCGATGAAAGGACCGATCGGGGTGGGTTGGTGGCCGCCCGCAGCCACGATGACGGCTCCGAAACCAAGGGAGCAGAGGAAGCCGACGAGATTCCAGAGCACGTAGGCCGAGGCCTTGCCTTCGCTGATGTCCTTCTCCTTGCGCGGCGTGATGATGAACATGTCCGCCTTGTCCTCGTGCTTGATCTGCGCGGCCACGACGTCGGGGCGCTCGCTCGCGCGACCGCGGACGAAGAGCTGCGTCCCGACGACCAGGCCATGCTCCGAGAAACTGCGCCGCCCGGTCGAACCGTAGACCGCGCCGGAAGGCCCCTTCTGGTAATACAGCGGATCGTCCTCATCGACGTCGCAATCGAAGATCGTGTTCGTCTCAAGGTCGGCTCCACGCGGGTCGACCCAGACGTAGCCCGTGTCGTCCTGCAGGTAGAAACCGGCGGACTCGCCGCCGGAAGCGACCGTCTCCCAGCCCGTGTCGACGACCGTGCGGGTGCGGGTGTTGCCCTTGTCGTCGGTGTAGGTCTCCTGTCGGGTACGGCGCCAATGCTCGCTGACCGACCAGCTGTAGAGCACGCAAGGCTTCTCGGCCAGGTAGCTCGTGAACGGCTCGCGGCGGACGCACACGCCCTCGAGCTCCACCTCGCCGACGAAGACCCCGAGGGCCTTCGAGATCGGAGTGTCGTCTAGCAGGCGTCGCTTGCGCCCGGCGTTCAAAGCCAGGAGCAGGCAGCCGGCGGAACCGCCGAGGGCGAGCAGACCTATTCCAGCGGCATCTTGGGGCACAGGATTCCTTATGCCCGCGCCAGGCGGTTTAGCAAGGTTTCGAGGAGGGTACGCTTGCGCCCGCCCCCGTTCCTTTCACCCTGCGGGGCAGATGCCCCGACTCTACGACGCGGAAGTGATGCACGCCCGGCTCCGGCCGAAGCGCCATGACTTCACGCATGCCGCCTTCGCCTTGGCGGTGGACGCGGCGTCGCTCGGCTCCGTCCGCGCCGGCAGATTCATGCTCGGAAGGGCTTTCTCGCCCTACTGCTTCCGCGACCGCGACTTCCTGCCCGCCGCCGAACTGTTCCAGCCCGAAGGTCTGGGGCAGGCGTTCACGGGCGAAACCCTCGACGCCCGCTTCCGCGCCTTCGTCGCCTCGCAAGGCGAACCGCTGCCCGCACGCGCCCAGATCACGCTGGTCGCCATGCCGCGCGCCTTCGGGAAATCCTACAACCCCGCCGTCTTCATGATGGCCACCGTGGACGGCGAGTTGGCCTGCGGGATCGCCGAGGTGCATAACACCTTCGGAGAACGCAAGGCCTGGTTCCTCGGCCGGACCTGCCTGCGGCGTGACCATGACGGCGAAACCTACCTGCAACTGCGGACCCCGAAGCGCTTCTACGTCTCCCCGTTCTCGGCGCTCGACACCGAGTTCGAATTCACGCTGCGCCTACCCGCCGACCGACTGGCCATCACGGTGGACCATTACGAAGGCGGACAAAAGACCCTCACCAGCGCCTGGACCGGCAGGCAGGTACCAGCCACGGACCTCCGGATGCTCTGGCTGACCGTCAAGTCGCCCCTGCTCATCATTAAGGTCGTCGCCTTGATCCACCTGCACGCCGCCTGGCTCTGGCTGGTGAAGAAACTTCCCTTCCGCCGCAAAGGAGCCGACATTCCTGACCAGCGCAATCTGCGGCACCCCACCCCTGAACTTACCGGACGACATGACTAAACCTTCCCTCGCCCGCCGTCTCGTCCTCGCCGAGCTCGCCAAGCTCACGAAAGGCCGCCTCACGCTCCGGCTGCCCGAGGGCGAAGAACTCTGCTTCGGCGACCCCAAGGTCGCGACCGGCGCTCGGATCGAGATCGCCGCCGAGAACGCCTTCCGACGCATCGTGCTCGCGGCCGACATCGGACTCACCGAAGGCTACATGGACGGCGAGTGGGATTCGCCGGACCTCAACGCGCTCATCGGCTTCTTCATCCAGAACGTCGACCAGACCCCCGGCATGTCCGGCTCGGCGCGCAAGGCGCTCGGCGTCGGCCTGTTCCGGATCGCCGACCGCATCGGCCACCTGCTGCGTCCGAACGACAAGAAGATGGTCCGTCGCAACATCTCGGAGCACTACGACGTCTCCAACGACTTCTTCCGCCTCTTCCTCGACCCGTCGATGATGTATTCGTCGGCCCGCTGGGAAGGCACGGACTCGCTTGAGCAGGCGCAGGCGAACAAGAACGACTCCCTCTGCCGCTTCCTGCAGCTGAAGCCGACGGACCACGTCATCGAGATCGGCACCGGGTGGGGCGGCTGGGCCCTGCACGCCGTGAAGAAATACGGCTGCCGCGTCACCTCGCTCACCATCTCGCAGGCGCAGCACGACCTCGCCGTCGAGCGCATCAAGGCCGCCGGCCTCGCCGACCGCATCACCGTGAAGCTCGAGGATTTCCGCGACCACCAAGGAATCTACGACAAGTGCGTCTCCATCGAGATGATGGAAGCCCTCGGCCACAAATACCTGCCGGCGTTCTGCGCCTCCATCGGCCGCCTCCTGAAGCCCGACGGCATCGCCGCGTTCCAGTACATCACCTGCCCCGACAGCCGCTATGCGCAGTTCCGCGACGGCGTGGACTTCATCCAGAAGCATATCTTTCCCGGATCACTGCTCCTCTCGATCAACCGTGTCGGCGAGCTGATGACCAAGGAGAGCGGCTTCCAGCTCGACCGCCTCGAGGAGTTCGGCCTCGACTACGCGCGCACGCTCGACGCCTGGTGCCAGGCCTTCGAAGCCAACCTGGACAAGGTTCGCGGGATGGGCTTCGACGAACGCTTCATCCGCAAATGGCGTCTCTACTTCCGCTACTGCCAGGCGGCCTTCGAGCTCCGCAACATCGGCGTCGTCCAGGCGGTCTACGTCCGGCCGAACCGGAAAGACGCCTGAAACAAGAAGGGCCGCACGAGGTGCGGCCCTTCTGCTTGTCGACCTGACGCCGTCGCTCAGTAGGCCTTCGCCATCACCACGCGGCGGGGGCTGGGCTCGCCGGTGACGACGCACTTGCCCGGCTCGTCCTTGGCGTCGAGCGGGATGCAGCGGATCGTGACCTTGAGCTCGTCCTTGAGGCGCTTTTCGACGGCCTTGGAGCCGTTCCAGTGGCAGAGGGCGAAACCGCCGTGGATTTCCGGACGCTCCGGGTTCTTGGCGGTGAAGTAGGCCTTCAGCTCTTCGAAGGTGTCGATCTCGCGGGTATGGGCAGCGCGGTGGGCCTTGGCACGGGCGAGGAGGTTGTCCTGGATCGCCTGGAGGCGGTCGACGACGGTGGCGACGAATTCGGCGCGCGGGATGCCGGCCTTCTCGCCGGTATCGCGACGGGCGACGAAGACCGCGTTGGCCGCGAAGTCGCGCGGGCCGACCTCGACGCGGAGCGGCACGCCCTTCTTGATCCAACCCCAGGCCTTGTCGCCGCCGCGGATATCGCGGTTGTCGACGGTCACGACGACCTTGCGGTCGTGGAAGCGCTGGGCGGAGAGCTCCTTCTGGAGCGACTGGCAATAGGCGAGGATGTCGGCCTTGGTGGCGTCGTCCTTGTAGATCGGGCAGATGACCACGTGCTGCGGGGCGAGACGGGGCGGAGCCACGAAGCCGTCGTCGTCGGAGTGCGTCATGATCATGCCGCCGATGAGGCGGGTGGACACGCCCCAGGAGGTCGTGTGCGCGTACTGCTGGGTGCCCTTCTCGTCCTGGAACTGGATATTGCAGGACTTGGAGAAATTCTGGCCGAGATAGTGCGAGGTGCCAGCCTGGAGGGCCTTGCGGTCCTGCATCATCGACTCGATGCAGAGCGTGTCGACGGCGCCCGGGAAGCGTTCGCCTTCGGTCTTGCGGCCCTTGATGACCGGCATCGCCATATGGTTTTCGGCGAAGTCGGCGTACACCTCGAGCATCTTGTTGGTCTCCTCGACGGCTTCGGCTTCCGTCGCGTGGACGGTGTGGCCTTCCTGCCAGAGGAACTCGGCGGTGCGGAGGAAGAGGCGCGTGCGCATTTCCCAGCGGACGACGTTGGCCCACTGGTTGATGAGGATCGGGAGGTCGCGGTAGGACTGGACCCACTTCGAGTAGGTCTCGCCGATGATGGTCTCGGAAGTCGGACGGACGATGAGCGGTTCTTCCAGCTCGCCGGCGGGCACGAGCTTGCCGTCCGGTCCGGCTTCGAGCCGCGAGTGGGTGACGACGGCGCATTCCTTGGCGAAACCGTCGACGTGGGCGGCTTCCTTTTGGATGTAGCTGACCGGGATGAAGAGCGGGAAGTAGGCGTTCACGTGGCCCGTCTCCTTGAACTTCTCGTCGAGGTCGCGGTGGATGTTCTCCCAGAGGGCGTAGCCCCACGGCTTGATCACCATGCAACCGCGGACCGGGCTGTTCTCGGCCAGGTCGGCGTGTTTGATCACCTGCAGATACCACTCAGGATAGTCTTCCTGGCGGGTCGGGGTGATCGCGGTCTTGGGCTTGGCGGCGGGCTGCTGGGACATGGAGTCAGTAAAGAGGAATGGGGCGCGGAAGGGCAAGACGGGTTCTTCCTTCAGGGGAGGGCCAGCACTGCGTGATGACCTAGCTAAGTCGGCACGCAGCACCGACCCTACCCAAGAGATAAGAGAGCCTGCCCGCCCTCGACTAGGCCTTCTTCGCCTTCCAGAAACGCGGGCGGCCGCTCATGTCGGGCAGGCCGGCGGACTCGGCGTAACCTAGCTTGGCCGACAGCTCCGCCAGCGCGGGATGCTGCTCGATGCCCGTCTCACAGAGCACCCAGCCGCCGGTGCGCAGGAACTTCGGGGCATCGGTCAGGATGCGACGGAGGTCGGCGAGGCCTTCTTCCGGGGCGATGAGCGCGGACTTCGGGTCGAACTCGCGGACTTCCGGATCGGCTTCGGCGACTTCGGCTTCGGTGAGATACGGCGGGTTCGAGACGATCAGGTCGTAGGCGTCGGTCACGGCCGCGAACCAGTCGGACTCGGCGAAGTTGACGCGCTCGGCCAGGGCGCACTGCACGGCGTTCTCACGAGCGAGCGCCAAAGCCTCGGCCGAGCGGTCGACGGCGTCGATTTTCCAAAGCGGGCGCTCGGCGGCGAGGGCGAGCGCGATGGCTCCGGAACCCGTGCCGAGGTCGAGCACGCGCACGGCTTGGTCCGCAGGAAACAGCGCAAGGGCCAGGTCGATGAGTTCTTCGGTTTCCGGACGCGGGATCAACGCGCGTTTGTCGGACTTCAGGACCAGGTCGCGGAACTCGACCTTGCCGACGATGTGCTGGAGCGGCTCACGATTGCCGCGGCGAACCGTGAGGTCGCGCAGGCGCTTCACTTCGTCATCATTGAGCAGGCGTTCGAACTGCAGATATAGGTCGAGGCGCTTCATCCCCAGTCCGGCGGCGAAGAGATGCTCGGCTTCCATGCGCGGCTTTTCGAGGCCTTTGCGGGCGAGGAATTCGGCGGCCTTCTTCAGCGTCTCGAGCAGGTTCTGCATCAGCGGGCGGCGGCGCGGGTCAGGCGGTCGTTATAGGCCGCGCCGATGCCGGCGGGCGGAGCGAGTTCGGCGTGGATCGTCTCATAGCCGCGTCCGTCGAGCTGGCGGAGCAGGTCGAAAAGATTGCGCGCGGCCTCTTCGGTCGAACCGCCTTCGGAAAGCAGGAAGACGTCGGCATTCGCCGGAGCCTGCGCGCGTCGGCCGATGAAAAGGATCGCAGAACGCAGGTTGGCGATGACCGGCAGCGCGCCGTGCGGAAAAAGGGCGACACGGGTGGCGGGGCTGTAATGGCGTTCCAGCATGCCTGGGGCATCCTGCGCGACCTGCTGGCTCGCGGCGCGCGTGACGACTTCGACGTCGCCGAGCAGTTCGCGCAATCTCTCCAGCGGGATCGGACCGGGGCGAAGGAGCCGGGCGCGGCCCGGGACGGAAAGGTCGAGGATCGTGGATTCGACGCCGTGGGCGCAGGCGTCGCCATCGACGATCCAGGGGCAACGTTCGCCGAGGGAATCGCGCACGTGCGCCGCCTTGGTCGGACTGACGTAGCCGAACGGATTGGCGCTCGGCGCGGCGAGCGGACGCCCGGAGAGACGCAGCACTTCGCGGAAGAGCGGGTGGGCGGGGATACGGACGGCGACGGTGTCCTTCCCGGCCGTCACGAGATCGGGCACGACGGATTTGCGGCGGAGCACCACCGTCAAGGGGCCAGGCCAGAGCGCAGCGAGCTGCGCGAGGCGCGGGTCAGGCTCGGCCACTTCGGCGAGCGCGGCTTGGTCGAGCACGTGGACGATGAGCGGGTCGAGCAGCGGGCGACCCTTGATCGTGAAGACCTGGGCGAGCGCGGCGGGATTGGTCGCATCGGCGGCGAGCCCATAGACCGTCTCGGTCGGCAAGGCCACGCAGGCGCCCTGACGCAGGAGCTCCGCCGCACGGGCGAGGTCGGCGGGGGCGGCGGTCAGGAAACTGGAGGCGGGCGGAGACAAAGGTGACGGGACTTTACGGGGCGGACGGCGGGAGTCCCGTCCGATTTACCTCGAGGCGGCGGCGGGGGCAACCTCCCAGACCGACAACAAAAAGGCCGCCTGAAAAGGCGGCCCGGAAAAGTCGTCGCGCGGACGATTACTTCATCGTGATCATATTGCGGGCGCGCTTAACGGCCTTGGCAATATGACGCTGCTGGCGGGCGGTGAGGCCGGTCAGCTTACGGGGCAGGATCTTGCCCGTCTCGGTGACGTAGCGCGACAGGGCCTCGGGTTCGGTGAAATCGAAGTCGAGGGGGTTGCGGGAACGCTTGAGCTTACCTTCGGTGGTCATGGGACGTTTGGAAGTAAGAGGAGCAGGGCCGAGGGCAAGGAGAAATGGGGTACGCCAGAGATGCAGCGGCAGGGGCAGGGATAGGAGCAGGGGTAGAAATGAAGGAAATAGCCTTAATTTGCCTCTTTTCTGAAAAACCCCGCATTAATCAGGCCCTTTTGACCGCGATCAGGAACTCCTTGTTGCCGTCCCCGCCCTCGATCGGCGAAAGGATGACCCCGAGGACCTGGGCCCCGGGCAGGCCCTGAGCGGCGGCGGTCAGGCCGTCCACCACGCGGGCATGGATGACCGGATCCTTGATGATGCCCCTGCCCTTGTCGGCCTCGGCCTTGGTGGCCTCGAACTGCGGCTTGATGAGCGCGACGAGGTGCCCGCCCTTCCCCACCCGCTGCCAGGCGATCGGCAGGATGAGTCCGAGGGAGATGAACGAAAGGTCCATGACCACGATGCCATAGGCCGCGTGAGGCAACTCGACGTTGTTGATCTCCCGCGCGTTGAACTTCTCGAGGTTCTTGATCCGAGGGTCGTTGCGGAGCTTCGAGTGCAGCTGGGCCGTGCCGACGTCGACGCACGTCATGCTGACGACGCCGCGCTGCAGGAGGCAATCGGTGAAGCCGCCGGTCGAGGCGCCGACGTCGAGTCCGTGCAGGCCTTCGACCGGGATCTTGAAATGCTCGAGGGCGCCTTCGAGCTTCTCGCCGCCGCGCGACACGAAGCGCGGAGGCTGGTCGACGGTGAGCACGGCGTCTTCTGGGAAGGACTGCGACGGCTTGTTGACGACGGCGTCGGGGCCGGAGCGGACCTTGCCGGCGAGGATCAGGGCCTGGGCGACCGAGCGGGACGGGGCGAGCGAAAGCTTCAGCAGCAATTCGTCCGCACGCATCCTGCCGGGCTTCGCGGCCATCGGTCAGTCGAGGAAGCCCGTGAGGGGCGAGGTCGGCTCGGCCTGGTCGGAACCGACGCCGAGGCCGGCGGTGCGGGCGGCATGGCCGGCTTCGACCGCGAGACGGAACGCGCGGGCCATCGCGACCGGGTCGCCCGAAGAGGCGATCGCCGTGTTCACCAACACCGCGGAAGCCCCCATCTCAAGGGCTTCGGCCGCGTGGGACGGCGCGCCCAGGCCGGCATCGACGATGACCGGCACGCGGGCCTGTTCGATGATGATGCGCAGGAAGTCGCGCGACAGCAGGCCGCGGTTCGAACCGATCGGCGCGCCGAGCGGCATGACGGCGGCGGCGCCGACTTCCTCGAGGCGCTTGGCAAGGACAGGGTCGGCGTGGATGTAAGGCAGCACCGTGAAGCCCTTCTTCACCAGCTCGCGGCAGGCCTCGAGGGTCTCGACCGGGTCCGGCATGAGGTACTTCGGGTCCGGGTGGATCTCGAGCTTCAGCCAGGAAGTGCCGAGGGCTTCGCGGGCGAGTTCGGCGGCGAAGATCGCTTCCCTGGCCGTGCGCACGCCGGAGGTGTTCGGCAGGATGAGGTGCTTCTTCGGGTCGAGCGCGGAGAGGATGCCGTCATCCTGGGCGCCGAAGCGCACGCGTTTGATCGCCATCGTCACCACCTCGGCGCCGCAGGCGTCGAGCACCGCGCGGAGCTGCGCGGCGGAAGCATACTTGCCCGTGCCCGTGAGGAGGCGCGAGGCGAAGGTGCGGTCGGCGATACGGAGCGAGGACATCGTTGCTTGCACAATCCGAACCGAGGCGGGCTTGTCCAGCCCTCGCATCCGAAACCTAGGCGGACACCGCTTCGACCAACGATTTCGCGGCCGAAACGGGGTCGGTCGCCAAGGAGATGGCGCCGCTCACGGCGATGCCATGGGCACCGAGGGAACGGAGTTTCGGCCAGTCGGCCGCGGTCACGCCGCCGATGGCGTAGCACGGCAGCGGCGAAGCGGCCGCGATGAGCGCCGCCAGGGAGGCGTCGGTATGGATGGCCGCCAGCTTCTGCTTGCTGGCCGTATGGCGGAAAGGGCCGACGCCGGCGTAGTCGACGCGCACGCCGGCGCGGCGGGCGAGGTGCGCGGGCTCGTTGAGCGTCACGCCCACGATGGCGAATTCACCGAGCAAGGCGCGGGCGGCGGCGGGCGAAGCGTCGTCGCCGCCGAGATGCACGCCGTCGGCTTCGGCGCGGAGCGCGACCTGCGGCGAATCGTTGACGACGAACGTCGCGCCGTAGTCGCGGCAGAGCTCGGCGATCGCGGAGGCTTCGGCCGTCCAGACGTCTTCCGGGAGATGCTTCGCACGAAGCTGGATCCAGCGCACGCCGCCCTCGAGCGCCGCGAGGGCCTGCGCCCGATGCGTGAGCGGCGAGGCGTCGAGCGTCAGGAACTGCAGGCGTGGGAACACGGCCTAGTACTTGCGCTTGAGCTTGCGCGCTTCCTTGCCGTACCAGGCGCGCTCGAGGTCGAGGAACGCGCGGACGGGGTCGGGCTGCTTCCAGACCGAACCGATGAAGGCGATGCCGTCGAAGCCCATCTCGCGGGCCTTCGCGGCGTTCTTCGGGGTGATGCCGCCGAGCGCGTGCACCGGGGCGCCGCCTTCGGCCTTCCAGCGCTGGAGGATGACCTCGTACTCGCGGAGCGTACGGCGGGGGCGATGGTCCTTCTTCGACACGGACTCGAAGATCGGGGTCAGGAAGACGTAGCCGCAGGCCTTGTCGGTCGAACGGAGCTCCTCGTAGTCATGGCATTTCGCGCTGACGGGGACGTGCTTGGGCCAGCGGCGCGGGACGCGTTCGCCGGGGTGCATCTGGAACCCGCCGAGCTTGTTCGCTTCGACCAGTTCCGGCTCTTCGCCGAGGACGATGCGAGGCCAGAAGGCCTCGGGCACCGCGCGAAGGAACTGTTCGTAGTGGCGGCGCTCCCAGTCCTTGCGCACCTGGACATGCAGGCGGCCCAGGCCGGCGTCGAAAAGGCGGCGGACCTGCTTGGTATCCCAGCTGCCGTCGTTGGGCGTGAACAGGACGAGGTTCTCCGGCGCCTTGGCTTCCGGCTCGCTGACGAAGAGACCTTTGATGAATTTGAACATGAGAATAGGATCAGCCGCCTTGGGCGGCGCGGATGACGAGGATGCGGGCGCCTTCGGCGAGGGCATGCGAGGACCAGCGGGAGCGCGGGACCACCTGTTCGTCGACCGCCGCGGCGACGGCCGGCTCCTGGGCGACGCCCAGTTCGGCGAGCAGGTCCGCCAACGACCGGGCGGCGGTCTCCTTAGGCTCATCGTTGACGGTGACGCGCATGTGGGAGCGACCCTGTCCCGCGCAGGGCGGGCTGGCAAGCGGAGGTTTGGGGTTGCGGGAACGGGCGGGCGGGCTTGGCTGAAACCCATGAAGACCCTGCGCCTGAGCCTGCTGTCCGCCTTGGCCGTCGTGGCCGCCCTCACCCTTTCCTCCTGCAACCAAATGAAAGACTCCTCCGCCGCCGGCACCCCCCGTGCCATCATCCACACCAACTACGGCGACATGACCGTCGAGTTCTGGCCCGACGTCGCCCCGCGCACCGTCGACAATTTCCTCAAGCTGTCGCGCGAGAAGTTCTACAACGGCACCGCGTTCCACCGCATCATCAAGGGCTTCATGATCCAAGGCGGCTGCCCCAACTCGAAGATCGGCGCCCGCGGCATCCCCGGCACCGGCGGCCCCGGCTACCAGATCAAGGCCGAGTTCAACAACCGCGCCCACGTGAAGGGCGTGCTCTCGATGGCCCGCTCCAGCGACCCGGACAGCGCCGGCAGCCAGTTCTTCATCTGCCACGGCGACGCCTCCTTCCTTAACAATAAATACACGGCCTTCGGCAAGCTCGTCGCCGGCGAGGAAGTCCTCAACAAGATCGCCAACGTCGTCTGCGTCGGCCCCGAAGGTTCCACCCCCACCGAACGCGTGGAAATCACCGGCGTCGAGCTGGTCGAGGCCAAGTAAGCCTTCGGCCTTTACAGCCCTGCCGCCTCCCCTAATCTGACACTGGCTGATCTGGCGGCACGTACACTGGCCGCGCCATTACAGTTACCTGTAGGCGTGATCACGGCATTGACAGGCGTGCCTGTCTTTTTATACATGCTGTCCAGGAGCCGCGGATGACAAGCTTAGAGACTCAGCAGTTGTCGCTTATTGCAGGCCAGCGTCAGCTGATTGCAGACTTGAACTGGGCTGTGAAGCAAGGCGAGTTTTGGTGTGTGCTGGGTAAGAACGGCGCTGGCAAGAGCAGCCTCTTGCATGCGCTGGCGGGCCTGAGCAATACGTATAACGGGCAGGTGATGATTGCAGATCAGCCTCTCCATCAGATCGCGCCGAATCAACTGGCAAAGCTGCGCGGACTCATGCTGCAGCAGCAATCCGATGCCTTTGCCCACACCGTCTTTGATGCTGTGGCGTTGGGGAGAACCCCTTATCGCTTCGATGCTGGCTGGGATAGTCAGTCTGATGTCGCTATGGTCAGTGCTGCACTGGAGCAGATGGGACTGAGTGACCGCATGGATGACTCAGTCATGCAACTCTCAGGTGGCGAACGTCAGCGCGTGGCCTTTGCCGCCTTGCTTGCGCAAGATCCGCAAGTGATGTTGCTGGACGAGCCTACTTCACATCAGGATGTGGCTCAGCAACTGATGTTGATGCGGGCTTTGCAGATGCTGTCACAGAGTCATGCCGTGATCGCCAGTTGTCATGATATTCAACTGGCAGCACGGTTTGCGACTCATGTGCTGCTGTTGGGAGCAGACAGACACTGGCTGGGCAAAGCCAGTGAGGTGCTGACACTGGATGCGCTGGAGCAGGCCTATGGTTGCCGTTTTCAGCAGCAAGCTTCTGGTTTCATCGCCTGTTGATGGCAGCCGGCATACAACGTAGTGAGGTCAGAAAGCGCAGGCCTCCCAGACCGCACAGTAAGAGCCTTTCGCTTTCAGTCTTAGGCCTTAAGACTTAGGTCTTAGGCCACAACACCATCTGTGTACAGCGGAATAACGCAATCGTCTTGCCTGCAGCGCTGACCGTGGCATCCCATACCTGCGTGGTGCGTCCTCTGTGCACGGGTTTCGCTGTGCACTCGATACGGCCTTCACGCGCCGTGCCGAGATGATTACTCTTTAATTCTATAGTGGTGAAACTCTGTGCACCTTCAGGCAGATGCAACATGCAGCCATAACCGCACAGCGTATCGGCCAGCAAAATGATGGAAGCTGCATGCAGGTAGCCATTCGGTGCCAGATGATGCGGCTTGATCTCGAATGCCGCAGATAATTGTTCTTCTTCGACAGAGACCAGCTCAAACCCTACCAGATCCGGCAGGGTTCCTTTTTGACGGCTGATCAG
>CAIWNE010000135.1 GCA_903913915.1 uncultured Opitutia bacterium
CCGGTCAACTACCCGGTCGTCCTAGGCCATGAGTTCGCCGGCCGCATCGTCGAGCTGGGCAAGAAGGTCGAAGGCTGGAAAGAAGGCGACCGTGTCGTCAGCGAGACCGCCGCGATCATCTCCCAGAACAACCCGATGACCCGTCGCGGGCTCTACAATCTCGACCCGACCCGCAAGGGTTTCGGCTACGGCGTCAACGGCGCGATGACCAAATACGTCCGCGTCCCGCAGCGCATCCTGCACGCGGTGCCCGACGCGCTCCCATTCGAACAGGCCTGCCTGACCGAGCCTTGCTGCGTCGCCTATAACGCCGTGGTGAAGAACGCCCGCATCGAACCCGGCGACCGCGTGGTCGTCCTCGGACCAGGCACCATCGGCATCCTCTGCGCGGCGATGGCCAGGCAGTGCGGCGCCCAGGTGGCCATCGTGGGGCTGCCGCAGGACGCCCATCGTCTCGCGATCGCGAAGCAGTATGGCTGCGAGGTCATCATCGGCGACGCGAAGCCCTGGGCCCAGCAGCGTGACGGCCTCGGCTGCGACGGCGTCATCGACGCCGCCGGCGCTTCCGCGACCTTGAAGATCGCCCTCGATATCGTCCGTCCCGCCGGCTGGATCAGCAAGGTCGGCTGGGGCCCCCAGCCGCTCGGCTTCAACCTCGACCCGCTGGTGCAGAAGAACATCACCCTCCAGGGCAGCTTCAGCCACAACTGGCCGATCTGGGAACGCGTCATCGCCCTCATGTCCAGCGGCCAGTTCGACGTCCGTCCGATCATCGGCGGCGTCTGGCCCATCACCGACTGGCACACGGCCTTCGAGAAGATGCACAAGGGCGAAGTCGTGAAGTCCGTCCTCAAGCCCGTCTGAGCATGCGCCTGCAAGACAAGGTCATCCTCGTCACCGGCAGCACGACCGGCATCGGCAAGGCCATCGCCAGGCGCTGCGTGCGCGAGGGAGCCAAGGTCGTCATCCACGGCCTCGAGAAGGACCTCGCCGACGAGACGCTCGCCGAGATCGGCACGGCCGACGGCGTCGCGCACGTCGAGGACCTGATGTCACCGGGCTGCCCGCAACGCCTGGTGGACCTCGCGGTCAAGACCTACGGCCGGCTCGACGGCGTCGTGAACAACGCCGCGATGGTCGCGCAGGGCAACATCCAGACGACCGACGCGGCCTTCTTCCACAGGATGCTCGCGGTGAACACGGTCGTCCCGTTCCTGCTGATCCAAGCCGCCCTGCCCCATCTGTCCAAGGCGCGTGGCGCGGTGCTCAACATCGGCAGCGTCAACGCCTACTCGGGCGAACCGAACCTCCTGCCCTACAGCGTCTCCAAGGGCGCCCTCACGACCCTCACCCGCAACCTCGGCGACACTCTCCATCGCCTCAACGGCGTACGCGTCAACCAGATCAACCCGGGCTGGGTGCTCACGGAAAACGAGGCCAAGCGCAAGAAGGAGCACGGACTGAAGGCGGACTGGTATGCCGACCTGCCCCGCGTCTATGCGCCCTCGGGCCGCCTGATCTCCCCTGATGAGATAGCCGCCGCGGCCATCTACTGGCTGGCCGACGAAGCCGGCCCGATCAGCGGCTCGGTCGTCGAACTGGAACAGCACCCCTTCATCGGCCGCAACCCGCCGAAGGATCCCGAGAACCTCCCGGGACAGAAAGCCTGACCATGCCGAAGATCGCCGCCTTCCCGAAGGCCTACATGCATGCGCTCTGCAAGGACGGCACGATGAAGCTGTCCGAGTGGTTCGCGCTCGCCGCGACCCTCGACGTACAAGGGCTGGAATTCTACGCCGGCTTCCTCGAGATGGCCGACGCATCGAAGTGGCCG
>CAIWNE010000136.1 GCA_903913915.1 uncultured Opitutia bacterium
GGTCGATCGGGCACAATTGCTGACACTGACCCCGCCTGAGATGACGGTTCTTGTTGGCGGTATGCGGGTCTTGAACGCCAATTTCGGACAATCTCAGCACGGCGTCTTCACCAAGCAGCCGGAAACGCTCACCAATGACTTCTTTGTGAATCTGCTCGACATGGGCACGGTGTGGAAGCCTGTATCGGAGGGCGCTGACGTGTTTGAAGGTTGTGACCGCGCCACAGGCGAACTCAAGTGGACTGGCACGCGTGTCGACCTTGTCTTCGGCTCGAATTCCCAACTCCGGGCCCTGGCAGAAGTTTACGCTTGTGAGGACTCTGCAGAGAAGTTCGTTCACGATTTTATCGCGGCGTGGAACAAGGTCATGAACCTCGACCGTTACGACGTCGCCAAGAAGTAAGCGCCTCGCGCGCCCTTCCCCGCACGGCCCGCCATTACCGGCGGGCCGTTTCTTTATCCGTCAGCGCCGATGACATTTCGACAGCATGCAACTTCCCCTCCCGCACAGGGTTAAACCTCCAGAACAATGGATGAAAAAAGCGCACTGACCTCACGCCGCGAACTCTGCCGACATCTCGTGATGCTGGCCGGAGGACTCGCGTTCGGCAAGGCGCTGCCAGCCGTCGCGGCGGCGAAAACCGAACCGGCCAAGAAACCGGCGGATGCCCGCAAGTTCACGGACAAAGTCATCTGGGACTTCGAAGGGTGCATGGATCACCCGAGGTCTCAGCGCGTCCAACCCTTCGTCCACGAAGGCCAGGTCTATGCGGTGTTCTGGATGCCCGGACTGAAGACCTACGTCGTCAAGGTGCCCCTCGCCGGCGGCAAAGGTGACACCGCCCCGCTCATGCCCGGACACGTCACCGGCGAAGACCCCCATCGCGGCTACCGCATCGCCGTGGACCCGACCGGCCGCGTCCACGTCGTCGGCGACATGCACGGCTCGGCCTGGGTGAAGCATTGGCTCTCGAACAAACCGAAGGATATCTCCGCTTTCGAGTTCGCCTGCGGCGCCGACAGCAAAGCCGGGCCCCAAGGAGCCCAAGTCACCTACCCGGCGTTCTTTCGTGCCCCGGACGGCACGCTCTACCATTCGATCCGTTGCGGCATGCCCGCGATGGGCGTCGCCATCAGCGTCTTGGACGCAAAGACCCAGACCTGGTCGATTCTCGGCGCCTCTATTCCGCGCGACCAGCTCGAAGGTCAGCGCAAGAACATGGCCGCCAAGACCGGTGCCCATCCGGTCAGCATCTGGGAAGACAACGGCGAAGGAGGCTCCTACGGCTACATGCAACCGCATGCGAAGATCGTCTGGGACCGGAACAAACGCATGCACATCGCCTGCTCGGTGCTGAACAAGAACACCCCTTCGGCCCAAGGACGGCACACCCATACGCACGTCCTCTACGCCTACTCCGACGACGGCGGGAAGACCATCCACCGTGGCGACGGCACCGAGATCCGCTGGCCCATGCGGGCGGACGAAGGCCCCTACCAAGGAGACGTCGTCCACGCCGAGACCGAAGGCAACCCGCCGTGGCTGAGCGTCGTCGCCGGCCTGCGCATCGACGAGAAGAACCGGCCTGTCGTCAGCTACCACAGTTTCAAGACCGGCGGACACTCCAAGGTCCTGGAAAAAGGCAAATGGGTGCCGCTAGAGGATGCGACGAAATCAGCCGCCAAACCCGAGGCTTCGGAAACAGACGATGAAGACGACCTTGACGACGAACTGAGCGATTTCGGGCTCACGGCCAACGAGCGGCGGTCGGTCGCCATGGATCACTTCCGCGACACCGGCGAGGCGCTTTTCGTGACCTTCCCTGACATGAACAGACGGAAGGACAAAGGCTTCAGCCGTATCCAGTTCGTCCTGCGATCGCCGGTCAAAGCCAAGTAGCCGGCGAACCGGCGCATCGGCTTAAGAAAATATCACCCCTCAAGGAACAAGGAAGGAAGCACGCTGTCGGCAGGTTTGCCCTCCTCCGGCGGTCCATTCGTCAGAACCATGCCCAATCGCACCCAAAGGCTCACGGCAGCCAAGGAAAGGCTCGCATCCAGAAGTCTCCCTGACGCAAGATAACCCTACCCCCGCTTAGTCCGACCCCACATGCATCGCCGCCGTTTCATCCTTCGATCCCTGGGAGCCTCCCTGGCCCTCCCGGGCCTATGTTCGCTCAGCGCGAAGGCCCTCAGCGGCAACCCCACCGTGCAGGTGGACAAGGGGGCCGGCATCGGCGCCCGTCGCTTCGTGGCGATCGGCAACCTGCTCGGCTACCAGACCAAGCAACTGTTCCCCAAGACCACCGGAACCGACTTCGAAAAGACGACGCTGCTCGAACCCATCTGGGAACAGCGAGACCGGATGACCGTTTTCCGCGGCCTCGACCACGGCGTCAAAGGCGGCCACTTCGCGGTCCACTCGTTCCTTTCCGGCGTGCTCAACTCGGAAGCGCAGAACCGTCCGGACGGCAACGTCTCGCTCGACCAGTTCCTCGCCGAAGAGATCGGTCACCAGACCCGCTTCCCTTCCCTCACCGTGGGGTCCGAAGGCGGCATCCACGGCGGCTGCCAGATCGCCTGGACCAAGGCCGGCGTCCGCGTGCCCCCTGTCACCAATCCCGCCGAACTCTTCGACAAGCTTTTCGTCAGCGACTCCGCCGAACGACGCGTCCGCCGCGAACAGGAGAACCGGATCCAGGCCTCGATCCTCGATTCCGTGCGCGAGGAGGCCAAACGCCTCTCCGGCCAGGTCAACCAGGAGGACAAGGACAAGCTCGAGGAATACTTCACCTCGGTCCGCGACGTCGAAAAGCGCCTCGAGCTGCGTCAGCGCTGGACCCTGCTCCCCAAGCCGAAAGCCCCCTTCGAGAAGCCGGCCAACCGCAACGCCGTCGACGACCTTCCGCTGATGTACGAGCTCATCGCGCTCGCCCTGCATACGGACAGCACCCGCATCGCCACCCTGGAGATCGGGGGCGACTTCCTGCCTCAGCACCTCGGCATCAAGAAGGACTACCACGGCATCTCCCACCACGGCAACGACCCCGAAGCCATCGCCGCGCTCATCACCCTCGAGCGCTACCAGATCGCGCAATACGGCAAGTTCGTCGGCCGCCTCGCCCAGCTGAAGGACGGCGAAGGCACGCTGCTCGACTCCACCACGGTGCTCTTCGGCAGCGGCATGGGCGACGCCAACTCGCACCGCAACACCGACCTGCCCATCCTCCTCGCCGGCGGCGGCTACAAGCATGGTCGGTTCCGCGAAGTCTCCCGCGAGGTCAACCACAAGGTGCCGCTCTGCAACCTGTTCGTCGACATCGCCCAGAAGATGGGCGTCGAGACGCACGCCTTCGGCAGCAGCACCGGACGGTTCGCCTGACCCGGGACTTCGGACCACTGCCGTGACGTCGATGTCGGCCTTCCGCTACCTGCCGGCCTTGGCCGCGATCCTCGCGGCCGGCCTCGCCCACGCCGCCGAGGCCCCGGCGAAATCCGTCGAGCAGTTCCTCGGTCATTACTGCCTGGAGTGCCACGACGCCGACGTCCACAAGGGCGACCGCGCGTTCCATAAGTTCGCGCTGCCGCTGAAGACGATGCCCCAGGTCATCGATGCGCGCGGCATCATCGACGAACTGACGCTGCGCGAGATGCCGCCAAAGAAGGCCACCCAGCCGAGCGATGACGAGCGCCTCATGGCGATCTGCGCCCTGCGCGCGGGCACTGCGGCGGCCGAGGCCACGCTGCAAAGTTCCGGTTCGCGCACCGTCCTGCGACGGCTCTCCAACCGTGAATATGAGAACACGCTCGCGACCCTGTTCGGACGCCGCGTCGATACGCTGGGATTGACCGCCGATTTCCCGAAGGAAAAGACCGTCCGTCACCTGGACACCATCGGCCAATCCCTGGTGACCTCGGGCTTCCTGGTCGACCAGTACTTCCAATCCGCCAACCGACTCGTCGAAACCCGCCTAGGCAAGCCGACGATCACGCCCCTCAACCGTCGCTTCAACGATCACTTCATCCAATATGAAGAGCTCTACGGCTCGCACAAGAAGGCCTTCAACTTCCGTTACCTCAACCTCTACGAACAGCCGAACACCGACACCCGCCAAGGCGGCTACGGCCACATCGAGGACTTCAAGCAAGGCGTGCCGGTCTCCGGCCTCTATGACCTCGAGGTCGAGGCGACGGCCATGCATCGCGACACCCATTACGACCCGGCGATCTTCGGCATCGACCTCTCGGAGCCCTTCATCCTCGGCGTCGTCCCCGGCGACGTTACCAAGGGCCACATCCATTATCCCCAGGCCATCGAACCCCTGCTCGCCAGCAACGTGGTGCCCGATAACGTGCCGACCCGCCTGAAGTTCCGCGTCTGGCTCGAGGCCGGCCAGACTCCGCGCTTCATCTTCCCGAACGGTCCTTACGAATCACGCGCCTCGGTGCTGACGATCAACCGACGCTACAAGGACGAGTTCAAGTCGCCGATCGGCTCCTCGGGCGTCGACCGCGCGCACATCCTCCTGGAAGGCCAGCTGCCGCACATCCGCATCAGCGAGATCGTCATCCGAGGGCCCGTGGCGGAGCCGGCCGGGGGAGCCGAGGAAGTCGCCGTCTTCGGTCCGGACGGCTTCCAGCCTGCGCGCGCCCTCGACCAGCTTTTCGCTTTCGCGACAAAGGCCTATCGTCGGCCGCTGCATGACTCCGACCGGGCGCCGATCCGCAAGATGTACGAGCAGCGGCTCGCCGAAAAGGCCAGCCCGCGCCAAGCCGCGCTCGACTCGCTCAAACTCATCCTGTGCTCGCCTTCCTTCCTGTATCTCAGCGAGGTCACCAAGGAGGACGAACGGCTGCTGGGACCGCAAGACCTCGCCACCCGTCTCTCCTACGCGCTCTGGGCGGCGCCACCCGACGAGACCCTGACCGCCTCCGCCGCCTCGGGCAGACTCGGCAGCCAGGAGGAACTCAAGAAAGAGATCGGACGTCTGCTGGGCGATGAACGCGTCAGCGGCATGGTCAACGGCTTCCTCGACAGCTGGCTGAACCTCCGCGACCTCGGCAGCATGCCGCCCCCTCGCGAGTCGAATCGCGCCTACTACGCCGAAGACCTGCCCGCATCGATGAAGGCCGAGGCGCGCCTGTTCTTCCGCGACATGCTCAAGGAAGACCGTCCGGTGTCCGACTTCCTGCATGCGGACCATACCTTCGTCGACAAGAAGCTGGCCAAACTCTACGACCTGCCCGAACAGAAGACGCTTCGCCTGGCCGACGGATTCCAGAAGGTCAGCCTAGCGGGCAATCTGCGTCGAGGCGGCCTGCTCGGCATGGCGGCCGTGCTGACGGTCAGCGCCAACGGCGTCGAAAGCTCGCCGGTCATCCGCGGCGCCTGGGTCAGCGAGAACATCCTGGGCGTCAAGCCGCCGCCTCCGCCCGACGTCGTGCCGGCCATCGAACCCGACGTCAGCGGGACCACCACCATCCGCGCCCGCCTCGCCAAGCACAGCACCGACCGCGCCTGCGCCGAGTGCCATCATAAGATCGACCCGCTCGGCTTCAGCCTCGAGTCCTTCGATCCGGTCGGCCGCTGGCGCAGCAGCTATCCGAAACCGAAGAAGGGTCCGGCTCCCCAGATCGACACCTCCGGCGAGTTCGCCTCCGGCGAAAAGTACCAGGACTTCGCCGGCTTCCGCGACATCCTCCACGACAAACGCGAAGAACAGTTCACCCGGCACCTCATCCGCCAGTTCCTGTCCTACGGCACCGGCCGCCTGATGGAACCCGCCGATGAATTCGCCGTCGACCGCATCTACGAGAAATCCAAGCGGCAGGGCCTCGGCCTGCGCACCATCGTCGTCGAGTGCCTGACCAGCGACGTCTTCCGCTCGCGCTGAGCCGCGGAAAACAAGGACGTCCGGGCATCCGATGATGCCGGCCCCTTCCTGCGAAATGAGACGATAGTGCCAATCGTTGGAACAACGGGCGTAGCAAGCCGTCAGAAGGAAGGTAGAATGGACGCACCCCGATGTCCGACCCCCTCGAGCTGACCCGTCGAAGCTTCCTCGGCCAGATGACCACTGGCATGACGGGCTTGGCCCTGTCTCGCCTGCTCATGAACGACCTCGGCGCGGCGGTGCCTCCGGGCGCGCATTTCGCCCCGAAGGCCAAGCAGGTGCTCCAGATCTTCTGCCCGGGCGCGGCGTCGCACATCGACCTCTGGGACCATAAGCCGCTGCTGGAGAAATATGACGGGACTCCCCTGCCCGGCCCGGCCGAAGTGACCTTCCAAGGCAAGAACGGCAACCTGATGAAGTCCCCCTGGGCCTTCAGGCCGGCCGGCAAGAGCGGCAAGATGATCAGCTCGAACCTGCCGCACATGGCACAGCACGTCGACGACATGGCCTTCATCCATTCGATGACGTCGCGTAGCAATACCCACGGCCCCGGCTGCGTCGCGATGAACACCTGCTTCACCCGCGAAGGCTACCCGAGCGGCGGCGCCTGGATCAGCCACGCCCTCGGCTCGCTCAACCAGAACCTGCCGACCTACATCTCGGTCCAGGACGTCCGCGGCGAACCGCCCAACGGCAAAGCCAATTGGGGCAACGGCTTCCTCCCTGCCCGCCACCAAGGCGTCAGCATGGCCGCGCAACAGGCGCTACGTAACCTCGGGCGTCCGGCTGACATCTCCCAGTCCGAAGACGAAGCGACCCGCGAATTCCTCCGTGCGGCGAACCTCGAGCACGCCGACACCCATCCCGGCAACGACGAGCTCCGCGCGCGCATCGCCGCCTACGAGCTCGCCGCGAAGATGCAGCTGGCCGCCCCGGAGGTCAGCGACCTCTCCAGCGAACCGGACCACGTGCACGAACTCTACGGCACGCGCGACGCCAATCCGCTCAAGGCCGCGTACGCCAAGAACTGCCTGCTGACCCGCCGCTTCCTCGAGAAAGGCGTCCGCTACGTCAGCCTCTACTGCGCCTCCCGCGCCAGCAATGTCGACGGCCTGCTCAACTGGGACGCCCACCGTACGCTCAAGGCGGACTACGACCGCCACTGTCCGATCTTCGACCAGCCCACCGCCGCCCTCCTGGCCGACCTGAGGCAGCGGGGCATGCTCGACGACGTGCTGGTCATCTGGTGCACCGAATTCGGCCGCATGCCCACGCATCAGGTCGGCACGACGGGACGCGACCACAACCCCGACGCCTACACGACCTGGATGATGGGCGCGGGCGTCAAAGGCGGGGTCTCCTACGGCGCCACGGACGACTTCGGCCGACGCAGCGTCACCGACGTGGCCACGTGCTACGACTTCTACGCGACGGTGCTCCACCTCCTCGGCTTGGACCACGAGAAGCTGACCTATTACCACAACGGAGTGAACCGTCGGTTCACCGACGTCCACGGCCACGTCATCAAGCCGATCCTCGCATGAGAATCGTCGCCTCGTTCTCACTGCTCGCGGCCGGCCGCCTCATCGCGGCCGACGATCCGGCCGACGTGGCTTTCTTCGAACAGAAAATCCGGCCGGCGCTCGTCGAGCACTGCTACGAGTGCCACAGCTCCAAGGCCAAGAAAGTGAAGGGCGGCCTTTCTCTCGACTCCAAGGCCGGCTGGCAGAAAGGCGGGGACTCCGGCAGACCGATCATCGTCCCGGGCAAGCCGGACCAGGGACTCTTCCTGCGCTCGGTCCGCCACCTCGAGACCGACCTCGAGATGCCGCCGAAGAAACCCAGGCTGCCCGACGCCGTCATCGCGGACTTCGCAGCCTGGATCAAGGCCGGGGCCGTCGACCCGCGCACCCAAGCCACCGTCGAAGCCAAGCGGGCCGACAAGTCCTGGTGGTCGCTCCAGCCCTTGGCCAAGGAATTCAAGCACCACGACATCGACGGCTTCATCGACGCCAAGCTGGCCGAACAGAAACTGACCCGCAGGGCCCCTGCCAAGCCGCCGGCGCTCATCCGCCGGCTCAGTTACGACCTCACCGGCCTCCCGCCGACGCAGGCGGAGGTCGACGCGTTCGTCGCCTCCTATAAGACCGACCCACGCAAGGCCACGGAGGCGCTCGTCGACCGGCTGCTCGCCTCTCCTCGCTACGGCGAACACTGGGGCCGCCACTGGCTCGACGTCGTGCGGTTCGGCGAGAGCAACGGCTTCGAAAGAAACTTCGTCATCGATGACCTCTACCCGTTCCGCGATTACGTGATCCGTTCGCTGAACGACGACAAACCCTTCGACCAGCTGATGCGCGAGCACCTCGCAGGCGACGTGCTCGGAAAGTTCAAGCCCGAGGTCGAGATCGGCAGCGCGTTCCTCGTCGCCGGCCCCTACGACGACGTCGGCAACCAGGATCCGGTCGCCCAGAAGGTCATCCGCGCCGCGACCCTCGACGACATGGTCACCGCCACCGGCGGCGCCTTCCTGGGGCTCACGATCAACTGCGCCCGCTGTCATAACCACAAGTTCGACCCCATCCCCACGGAGGACTACTACCGCATCCGGGCGGCCTTCGAAGGCGTCGTCCATGGTCGGCGAACGTTGGCGACGAAAGAGCAGACCCAGGCCTACGATGCGGCCATCGGGCCCCTGAACAAAGCAAGGGCCGGGCTGGTCGCGGAGCAGGAGACCCTGACCAAGTCCGTCGAGACCAAGGCCAAGGCCTTGCTCGCCACGCGCAGGTACGCGCGACCGAAGGCGGACAGCCTCCTGACCGAGGAAAAGATCGCGCCCACCGAGGCACGGTTCGTCAAGCTGACCATGTCGGCCACATCGTCCAACCCCAAGAGCGGGGTCGGCGGCCGCATCTCGGAGTTCGAGATCTGGACCGACGAAGCCACGCCTCGCAACGTCGCCCTGGCCTCCTACGGCTCCAAGGCCGAAGGCGCCAAAGGAGCCACCGCCGAAGACTTCCCCTCGGCCTACGGGGCCGCCCTCGCGATCGACGGCGACGAAGGGGCCCAGTGGTTCATCGGCAACCCCGCGGAACTCGTCATCACCCTGCCCCGCGTCGAGAAGATCGGCCGCCTCGCCTACCGCACCGCCAAGGGCCGCCTGCTCCGCGACAACACCCAAGGCGCGACGCCCTGCGAATACGAGATGTTCGTCTCCCTCGACGGGAAGGACTGGAAGAAAGTCGCCGACTCCTACGACCGCGAGGCCTGGTCACCGGCCCACGCCTTCGAAAGGGTCCGCAAGGAAGTCACCACGCCGCAAGAAGCCAGGCGCCTGGCCGAACTGGCCCATCAGCTGGCCGAGGTCGACAAACGCATCGCCGCCATCCCCAAGCTTCCCTCCGCCTGGATCGGCACGCACCAAGCCAAGCCCGAACCCACCTTCGTGCAGAAAGGCGGCGACCCCACCAAGCCCGCCGGACAAGTCGTGCCGTCCAGCCTCAGCGTGCTCGACCTCGCGACGAAACCCTACGCCCTCAAGGCCGACGCCGACGAAGGCGAACGCCGCGTGGCCTTGGCCGACTGGATCACGAAGGACAACCCCATCACCGCCCGGGTGCTCGCGAATCGCCTCTGGCATTACCATTTCGGCGTCGGCCTCGTGGACACCCCGAGCGACTTCGGCTTCATGGGCAGCAAGCCCACGCATCCCGAGCTACTGGACTTCCTCGCCCATCGGCTCGTCGCCGACGGATGGAAGATCAAGGCGCTGCACCGGGAGATCGTCCTCTCGCAGGCCTATCTGCAATCCGCCGACTTCGATGAGGGCGCCGCACGGGCCGACAAGGACGCCCGCCTGCTCTGGCGATTCCCGCCGCGCCGCCTCGGCGCCGAAGAGATCCGCGACACCCTGCTCGCGACCGCCGGCCAACTTAAGCTAGAACCCATGGGCGGGCCAGGCTTCCGCCTCTACCGCTACCTCGCGAACAACGTCTCCACGTACGTGCCGCTCGAGCAGCAGGGCCCGGAGACCTATCGGCGCGCCGTCTATCACCAGAACGCCCGCGCGAGCGTCGTCGACATCCTGAACGACTTCGACCTGCCCGACATCGCCTTCGCCGCCCCCAAGCGCGCGAACACCACTTCGCCCCTGCAGGCCCTCACCCTCTTGAACAACCGTTTCACCCTGGATATGGCCAAGGCCCTGGCCGCCCGCCTCGACGGCCCCGACCCGGTCGGCCAGGCCTACTCCCTTGCCCTGCAGCGCCAGCCGACGCCCACCGAACGAGTCGCCGCCGAAAAATTGGTCACGCGGCACGGAAAAGCAGCCTTTTGTCGCGCCCTGCTTAACAGCAACGCGCTGATATTCATCGAATAGGCAGGAACTTGA
>CAIWNE010000137.1 GCA_903913915.1 uncultured Opitutia bacterium
GCAACGCCTCAGCCAGCCGGCCAAAGAAAAGGCCGGGCGACTTGCGTCGTCCGGCCTTCGCGGGAACTGCGGGTCAGGGGGCTTACTTCTTCGCGTCGGCGTCGGCCTGCTTGGCCGGAGCCTTCTTCGCCGGGGCCTTGGGGGCCGGGGCGAGGTCGCGGAGCTTCACGTTCTTGAACCAGACTTCGTCGCCGTGTTCCTGCAGGAGGATGTGGCCGTCGGCCCATTCGCCGAAGTTTTTGCCGTACTTGGGGTCGGCGTACTTCGACTTGGCCACGAGGGCGCGGAACTCGTCGGTGCTGCGGTCATAGGAGACCACGAGGCGGCCGTTGAGCCAGTGCTCGACCTTGCTGCCCTTGGTGATGACGTAGGCGTTGTTCCACTCGCCGATGCGGTTGGGGCGCTTGTTCTGGGCGGTGATCAGGTCGTAGAGCGAGGCGCACGTGCGGTCGCCGTCGCGGCCGAGCTTGGCGTCCGGGTGGACGGCGTCGTCGAGCATCTGGAACTCCAGGCCGAAGGCCGAGCCGGCGCCCTGGTTGAGGTCGGGCTGGACGTAGTACTTCAGGCCGCTGTTGGCGCCCTTGGTCAGCTTGAAGTCGACGGAGACCTCGAACTGCTTGTAGCGGGCGATCGTGATGATGTCGCCGGCGGCGGCGGATTCCTTGCCGCCCGAAGCGGCGGTGTGGAACATGCCCTTCTCGACCGTCCAGCCTTCCTTCGGGAATTCCGGAGCCTTCGCGGAGCGCCAGCCCTTGCTGGTGCGGCCGTCGAAGAGGAGCTTCCAGCCGTCGGCCTTCTCGGACTCGGTCAGGGTGTTATCCGGGATCTTGGTGAGGGAGATGTTACGCCACTGCACGGTGGTACCGGCCTTGGCTTCGTCCTTGCCGATGCCGTGCACCTGGAAGGCGATGAACCCGTTGGTGTGGCCGTCGTCGCGGACGTCGACGCGCTGCACCCCGTTGAGCCAGGTGCGGATGCGGTTGCCGTTGGCTTCGACCTTCACGTGGTTCCATTCGCCGACCTTGGAGATCTCGCGACCCTGCTTGGAGAAGGCGAGGGCGTCGCCGCCGGCGAGGCCGGGGTAGATCCAGCCGCGACGGCCTTCTTCATAAAGGCCGGCGGACCACTGTCGCGCCAGCGTGTCGGGCTTGCGGACGTTCTTCGGGTCGGTGTCGATCTCGGCCTGGTAGCCGTAGACGCGGCCGGCCGGGATCTTGATCGTCTTGCCGGTGTAGTAGTCCTTGTAGCTGGTCTCCTTGGCCTCGACGTGGCTGCGGATCTGCACGCCGGAGTTGAGGCGCGGGTCGTTCAGGAAGTCGTATTCCAGGACGAAGTTCGCGTAGTTCTTCTCGGTGGCGAGGAAGGTGTTCGGCGTGTTGAGCGTGGACGTGCCGACGAGGTGGCCTTCGGGGCTGACCGAGTAGGCGGCGTCGCCGCCGAGCTTCTTGAGGCCGGTGAGGTCCTTGCCGTTGAAGATCTCGACCTTGTTCGGGTTGGTCTTCGGGGCGGCCGCGGCGGTGGCGGCGGGCTTGCCGGTGGTCTTGTCGTCGGTGGCGCAGCCCGCGAGGAGCAGGGCGGCGGCCGTGAGGCTCAGGAGGAGCAGGTTCTTTTTCATGGTGTACGTGATTTTGTTTAGAGATGAAAAAGCGGAGCGGCCTTGCGACCGCTCCGCTTCATCGGGGGGCTTAGAACGTGGTCGGGACTTCGAAGCCCTTGCGGCCGGCGCGCTTGGCCACGAGGTCGCGGTTGGCGGCCTCGGCGTTGGCGCCGGTGAAGAGTTCGGTCTTGGTGTCCACGGTGAGGGCGGCGCCGAGGGTGGCCTTGGCTTCGTCCAGGTTCACGCCGTTGCGGCCGAGGTGCTCGGCCATGCGGCCGAAGGCTTCGGCCAGGCCGGAGCTCGCCTTGATGGCTTCCTTGATCTCGCCGGCGCTCTTCTTGGCGCCGACGCGGTAGGAGATGTTGGCGGAGTGGACGAGGGCGGTGGAGACGTGGCACTCGCGGACCGGGGCGTTGATGCCTTCGGCGGAACCCTTGCGGATGCAGGCGACCCAGTTGGCGTGGTGGCCGGAGGCGCCGCCGGTGAGGTCGACGGTGTCGATGGTCTTGCCGTAGGACTTCACGAACTTGCCGTCCTTGTCATAGACCTGGCAGGAGGCGTAGTCGGGGACGACGAGGGTGGCGTTCTCGCACTCGACGATGATGCCGATGTCCGGGGACTTGGCCGACTTCTGGTCCTTGTTGAGCTCGGCGAACTTGCCGAACTTGTTCATCGGGCCGTCGATCTTGCCGTCGGAGGTGAGGCCGTAGACTTCGGTGATGAGCGGGGCGGCGGCGTAGTTGTGGATGGAGACGAAGGTGTTCGGGGTCTCGGCTCAATCGACGTAGCCGAAGCGGCCGCCGACGGAGACGACCTCCGGGGCGACTTCGTGGGTGCCGAGGAACCAGCGGGCGATGTCGATCTCGTGGATCGCCTGGTTGCAGAGGTCGCCTCCGCCGTAGTTCCAGAACCAGTGCCAATCGTAGTGCACCGGGCCGTTGTTGGCGGCTTCGTTGACCTTGTCGGATTCGTTGCCTCGGACGGATTCCTGGACGTCGGCCGGGCCGTGCCAGAGGTCGTAATCGATCTCGGAAGGGATGGGGTTCTTCTTGGCCGGGCCGATGGACTTGCGGCGCTTGTAGCAGACGGCGCGGGCGAGCTTCACTTTGCCGTACTTGCCGGCGTGGACGTCCTTGATGGCGGCGCGGATGCCGGCGCCGGAGCGGCTCTGCGTGCCGGCCTGGACGATCTGCTTGGTGAAGTGATTCGAGGCGGCGACGAGCTGCTGGCCTTCGAAGATGTTATGCGAGAGAGGCTTCTCGACGTAGAGGTGCTTGCCGGCCTGGAGCGACCAGATGCCCTGGATGGAATGCTGGTGGTTCGGGGAGGCGATGGAGACGGCGTCGATATCCTTATCTTCGAGCATCTTGCGGATGTCGGTGTAGCCCTTGGCGTTCGGGAACTGCTTCAGGCCCTTGGCGACCACGCGGGAGTCGACGTCGCAGAGGGCGACGATACGGACGCCCTTGATCTTGTTGAGCTCCTTGATGTGCTCCTGGCCGCGGCTGCGGAAGCCGACGACGGCGACGCGAAGGTCACCGTTGGCGCCAGCGGACTGGGCGTAGGTCTGGGCGCTGAGGCCCGCCACGGCGGCAGCCAGGGCGGAGTTCTTGATGAACGTGCGACGATGTAGTTGGGACATAGATAGGACTTGGGGTAGAGACGGAGCATAAGAAGATGCCGTCTGAGTCGAGATTGTTCCTAGGCACCGCCTAGCCGAATATCGGCAGGGCGGTGCCTAGGGTTAGGGCTAGGGGTGGGGGAGGGGTAGGCATGATGCCATATTCATAAATTTATTATGATTAGATGGTTAAGGGATTCTTATCCCTACCCAGACCCCTGCCCCCATCCCTGGTGGGCTCCTACTTCACCGTCCGGATATACTGCCGGATGGCCTCGAATTGGGCCGGGCCCTTGCCTTCGTAGGGGTCGGAGAGCTGGGTCACGCCTTCCGGATCCGCATACTTGGGCATCTTGGTGTCCGGATCGATGCGCGTCGGCGCCAGTACCCAGCGGTGGAAGTAGCCTTTGCGGAGACGCTCGGCGGTCTGCGCGAAGTTGATGGCGGGCGCTTCGAAGACGGCGGTCGCGGCCTGTTCGCCCACGGCGTGGCAGGTGATGCAGTTGAAGCCTCCGTCGGCGCCGATGAGTTTCTGGCCGGCGGCGACGAGTTCGGCGTCGGCCGCGGGCTCGTCGGCTTCCTTCTGCGGCAGGCCGTGCTGGTGGCTGAGGCCCAGCGCGACGCCGTCGGCGACGTGCGCGAAGCCGGGCATGCGGCCGATGAGCCAGGTGCGCGGCTTATACTCGACCTGTCCGGAGATGAACTTGCTCATCCAGTCGTGGCGGAGTTTTTCGCCGAGCCAGGTGAGGGCGGGGACGGGCGCGTCGGGCACGGCATCGCCTTCGACGTGTTCCTAGGTCGGCAAGGCGTCGCGCACCTTCTTGGCTTCGCAGACGACCTTCGTCCAGACGCTGACGTTGCAGTCGCGGGCATGGCAGGCGGCGCAGTTGAGGTTCTTGATCTGGCGTTCGGCGAATTCGGCCGGCGTGTCCTGTTTGAGCGAGGCGAGGTCGGTCGCCAGGAAGGCCTTCAGCGCGGCGCGCTGCGCGGCCGTCAGGGAGAAGTCAGGGGCGTTGGCGCGGGTCTTCTCGTCGTCCGCGAGGCAACCCTTGTCGCCCGCCTTGAGCACGCTGGCGAGGGTCGGCTGCGTCGTCGCGGGCATGCCGGCGTGGCAATTCAGGCAGCCGGCGCTGACGATGAGCGTGGCGCCGCGGGTGGCGTCGCCGGCGAGGGCCTTGCGCTTGATCATGCGGCTATGGCTCGTCAGATAGGAAGCCAGCTGGGCGGCTTCCTCGTCCTCGAGGCGGAAGTGCGGCATGCGCGTGGCGGCGTAGTTCTTCGCGGGGTCCTTCAGGAATTCGACGAGCGCCGACTGGCTCCACTTGTCGCCGACGTGTGCGAGCGGGATGCGATCATGCGTGTCCTGGCCTTCGGCGTCGGGACGTTGGTGGCAGGCGATGCAGCCGAGGTTGGCGAAGAGCGCGCCGCCGAGCGGGGCGAGGTCCTTCTGCGCCTGGCCTTCCGCCGGTTTCGCGCCTTGCGTGAGCATCGCGGCGATGTCCGAGGCTTTCTGGAAGGCGTCGGCTCCCGCGAAGACCTTAGGCATCAGCGTGTGCGGGCGGATGGCGTGAGGATCGGCGATCCAGTCGGCGATGAACTCCGGACGATATTTCGCGCCGAGGTCGGCGAGCAGCGGCGCGTTCTGGCCGAGTTCCGGCATGCCCGTTCCCTTGGCGGGCACCAGCGCCGCGTCGGCGTGGCAGGCGGCGCAGTTGAGCTGGGCGAAGAGCAGGCGGCCTTCGCGGCGCTGCGTGGCCGCGTCGAGGTCCTTGTCCGCGACATGCGTCAGGATCGTCGGCGGGACGGGCTCGAGCGGGAAGTCTTTCGAGGCCCAGCTGAGTCGGACGAAGGTGTCGCCCTTGTCCGAGCTGGCGATCTCGGCGACGACATGGTTCGCGCCCTTGTTGAGCTGGACGGTCTTGATGCCGGGTCCGTCGAGGAGCGGCTGGCCGTTTAGGCTCAGCTTGAACTTGCCGGAGGATTCGGCGCTCAGCTTGAACGTGCCGCGTAGCGGCGACTGAAGGTCGCCTTCCCACTTCACGCCGAACGGTCCGGCGGCGAGGAAGGGCGTGGGCGCCTGGCCGGCGGGGACGTAGAGCGCGAGGAGGCGGTCGACGCGGCTGTCGGCCTTGCCTGAAGAGGTGAACGTCACCTTGAGCCCGGGCTGATCCTGGGCGGAGAGGGCGGTCGCGACGGTCGCGGCGAGCAGGCAGAGGAGACGACGGAAGAGCATGGCGGCGGTGCGCTTCCTATTGGGAGGCATTCCCGCCGTCAGGCAAGCCCCCAACAGAAAGGCCCGGCGTGAACCGGGCCTTTCGCCGTGAGGATTTCGCCTCAGCTTACTTCGTCGGCGCGAAGGAGCGGTAGTCTTCGCCTTCCTTCTCCGGGACGACGTTGATCGTGTTGCCGATGTCGTCCGGCACGCGGGATCCGTCGACGGCCTTCACGTTCATCTTGATGCGCATCTGCATCACCGGCACGAGGCCGGCGACTTCGAGGAAGACGGACTTGCCGTCCTCGGCCAACTTGACGGACTGGATCGCGACGTTGTCGTTACCTTTCTCCTCCGGGTTGCTGACCTTGTATTCGTCGGAGCCATAGGCGCCCGTCCAGCGGTAGTTGTACTGGCTGATGGACCAGTTCTGGAGGTCGGAGGCCGACTTCTTGTCGAGCGGGCCGGTGAAGCCGATGGTGATGCCCTTCTTGGAGACGTGGAGGGATTCCTGCATCGTCACGGACTTTCCGGTGTAGCGGACGCGCTGGATCGCGCCGTCCTTCACGCCGTTGGTCTGCCAGCCCTTGAGGCCGGCGACGTAGAGCTGGCCGTCGATCGGGCTGAAGCGTGCGCGCATCAGGCCGGTGGCGAACTTGAGCGGGAACTTCACGACGCCGCCCTGGGCGACTTCGCCGACGCGTTCCTGGAGGACCGCGAAGAGCGAGGACTTGCCGTAGGAGAGGTAGAGCATGCGGCCTTCGAACGGCCCCCACTTGCCCTTGTTGGCCGGGACCCAGATCTGCGTGCCGTTGGAGTTGTCGACGTCATACGGGACCCAGCAGAGGTGCGGGCTGTAGGTCGTCGGCGCCGGGGTGCGGTGCGACAGGTCGGGGACTTCGATGAAGTCGCCTGGCTTGGAGTAATGGATGTAGTCGACGGGGACCCAGGTGCCTTGGTTGTCGCCGTTGGAGATCTCGCCGTTGGGGCCGACGCACATGCCGTTAGGCGCGCGGATGCCGGTGGCGTGGACCTCGAACTTCTTGCCGTCGGCCGAGACCTTGAAGATCGAGCCGTGGTGGTCGCTGAGGGGGCCCCAGCCGCGGCCTCCCGGGTTCACGGGTCCGCCCTTGAGGACGTAGAAGTTGCCCTGGGCGTCGGTCTGCAGGTCGAACGTGAACTCGTGGAAGTTCGAGGTGACCTGGACGTCGTTGTTGAAGTTCTCGTAGAAGTCGGCTTCGCCGTCGTGGTTGAGGTCGTGGAGCAGCGTGATCTGGTCGCGGCCGAGGACGTAGATCTGGTCGTTGACGATCTTCAGGCCGAGGCCGTGGAAGATGCCGGTGGCGAAGCGGTGCCAGGTGATCTTGCTGAGCTTGTCGTCGGCGAACTTGCCGACCCAGACGTCGCCGCTCCAGGTGGCGAAGGCGATGCGGCCGTCCTTGAAGAAGTCGATCGCGCCGACGCGGATCCACGAACCGTAGGGGTTCTCGGAAGGCACGGTGACGTTGTCGACGACGTACGGAGAGGCCTGGAGCTCGGTCAGCTGATCCTTGAGGGACTGCTTCTGGGCGGCGTCCTGTTCGCCTTCGATGCGCGCCTTGAGGCCTTCGATCTGCTTCTCGAGGGCGGCTTCGCCGAGCGTGCCTTCGGTCACGACGTCCTGGGCCCAGTGGGCGGGGCCGCCCTTGGTGAACGTGCGCAGGTCGGCCGCGGCGGCCACCTTGGAGGGAACCTTGCGGAGCACGTCGCCGGCGTTGATGGCGCCGTGCGCGAACGAGACCTTGAAGGAGGTGCCGGCGGCGACCTTGGCGAGCTTGAGCGAGAGGACGTTGGCCTTGTTGCTCAGGATGGAGCCGGCGGGGAGGCCGTTGACGGTCACGGTGGTGAGCTCGTCGGCGGGCTTCACGAGGACGGGCGCGTTCTTGGCGACCTTGGCCTTGGCCTTCGGGTCGGCCTTCTTGCCGGGCTGTTCGGCCGGCAGCGGGTATTCGACGCGTACGATGGCGTTGGCGCCGTCGGCGAGGTCGACCTTGCCGCCGTAGGGCAGGTCGAGGAGGCGGACGGACGAGTCGAGCTCGCCTTTCACGACGGTGAATGAGCGGGAGAGGACGACGACGTCGCCGACTTTTTCCATCTCGGCGGATTCGAGCACTTCGGCGGAGCCGACGGTGTAGGCGAAGACGACGCGGTCTCCGTTGAGGTAGAGGCCCTGATACTTGGCGTGCTCGCGCGGGAGGGGGCCGAGCGGGATCTTGGCCATCACGCCTTCGGGGCCCTTGGGCAGGGTGCGGGTCTCGTCGAAGGTGCCGTTGAAACTCCAGCCGGGGCCGGGATTCGTCTCGAAGAAGATCTTGGCGCCGACCGCGGGGCCGGGATTCGGGCCGTGCTTGCCGTCGAAGGCCACGCCCTTGGTCTGCATCCAGCCGCCCGTCCAGGCGCCGGCGCCGCGGAGCGTCTCGGTGTCGAAGGCGTAACCGGCGTCACGGTTGCCGAGGTTAACCAGGACGGCCTTGTTGGCGGCGCAGCCCTTCTGTTCGAAGGGACTCTTGCCCTGGGCGTTGTCGATCGAGGCGGACAGGAAGCGTCCGTAGTCCATCGCTTCCCATTTCGGGAGGGTCTTCTTGGCGTCGTCGGCTCCGAAGGCGGCGCCGGTGGCGAGCGCCAGGAGCAGGCAGGTGCGGGTCAGGGTTCTCATGTGATTGGAAATGGGAGGAAAGGCGGGGTAGGGGAGGCAGATTTGATTAAATCGGCCCCCGCTGTCCACCGTATTGGAGCGATATGAGGGCCGGAAGTTCCTTTCGAAGATGAAAGAGGTCGGATGGATGATAAAGGCCGCCGCTCCTCCCAAATCTGCGACGACGGGTAAATTCCCAGCCCGACACCCGCTTGGTCTCTCCGGCTGGGTCGTTCATGTTACCGCATTCCCCCGGTTTCCGTTTCAGCCAGTGCCTCTGCTTCGCAGCCGTTCACCATGCCAGCGGAACCCCGAGGCGGTCAGGCTTTCCAGCACCCCGGCAGATGCTCGTCGAGCAGGCCGACGGCCTGGAGGTACGCTTGGATGATGGTCGGGCCGACGAACTTCATGCCGCGCTTCTTGAGCTCCTTGGAGATCTTCTCCGCCAGCGGCGAACTCGCCTGCGGCGTGCGCGATCGACGGACGATGGGCTTGTCGTCGACGTGCGCCCACAGCCAAGCGGAGAAACTGCCATGCTCTTCCTGGATCGCGAGGAAGGCCCGCGCGTTGAGCGCGACGGACTCGAGTTTGCCGCGATGGCGGATGACACCCGGGTTTTTCATGAGGGCGTCGACCTTCTTGGCGTCGAAGCGCGCGACCTTGCGGGCGTCGAAGTTCACGAATGCCTGGCGGTAATGTTCGCGCTTCTTCAGCACGGTGAACCAGGAGAGGCCTGCCTGCGCGCCTTCGAGGATGAGCTGCTCGAAGAGCAGGCGGTCGTCGCGCACGGGCACGCCCCATTCGTCGTCGTGATAGGCGACGTATAGCGGATCGTCGCCGCACCAGAAGCAGCGTGGCTTCGGCTTGGCCACGTCAGGCCTTGGTCGAAAGGCCGCGGAGCCAGGCGATCCAGCCGGCGGGCAGGCCGCGGGCGAGGGCGCCGCGCACGATCTTCTCGTGGTACAGCTTCGAGGGCAGGTGCGGGCCGGTGGGGTCGACGACCTTGTAGGCCTGGCAGTCGAGCGGGCAGTCTTCCAGGCCGGCTTCGAGGATGGTGACCTTGATGCGCTTGTAAGGAGAGCCTTCGGCCTCATCCATGCGCTTCCAGTCGTCGACGGTCATCTCGTACACCGCGCCCCAGACGCCCGGGGAATCCTGGTCCTCGAGGATGTCGGCCGAGCCGCCGCCCCAGGTCGAGCTGGGGTGCGTGAACGCGAGGCGGTGCTTGGGCAGGAAGGCTTTGCCGCGATAGCTCGAGCCGGGGCAACGGCGTTCCATCTGGGTGGAGTCCAGGTTGGAAGCGTAAGCGAAATAGTACCGGCTCATGCGAAGGAGGAGCAACTTTGCCCATCCCGGCCGGAGATGCAATCATGCAACCAAGCATGGGGGTCTGCTGGCAGGCTGGCATGCTGCGAAACAGATACATAACCCTGATGGGTAAGTTATTCACAGGCAGACGTGCGGCCGGTGCGTGGCTATCCCTGAGATTGCTTCGCAGCCGTTCACCATGCCAGCAGTTCCCCCACCGATAGGCGTAGCCTATCGGGCGATATCATTCCGGCCCAGGACGGTGATGCCGTGGCTGGAAAGGACGGAGGCGGCGAGTTCCTGCGCTTCGGTGCGGACGACGAGGCCGTAGCGGCCGTTCGGTCGGAAGAGGAACGGGTAGACGTAATGGATGTTGATCTCGGCCTTGAGCAGGACGCGGGTCACGTCCTTGAGCTGGGCTTCGGACTGCAGTTCGATGGCGACCACGGGGACGTCGTCGTGCGCGAAGTGGTGCTCGTCGAGGATCTGTTCGGCGCGCTCGGGATAATCGACGACGATGCGGATGATCGTGGAGTCGGTCGTGTCGACCAGGCAGAGCGCCATGATGTGGACATCGGCTCCGGCCAGGGATTCGACCAGCTCGTTGAGTCGGCCGACCTTGTTCTCGACGAAGATGGAGAACTGGCGGACGGGGCCGAGGTCAGGTTGCTGGGAGAGTTCGGCGGACATCGGAAGGTATTATGACAATCCGGATGCGTTTCTCCAGCCCCAATCTGGGCAGTCAGGGGCGTTTACCTTGACTTACATACACGTATGCGGATACGAAGATGCGTATGTTAATCATCGCTGCCGCGTTCCTGGCCCAAGCGCCTACCCGCCTGCCCGAGACGGTCGTGGTCGAAACTCGGCAGGCCGCCCCCCTTGCCGAGGCCTCGCCTTCCGTCAGCCATCTGGATGTCACCGCGGCGACGGAATCCGGTCAGACGACCCTCACCGGCCTGCTCGGCAACGCCCCGGGGGTCTACGCCACCGAACAGTCGGGCGAAGGTTCGGTCGGTTCGCTGCTGATCCGCGGCACCAATTCCTCGCAGACGGCCGTGTTGCTCGACGGCCGTCGACTGCCCCAGGGGTTCTCCAATTCGTACGAGATCGGGCGCTACCGTCTTTTCGGCCTTTCGTCCGTCGAGGTCATGCGTGGCCCGTCTTCGACCCTCTACGGCGCCAACGCCCTCGGCGGGGTCGTCGACCTCCGTCTGCCGGATCCCCTGACGGACAAGAGCGGCGGCGTCCTCAGCCTCGAGGGCGGTTCCTTCGGCCGCGCCTCGCTCGGCTTGAGCTATCTGGCCAGCAATGCCTCGACCGGCGTCGCCGCGACGCAAGGCACGGCCTTCGCGTTGACCACTTCGCACGACGACGGTTGGCGGACGAATGGCGCGCGCGACGCCTCGACCGGGCTGTTCAAGTCCGATTGGCGCCTGTCGCCGAACCTCGTCTTCGACGTGATCGGCTCGGTCGACCGCGGGGACGCCGGCCTGCCGGGGCAGTCGACGGACGGCCATCCCGCGAGCGGCGATCCCAACGACTGGGAGAAGGACCGCGGCTGGATGCTCTCGCCCGGGATTCGCTACGCCACCGATGCTTTCAGCGCCGTGGCCTTCTGGTCGCACGGCGGTTCGACCGTGACGAGCTATGTCGACGGCACCGACCCTTTCTACGGCCCTTATCTCGAGTATCAGAAATTCAACCTCGACCGCGACGAGCTCACCGCCTTCGCCGAATGGAAGGCGCGGCGCGACCTGAGCCTCGGGCTTGGCGTGAGCTATGAGAACTCGCGCTACGACCAGCAGGCGTTGGCCGCCGGTTCGACCGATTGGAAGGACACCATGGAGAGCTTCGGCGCCTGGGCCAGCGCCGACTGGCGCGCGACCGCGACGGACCGCTTCCGCGCCTCGGTACGACGCGACAGCTTCACCGATTTCGCCGGCAAGACGACCGGGGAGTTCTCTTACGCCCGCAGCCTGAGCAAGGAGCTCACCTTGCACGCCAAGGCCGCCACGGCCTATCGCGCGCCTTCGGCCAACGACCTCGCCTACGGCACGTCGGGCAGCCTGCCGCTGCGCCCCGAAGCCAACACCGGTTACGAAATCGGCCTCCGGCACGAAGACCTCGTCCCGAACGCGCTCGGTTGGACGCTCGTCGCCTTCCAGAACAACCTGACCGACCTCATCGACTACAATCCCGTCGATTACAAGACCTTCAACATCGCCAAGGCCCGCACCCAGGGCGTCGAGCTGGGCGTCGAGGCCCGCCCCGCCAAGGGCCTGCGCACCTTCGGGGCCGTGACCTACCTCGAGAGCAAGGCGCTCACCGATTACGCCGGCGTCGTCGCCGCCGGCGAGCCGCTGTTGCGCCGTCCGCACCTCGTGCTCAGCCTCGGGTCGGAAGTGACGCCGAACGAGAACTGGACCTTCGGCGCCGCGGTGAACGCCCAGCGCGGACGTGTCGACTACGACTGGAACACCTATTCGCGCGTGAACCTGCCCTCGGCCGTCTTCGCGCGCCTCTGGGTGCGCTACGCCTGGAGCGATCGGACCGAATTGTCGTTCCGCATCGAGAACCTCTTCGGCGAGACCGCCCCGCCGACCGCCCTCGGCTACGGCGCCCAGCCCCGCTCGGCTTACATGGGGCTGACGAGGCGCTTCTGAGAAGCGCCTCGTGGGGGAACTGCTGGCATGGTGATCTGCTGCGAAGCGGTCGCGCCAAGCGCGTGCTGGCATGGGTGCTGGTGATCTGCTGCGAAGCGGAGACAGGGGGGATCTACTGGCCAGAATTGGATTGAAGTAACCATTTGATTGGAGATGCGAAGGGGGCGCCGCGAAAGCAGGCTGGCTTGATGCATCCTGACGAGCCCGTTACACCACGAGAAGCTGTCCGCAGCTACCGAGATTTAAATCTTTGGAAAGAAGCAAAGATTCTGGCGATCGAAGTACTCCGGATCGCCGACGGACCGACGCTCTCACGTAGGCGTGCCCTCTGCGATCAGATCAGCCGATCGGCCATCTCCGTTCCGTCGAATATTGCCGAGGGAGACGAGCGCGGTAGCAATCGCGACTCCATCAGGTTCCTTTACATAGCCAGAGGGTCGGCGGCCGAACTAGCGACCCAGCTCGAGATTGCTCACGACATCGGAGCGCTCACCCCTGCGGAGTATCAATCGACCCATCGAAGACTTTACTCGGTCAACCAGCTCTTGGGCGGCACGATCCGCATGAGACAGCAACGCCTACGCCAGGAAGAGGGTCACCCCTGATAAAACCCTACCACTGGATGAAATTGCTTCGCAGCAGTTCACCATGCCAGCCGTTCCCCCGCGAAGTAAGCTCTGCTTACTTCGCAGGCAATTTGTCCAAATCGATCGAGGGCTCCTTGCCCCCGGGGATCGGCAGCACCACCCCGCGCTTGCCGTCGGTGCCGGAGTAGCCGCCGGTCGCGAGGGCGATGGCGTTGCCTTCGACGGTGTGGGCGAAGTCCTTGCGGCCGAGCTCGGCGGTCGCGCTGCTCTTCGCTTCCTTGAGCGCGACCCACTTGCCGGCGGCGCTGCGGATCCAGAGGTTCGAGTAGAGGCACTTGCGTTCGACCTGTCCGTAGGAGCCTGACCAGTCCTCGACGAAGGAGTAGAGTCCGTCGATCTTGGCCTCGGTCTTCGGACGGCGGAACGACGTGAGGAAGCGCCACTGGCCGGTCTCGGCGAGCTTCACCCAGGCGGAATAGACCGCGGCGTCGCCGTCGGGCTTCACGCCCAGCAGGAACGAATACGTCGCGTTGTCCTTCCAGGCGTACGGCAGGTCGCTGTGGCCGCCCGAGCCTTCGTGGTCGAAGGCCGACGCGTTGACGCCCTCTCCCTTGGCGACGGTGGTCACGACGAGGTCGCGCAGTTCTTCGGCGCTGACCTTCTTGGCGTCGTTCTTCACGTAGCCGTTGTCCCAGAGCGAGTAGATGAACACGCGGTCCTTGGTCTCGGGGCCGGCGGTCTTGCGCTGGAAGCCGAAGTAGCCGTGGCCGAAGCCCAGCACGCAGTTGTACGTCGTGGGCGGGCCGGGGAGGGCCTTGGCCTCGGCGTAAGCCCAGACGGCGGTCTCGCCGGCCGGCAGCGCATAGCCGAAGTGCACCGACTGCGCGTTGCCGTTCGGGAGGGCCCAGAGCTCGGGATTGGTCGCGCCGTTCAGCAGGAGGCCGTTGAGCGTGACGCTGCCGGTGGCATCCGTGGCGTCCAGGGCGACGAGATAAGTCCCGGCGGCGGGGAAGGTGAGGACGATTTCCTTGGAGACCGCGGGCTTGCCCGTGCCGGCGAGCGCGACGGAGACCTTGGCGGCTTTCTTCAGCGCGTCGGCCTTGAGGTTGTCGATGACGTGCGCGCCGAGCGTGGCCTTCGCACCGTTATTCGCGGTGAAGCGGACGGAGATTTTCTTCGCTCCCGGTTTCTCGACGACGACGGGGATGAGCAGGCGTCCGCCGGCCTTCAGGATCGTGGCCGCGCCGACGCCGCCGCGGTCGCCGACCGAGATCTCGGGCGATTCGGTGTAGGCGGTCTTGAGGTGCAGCAGCGGCATCGCGGTCGCCTTCGCCTGGGCGTTCGCCGCGCAGGTGAAGCGATAGCCGAGCAGGGTGACCGCTCCTTTGCGTTCCTTGGCTTCGAGTTGCAGGAAGGCCGGGACTTCGGCCAACGTCGTGAAAGTCCCCAAGGTCACCCACTCCGGCTTGCCGCTGCCTTCGGCCTTGCCGGCGCCGTTGAAAGCCTTGCCGGCGATCTTGCCCGTCAGCGTGGCCGATTTGCCTTTGGGCATCGAGACCAGCGCCTCCGCCGACCACTCGCCTTTGTCGGAGAAGGTGAAGAAGGCGAAGACGCCGTGGTCGCCGCCGAACTCCGCGGCGACCTTGCCTCCCGTCTCGGTGAACTTCGCTCCGAAGCGGCTGGGGTTGGTGGATTCCAGGCCGACCTCGTTGGCCGAGAGGGTCAGGCAGGGCAGGGTAAGCAGGAACGCAAAGAGACGCTTCAGGGGCATTGGCTTGTTTTAATGACTCCTTCATGCGTGACCACCCCTTTAATCGAGCGGTTAATGAAGGATACGGCACGCCTCAGGCGTGCGGGGGTCTGCTGGCGTGGTGAACTGCTGCGAAGCAAAGGCATGAATGACCAGCACTTGGCCCCTGATGCGGCATGCGCGTGTCCTTCGTCTGCTTCGCAGCAGATCCCCGGTACCCATGTCAGCACGCGCTTAGGCACGCCTGCTTCGCAGCGGTTCCCCCATGCCAGCAGTTCCCCCGAGGGCGGCGCTATTTGCGCCGCCCTTAATATTTCCTTCAGCCAAAAGTAACCCTACGTTTCTTCCCATCGGCGCGGGAGATGATTTAATGGTATGTACGGAAGCGCAGAGGGCTCCGTGAAACCCCAATAAAAACAACATGAATCCTCGCATCATCGCTCTCATGGCGGTGCTCGCTTCGGCCGGACAGGCTTTGGCGGGCGAACCGACCAACGGCGCCGGACATCCCGGCCAGGTCCCCGCGGTCCGCGCGCACAAGCCGGGCCACTTCGGCGATAACCGTCCTTACGTCCCGGCCATCCTCACCCAGTTCGGCGATCCGCTGCCCGGCCTCACGGCCGACCAGCTGAACCTGTTCCTGGACGGCAAGGACGACTTCGAGAAGACCGAGACGGTCGAAGGCGGCCTCGGCCCGATCTTCAACCGCGACTCGTGCGTCGCCTGCCACTCCTCGCCTGCCACCGGCGGCGCGAGCGCGATCAACGTGACGCGCTTCGGCATGACGGTGAACGGCAGGTTCGATTCCCTCGACTCGCTCGGCGGTTCGCTGCTTCAGGAGCGTTCCATCGTCCCCGAGGCCCAGGAGTTCGTGCCTTCGATCGCCAACGTGGTCATCCATCGCAACTCGACCCCGCTCTTCGGGCTCGGTCTGATCGACGCCATCCCGGATTCCGAGATCGTGCGCAACGCCCGGCCCTATCCCAATGAGCACATCAAGGGCCGCGTGGGCTGGGTGACCGACGTCGTGAGCGGCAAGCGCATGGCCGGCCGCTTCGGCTGGAAGGCCCAGCAGGCCACCGTCCTCGCCTTCGCGGCCGACGCCTACCGCAACGAGATGGGCGTGACGAACCGGTTCTACCCTACCGAGAACGCGCCGAACGGAAACCAGGAGCTCCTGAAGAAGTATGACCTCGTGCAGGATCCCGAGGATAAGCCCGACGATACGGGCCTGGCCGACTTCGAGAAGGTCGCGAACTTCATGACGTTCCTCGCGCCTCCTCCCGCCAGCAAGCCCACGCCGGCCACCGCCTCGGGTCGCATGCTGTTCGACGCCGCCGCATGCTCGCTCTGCCACACGCCCTCGATGCGCACGGGCTACAGTAAGGTCGCCGCGCTGAACAACAAGGAAGTCCGGCTCTACTCGGATCTCCTGTTGCACGACATGGGCTCGCTCGGCGACGGCATCGTCCAGGAGACCGCCACGGGGCGTGAGTTCCGCACGGCCCCCCTGTGGGGCATCGCCCAGAGCGCGCCTTACCTGCATGACGGCCGCGCCTTGACGATCGACGAAGCGATCAAGGGCCATGACGGCGAGGGCAAGGTCTCGAAGGACCGCTACCTCAAGATGACCAAGGCCCAGCAGAAGCTCCTGACCGACTTCGTGCTGTCGCTCTGAGTCGGTCCGACCATCGCGCCGACAGGGCGGCCTCCGGGCCGCCCTTTTTGCGTTGTAGGTAGGGATAGCACCAGGTGCTGTCTTCCGTCTTATCAGGCCGCCGCAGGGCGGCCGAGGGTAGGGGCGTGGCTCCGCCGCGCACTCCTGTCTCTGTATGTTCCAACCGCTGACCGCCAGTTCCTGTTGGGGCGTGCACGATGAATCATGCCCCTGCCCCGGTTCGCCTTGCGGTGAACTTTATTTCGCAGCGGCATCCCCTGGGTTTACCCCATGACTTCATTCTTGCGGCCGGTATCCGCTCATCCATTTTCAATCTCAGGTGTGTAGGCGGCTAAGACCCGCCGAGATTCCTATCAGGGGGCGCGTAAGCGCCCCCTTTCCCTTTGAGGCGGAAGCTCAGGCCTCTTTCATCGAAAATTCTTTCACATCTTTCGATGAGCCAGCGGGAATTATCCCTGCTGAAGAAGCCGGCTGGTTCGACGGTTTGTTTCGTGAGATAAGCCAGCATGTCGCAGGCTTGGAGAAAGTCGCTCGCCCTTGAGTCGCGTCCGAAAGGCTGGTCGAGGAGGACGGATTCCATGTCTAAGGCCTTCTTGACCTCATGCAGCCACCCGCTTCCAGGCGCGGTGCGGTGGTCGTCACAGATGACGATGATACCCGGCGAGGAGCATCGACCGTGCTCGGTCGAGATCGCCACTGACTTTGCTGCGCTGAGCATGTCCTGCCATGCGACCGTCAGCACGTCGCCTTCGAAGCTCCGTTTGTCGACGATGATTCGAATGGCGAATAGCGAGCCTTGCCGTCGAATCATCTCTACCAGATGTAGCGCCGCCTTGATGCGTGCGGTGCGGTCTAGTCCGAAGGGGGAGGGGCTTCGTCCTAGCAGTTCGCTCGCATGGATCTCCGCTTCCATCGGCAGGCCGAAATTCATGCGTAGCCTGAGGCGCATATCCCTGAGGGCGGCCTGGGCTTCATGCCAGTCCGCGTGGTGCACCATCAGTCCGCAGAGCACGAACGTATGGTTCTCCCGGTTGTGGCGGCCGGTATCGCCGCTTTCATCGACATAGAGCAGATGCATGACCCGATTGACCGAACCCATGCCCGCGTTTCAAAGCAGGGAATCTGGCCTGTTTAATAAGGGGTTTCCTGCCTTTCGACCTTCTCCTTGATCCGTCCATGGCCTTGGCTTGACCATCGTCCGCCGCTCCCCATTACTGAACGTCCTTCGAATCAACGAAGGACCTGGAGAGGTGGCTGAGTGGCCGAAAGCGCCCGTTTACTAAATGGGTATACCCCAAAAGGGTATCGTGGGTTCGAATCCCATCCTCTCCGCCACTTGAAAGCGGAGAAAAACACGGAACCCCCGTAAATACGGGGTGTTTCCGTCCTACGTGTTTATGCACGTTTAGGCAGATTATGCC
>CAIWNE010000138.1 GCA_903913915.1 uncultured Opitutia bacterium
CTCGCCTCGCTCTGGAACCTCTACCGCGCCCAGCAGAATCTCGCCGCCGTCGGCGAGCAGCATGGCGTCCGCATCATCTTCTTCCACGGCCGTGGCGGCACCATCTCCCGCGGCGCCGGTCCGACCCACCGCTTCATCGACGCGCTCCCGCAGGGCTCGATCCAGGGCGAGCTCCGCGTGACCGAGCAGGGCGAGAGCATCACGCAGAAGTATGCCAATCATATCACCGCGGTGAACAACCTCGAGCTGCTGACCGCGGGCGTGACCCAGAACACCTTGCTGCACGACGTCGCCGTCCGCAGCGAAGCCGGCCAGGCCAAGGTCATGGACCGCCTCGCCGAGTTCTCCCGCGAGGCTTACCAGTCGCTGATCCAGACCCCGCGTTTCATCGAGTTCTTCCGGCAGGCCACCCCGATCGACGTCATCGAGGCGAGCCGCATCGGCTCCCGTCCCTCGCGCCGCACCGGCGCCGCCTCGCTCGAGGATCTCCGTGCCATCCCGTGGGTCTTCGCCTGGAGCCAGGCCCGTTTCTACCTCTCCGGCTGGTATGGCGTCGGCTCGGCGCTTGCCCGTCTCAAGGAAGCAGACCCCAAGGGCTTCGAGGTCATCCGCAAGAACTACGATGATTGGCCGCCTCTGCGCTATATGCTCAAGAACGCCTCCACCAGCGTCCTGGCGTCCAATCGCAGCATGATGAAGCTCTATGGCGGCCTCGTGACCGACAAAAAGCTGCGCGATCTCTTCCTGAACCGCATCCTCGCCGAGCATAACCTTACCCGGAAGATGCTCGACGAACTGTCCGGTTCGAAGCTCAGCGAGGGTCGTCCCCGACTCCGCAAGGTCATCGCCTTGCGTGAATCCGCGATCGACCTCCTGCACGAACAGCAGGTGGCCCTGCTCAAGGACTGGCGCAAGAAGGTGGCCGACGGCGACCGTAAGGAAGCCGACGCTTTGTTACCGCAGATGCTCCTCTCGTTGAACGCCATCGCCGCCGGCCTCCAAGCCACGGGCTGAGGTCGTTCAGCGTTTTGGCAGGTCGGTGCTCGCGGGGATCTCTCCGCGGAGCATCCGCCCGGCTTGTCCCGCCAGCCAAAGGTAGTGGTCCGTCGGCACGTCGGACAGGTCCACGAAGTTGCCGGCCGGCCGCGGGCTTCCGCACTTCATGATCGCCGTGCCTTCGTCGAGCTCATCGAACATCGCCACGTAGAGGGTCTTCGCTCCCGCTGCGCGGGCCGCGGTCGCCTGGGACCAGAGGAAGCGTCCTCCGAGTCGCGGGATCTGGCCGAGCTTGGCCTGTTTGCCGCGAAGGGCGGAAAGGTTGCTCCAGCTGAAGCCGGGGAAGATTACCGGAAGGTAGGTCTTATGTTCGGCTTGGCACCAGTCGATGTCAGGGCTCCAGACCTTCCGGGCAAGGTCGGCCGCCCCTTTCTGGTCGCCGAAGCGTCCGACCGTCCAAGGGCTGATGATGTCGGCCTGACGGATCAGGTCATGAAGGGTGGGGTCGGTCAGGCTGTCGTTCTTCAGTTCGCGCCAGTAGGTCGGCAAACCGACCATGATCGCGGCGCCGGTGGCCCTGATGTCCGCGAGCAGGTCCGCCCATTCCTTGAGCGCGGGCGCGCGGTCCTTGAAGCCGAGACCCCAGAGCGCGACGAGCGGTTTGCCTGCATGATATTGATAGCAGGGGCGATTGGTCGCTCCGGTGGTGGCGAGTTTCTTCCAGTCTTCGGCGACCGAGCCGAATTTTTCAGGGTTCAATCCCGAGAGGTCATACATCACCGTCAACGAACGACCCTCCGTGTCGGCGGCCTCGAGGCAATGGCGCAGGACCATGTCCATGGCCTCGGCGCCACGTCCTTTGCCCAGGCCGACGGCGAATCGTTGGAGCATCGCACCATCGATGCCGTAGTCCTTCATCCAACGGAAGTGGCGTCTTACGGTCAGGGGGTGGACGCTGCTGAAGAGCTCGGCGGTATGTCCGTCGGCGTATCTGAACGGCGAAGGGTAGCGTTCTTCGGGCGTCAACTCCGAGAGGTCCGGCCAGACGTCGAACGAGTAGGCTTCCGGGGAGAATCGCTTGCCCGGCCCGTAATGCACCCAGCCGAGGCCGCTGGGGTCGCCTTCAGCCCGAAACCAGCCTTGGTAGCCCGTCACCACCTTGCCCTCCAGTGTGGTGTGTGGTGGGCCTTCGGCCGCCGAAAGGGCAGCCATGGTCAAGCAAAGCGCGGAAATGACCGCTTTCATCCGGCAGGTCAGACGTGCTTCCAGAAATCCATCAGGAAGCGCGTCGCGAGCTGGGCCAGGAAGACGATGTTCCAGAAGATCAGCTGCAGGCCGAGCGAAGGGCCGAAGCCCATGCTCAGGACCTGGGCGGAGGCGCTGGTGATGAGCAGGACGACCGTGGCGGTGCAGAGGGAGATCACCAGGACTTCGACGGACTTCGGGATGAAGCCGGAGAGGCTCGTGTCGGCCATGCAGATGGCTGCGAAGGTGAGGGCGACGGAAAGGATGCCGGTCAGGCCGATGCCGACGGACGTGCCGTCCTTGCCGAAGAAGTGTTGGGCGGCGAGGCGCCCCAGCGTCGGGATGTAGACCAGCACCATCGCGAGGGCGACCCAGAAGCCCGGCGAGGCGTAGTCCTGTCCGAGGATCTTCTCGGCATAGTTCTCGGCCGCATGCTTGATGACGGCTTCTTTGATCGGATTGGTCAGGGCGAGGAGCACGTCGGAAACCTAGCCGTCGGCGGACTCTTGTCGACGCCTAAGGCGCGGCGTCAGCGCGTCCACTCCTCGCGGGCCGAGGCCCAGAGGTCGTAGTTCAGCGGGCGCTTGCCCGTCGGCACGAGTCGGAAATATCCGCCCGACGCCTTGATGATCGCGAGGCCGGCGGCGACGTCCCAGAGGTTCGTGCCTGATTCGTAATACGTATCCGCGACGCCTTCGCCGACGTAGGCGAGGGCAAGGGCGGCGGAGCCGATCATGCGGATCTTCTTGTAGCGGCCGACCTGGTCGACGAAGCGCTGCATCGCCGGGCCGGACTTGTCGGCCGCGGCAGGGAAGCCCGTCATGATGCAGGCGTCCTTGATGTCGGAGACCCAGCCGGGCGTGATGCGTACGCCGTTGATGTAGCTGCCGTCGCCGACGACGCCGAGATAGGTCTTCCGGGCGGTGAAGTCATGGATCACGCCGAGGACGGGCTCCTTGCCGCGCATGAGTCCGAGCGAGACGCAGGTGGAGGGCTGGCGGCGCAGGTAGTTGTAAGTGCCGTCGAGCGGGTCGACGACCCAGTAGAGGCTCTCGCCGTCGTAGAGGGAGTCGTCGCCGCCGAGTTCTTCGCCGATGACCGGGATTCCCGTGGCCTTGAGCATGTCGCGGACGAGGTGTTCCGAGTCCACGTCGGCCTGCATCTTGACGTCATCATCGGTGGAGGCGTTGACCTTCATCTGCGCGCCTTTGGCGAGCAGGTCGCCGGCGGCGATGGCGGTCGTCAGCGCGACTGATTTCAGGGCTTCAATGGAGGGCGTGCTCACGAGGGCAACCTAGGTCCGCCGTCTCGGCGGGGCAATCTCAGAGGGGGCTTCAGATGCTGATGACTTCGCGGAGGCCGAAGCGGGCGAAGTCGCTGGCGGCCCTGCCTTGCAGGCCGACGGCGCGGACGGTCACCCCCTGCCTGCGGGCATGGGTGGCGAGTTCGCGGAGGGCCTGGGCGTAGGAGCAGTCGACGAAAAGGGCGTGGCTGAATTCGAGGGTCAGGTGCAGCGTGCCTGCCTTGAGGCGGGTTTCCACGGCACGTGGTTCCGCGGCGCGTCCGAAGTGCAGGTGTCCGGACAGGGCGAGTCGGACCTCGTCGGCGCGCTCCTCGACGTCGATGGTCTCCGGCTCTTCTTTCTCTGGGTGGGCTGATTTGCGGATCAGGAGGAAGACGAAGGCCGCGGAGACGCCTAGGCCGACGGCCCAGATCAGGTCCACGAAGACCGTGATCAGGCAGGCTAGCACCAGCAGGATCATGTCGGAGCCGCCGGAGCGGAAGAGACGGGGCCAGAGGGGGAGTTCGGCCATGTACCAGCAGACCGAGAGGAGCACGCCGGCCAAGGAGGCCAACGGGATCAGCTTCACCAGCGGCGCCAGGATGAGCAGGATAGCCAGTACGGTGCCGGCGTGGATCAGCCCGGAGACGGGCGTCTTGGCGCCGGCGCGGGCGTTGGTGCTCGTGCGGGCGATGACGCCGGTGACGGGCAGCCCCATGAAGCATGCCGAAGCGATGTTGGCGACGCCTTGGGCGGCCAGCTCGGTGTCGGACTCGTGGCGGTCGCCGGACATCCCGTCCGCCACGACGGCGCAGAGCAGGGATTCGATCCCGACCAGCAGGGCGATGCCGAAGGCCAGCGGGAGGACGTCCCAGGCCTTGGCCAGCCAGGCGGCGCGGTCGGGCAGGCTGGCTTGCCAGTCGGTCAGGCGGAAGCTCGCGCTGATCTCCTTGAACTTCGAGCCGATCGTCGGGATCTCGGAATCCGAGACACCGATCATCGTCACGATGATCGTCCCCAGCAGCACCGCGATGAGCGCGCCCGGAATCTTGAGGGAGATCTTCCGCAGGCCGACGATGACGGCGAGCGTGCCGGTCGCGACGGCCAGGCAACCGAACTTCACGGCATGCAGGCCGCCGAACAGGTGTTGCATCCGCCCGATGAAGTGCGGGATCGCCTTCGCCGGATCGGCGATGCCGAGGGCAGGTCCGAGCTGCGTGCTGCCGATGATGAGCGCGATGCCCGTCGTGAAGCCGATGACGACCGGGTAGGGAATGTAGCCGATGTATTTGCCGAGGCGGAGCGCCCCGAAGACGACGAGCATCACTCCGGCCATCAGCGTGGCGAGGGCCAGCCCCGGGTAGCCATGGGCGATGACCGCGGCGGCGCAGATGCCGACGAAAGCCCCGGCCGGGCCGGCGACCTGCACGCGGGAGCCGCCGCGCAGGGAGACGATCACGCCGCCGATGATGGCGGTGTAGAGGCCTTGTTCCGGGCTTACGCCCGAAGCGATCGCCAGGCCCATGGAAAGGGGCAGGGCGACCACGCCGACGAGCAGGCCGGCCGCGAGGTCGGCAAGGAAGTCGGAACGCCCGTAGCCTGACTTCAGGGAGCGCGTGAGCGCCGGCTTGAACCAGGGGGAGGGGGTCATGGCTGCACAGTGGGAGGCGTCCGTTTCGACTCACGGCGAAACCCTGCCAACAAGAAGCCCGTCGCCAGGAGTCGGGCTTCGGCAGGCGATGGAGGGCGGCTTACGGGAGCTCCGACTTGCCCATCAG
>CAIWNE010000139.1 GCA_903913915.1 uncultured Opitutia bacterium
CCGACCATCGCCGAAGCCGTCTTCGCCCGCTGCCTCTCCGCCGTGAAGGATGAGCGCGTCAAAGCCGCCAAGGTCCTCCGCGGCCCGAAGCGCGCGATGACCAATCCGGACCGCGCCAAGATCATCGAGCAGATTCGCGACGCCCTCTATTGCTCCAAGATTTGCTCCTACGCCCAGGGTTTCCAGCTTATGCGCGAGGCGCAAAACGAGTACAAGTGGAAGCTCAACTTCGGCGAGATCGCCCAGATCTGGCGTGGGGGTTGCATTATCCGAGCCAGCTTCCTCCAGAAGATCACCGAAGCCTTCGCCAAGAAGCGGTCGCTGGATAACCTTCTCCTCGACCCATACTTCAAGAAGACCGTGAAGAAGGCGCAGAAGAACTGGCGCAAGGTCATCGCCCTCGCGGTGAAGCACGGCATCCCCGTGCCGACCCTCGGCTCGGCCCTGTCCTACTTCGATTCGTATCGCACCGAAAATCTCCCGCAGAACCTGCTCCAGGGGCAACGCGACTTCTTCGGCGCCCACACCTATGAGCGTAAGGATAAGCCCCGCGGCGAATTCTTCCACATCGACTGGCCGGATCCCAAGCGCCCGCAGATCAAGGCCTGAGCGCCTTGACGGAAACAGAAAGGGCGTCCGCAAGGACGCCCTTCTTCTTTGCAAGATTACTTCGCGGACCAACCACCGCCGGTCGCCGCCGCGAGTCGCACCGCGACCTGCCGACGCTCCCAGACGACCATCGAAAGCGTGCGTGCGGCCATGGCTTCATCGCGGCGGGCCACTGTGATGTCATTCTCATTCGCGATGCCGGCCTGGCGGCGGGCCTCGGCATTAGTGAGCCGGACGCGCACCGCAGTGAGCACGCGGCCTGTCAGCTCTTCCTGCAGGGCGAGTTCACGCAGATCGGCAAGGGCATCCTCGACTTCGCGGAAGGCCCCGAGCACGGCCTTGGTCCACTCGCCGGCGGATCCGTCGATACGCGCGCGGGCAACTTCGAGATCAGCCTCGCGTCGACCAGCATCGAAAAGCGGCAAGTCTACCGAAGGTGTCAGCGACCAGAAACTGGAAGACCCGCGCCCGACGCGCGAAGCCGGATCAGCCTGCCAGCCAGCCTGGCCATTGAGGGTCACGGATGGATAAAAGTCAGCGATGGCGGCGCCTTCGCGCGAGATCGCGGCATCAAGACGCGCGGCGGCGGCGGAGAGATCCGGCCGACGGAGCAGGAGCTCGGAAGGCACGCCGGCGCCGAAGGCCGGCATCGCGGCGGAGCCTTTCGCTTCGGGAAGCTGGGCGCCGGGGGCGGAACCGATCAACGCTCGCAGCGCATTCTCAGCAGCGGCAAGACGGCGGCGGCCAAGGCCTTCGTCGACCTTGGCCTGGGCGGCGGCGAGACGCGCGGAGGAAAGCGGATCGGAATCGAGCAAGCCCGCGCCGACGGTCTTCTCGACGATTTCCATTTCGCGATAACGCGTGGCGAATTCGGTCTCGAGGAAGGCGAGCTGCTCGCGGGCGCCGCGGACGGCGAACCAGAGACGGGCGACTTCAGCTGAGAGGGCGAGGTCCGCCTGTTCCGCGGTGAACCTGGCCGCACGCGAATCGGCGTCAGCAGCCTTGCTCTTGGCGGCCTCACGGCCCCAGACGTCGAGCTCCCAGGAGGCCTTCACGCCGACGGCGCCGACATCGGTGCGACGGGGGATGCCGAAGCCGACTGGTGTGCGGCCGGTATCGAGCGAGATGCGGGAGGATTCCAGCCCAGCGCCGACGGAAAGGGCCGGCTGGTCGCCAGCGTTGGCAGCAATGAGCAGTGCAATCGCTTCGCGCTGACGCGCGCGAGCGATGACGAGATCGGGACTATTCTTGCGTGCCTGCGCGATGAGTTTGAGCAAGGCCGCGTCGCCGAAAGCCTCGGCCCACTTCGCATCGGCGACAGCTCCGCCCTGCGAGAACGCCGCAGGCGCGACGGGCCCTTTAGGCTTCGCCATCGGATCGTGCGCGCAACCCGCGAGGAGGAGCGCGGCGAGGAGGAACG
>CAIWNE010000140.1 GCA_903913915.1 uncultured Opitutia bacterium
GACCGCATCCGCTGCCTCCTCCTCGAGATCCGCGAAGACCCGCAGCGCGGCCGCGAGTTCGTGCTGTCCCGCGCCAACCCGGCGTTCGTCCGCCGCCTCCTCGAGCTCGAAGTGGCCGAGATCGCCGACAAGACCGTCACCATCGCCGCCATGGCCCGCGACCCGGGCTACCGCACCAAGATCGCCGTGGACTCCCGCGACCCCAAGGTCGACCCCGTCGGCGCCTGCGTCGGCGCCCGCGGCGCCCGCGTCCGCAACATCGTCAAGGAACTCGGCGGCGAGAAGATCGACATCATCCGCTACCATGCCGAGCCGCTCAAGCTGCTCGAAGAAGCCATCCGCCCCGCCAAGCCGCGCAACGTCCGCATCGACGAACGCAGCCGCTCCATCTTCTTCGAAGTGGACGAGGACGACATGCGCATCGCCATCGGCAGCAAGGGCCGCAACGCCCGCCTGACCTCCAAGCTCATGGGCTGGGGCCTCAACATCCAGAAGGCCACGCACGCCGCCGAAAGCTTCGAAGCCAAGGCCGGCGACGCCGCCGTCCGCATCGCCGAGCAGCTCGGCCTCCCCGCCGAACTCATCGCGAAGTTCGTCGGCCTCGGCATCTCCAGCGTCGAAGCCCTCGAAGGCGCGACCGTGGAAGACTTCAAGGAAAGCGGCATCCCGGCCGAAGAGGTCGAAGCCGTCCTCGCCGCCTACGCCAAGGGCCGCCGCTCGTAATCCTTCCGTCCACCACCCTATCGCCACCCTTCGCACGCGCACATGACCGAGAAGAAGAAATCCGAAGCCAAGAAGCCCGCGGCCACGCAGCGTTTCAGCGACGTGGCCAAGGAGCTCGGCCTCGAGGTCAAGGCGCTGCTCGCCCTGGTCGACCAGTTCGTGGTCGCTCGTCCCGACTACAAGGACTACGTCTACACCGACGGCAAGAAGCCCGCAGCCTCGAGCAACTTCGGCAAGATCTACCGCGACGACTTCATGACGTTCGCGGCCGACAAGCTCCCGAAGAAGACCGAGCCCGCGCCCGAACCGGTCGTCGAAGCCCCCAAGGCTCCTGAGCCGGCCAAGCCCGTCGTTCCGGCCGCCCCGGTCGCCAAGCCCGGCACGCCGCCTCCGGTGAGCATGCCGCCCCGCCCGGCCATCGCGCCGACGCCGCCTCCGGCCGCTCGTCCGCCCGTGACGCCGGTCATCCCGCGTCCGGCCATCGCGCCGACCCCGGCCAAGGCCGACCTTCCTCCGGTCGTCGTCAGTACGCCTCCGCCCGCGCCCGTCCGGCCGGCCAACGTCCCGCCGGTCGTCCGCCCGCCGATCGCTCCGGTCGTGAACCGTCCGGCCGCCACCGGCAGCCAGGCTGCGCCCGGCAGCAAGGGCGTCATCACCGTCCGCCCTCCCATCGTCGTCCGCGACTTCGCGATCGCCCTCAACCTCAAGCCCTTCCAGGTCATCGGCAACCTGATGGAACTGAACAAGGTCGTCAGCGTCTCCTCCGTCATCGAGGAAGCCGATGCCCGCAAGGTCGCCGAACGCCATGGTTACACGCTGGAGATCCGCCACCGCGGCGAAGGCGTGCAGCCCGTCAAGAAGGTAGAGAAGCCCTCCGAAGACGATCCGGCGCTCATGACCCCGCGTCCGCCCGTCGTCTGCGTGCTCGGCCACGTCGACCACGGCAAGACCACCCTCCTCGACTTCTTCCGCAAGACCAACGTCGTCTCGGGCGAAGCCGGCGGCATCACCCAGCATATCGGCGCCTACTCCGTCGCCTACCAGGGCGAGAAGCCTGAGTACAAGGGCAAGACCGTCACCTTCCTCGATACTCCCGGTCACGCCGCCTTCGCCAAGATGCGCGAACGCGGCGCCTCCGTCACCGACGTCGCCGTGCTCGTCGTGGCGGCGGACGACGGCTTCATGCCGCAGACCGAGGAAGCCCTCAAGTTCGCCCAGAAGCATGCCAGCGCCATCGTGGCCGCGATCAACAAGGTCGACGCCAAGGGCGCCAACATCGACCGCGTGAAGCAGCAGATGCAGCAGCGCAACCTCACCCCGGAAGACTGGGGAGGAGAGACCATCACCAGCCCCGTGTCGGCGCTCAAGGGCACCGGCATGACCGAGCTCCTCGAGTCCATCCTCCTGCAGGCCGAAGTCCTCGACCTCAAGGCCAACGCGAAGTGCCCCGCCCAGGGCGTCGTCATCGAATCCCAGATGGAGACCGGCCGCGGCCCCACCGCCACCGTGATCGTCCAGAAGGGCACGCTCAAGCCCGGCGATTCGTTCGTCTGCGGCGAGACCTGGTGCAAGGTGCGCGCGCTCATGGACGAGCGCGGCAACCGCATGACTTCCGCCGCCCCCGGCGCCCCGGCGCTCGTCCTCGGCTGGGACGCCGTCCCGGCCCCCGGCACGAAGTTCAAGACCGTCAAGAACGACCGCGAAGCCCGCGAGATCGCCGAAGAAGCCGCGCTCGCCGCCCGCAAGGCCGCCGAAGCCGTGCAGCAGGCGCCGAGCACCGGCGCCCGCCCCGGCATGTCGGACCTCGAGCGCCTCATGGCCGCCCTCGTCCAGGACAAGGAGAAGATCCTCCGCGTCCTGCTCAAGGCCGACGTCAACGGCACGCTCGAAGCCCTCGAAGGCTGCCTCCTCGAGATCAAGTCCTCCAAGGTCCGCCTCGAGGTCGTCGGCGGTTCCGTCGGCCCGGTCTCCCAGAGCGACGTCGCCATGGCCGAAGCCTCCAAGGCCCTCATCGTGGCGTTCGACACCAAGCTCGAGAACGGCGTCCAGCCGCAGCTCAAGCGCACCGGCGTCCGCCTCATCACCCATGACATCATCTACGAGCTGATCACGCTCGTGAAGGAAGCCATGGCCGAACTCCTCGATCCCGAGGTCCGCGAGAACAAGCTCGGCGCCGCCGAAGTGCGCGCCGTCTTCCCCCTCGGCAAGGAGCACAAGGTCGCGGGCTGCATGGTCACCGAAGGCCTCATCCGCCGCGCCGCCAAGGCGCGCGTGGTGCGCGCCGGCAAGGTCATCCACAACGGACCGGTCGAGACCCTGCGTCGCTTCAAGGACGACGCCTCCGAGGTCAAGGCCGGCTTCGAATGCGGCATCAAGCTCGGCGGCTACGACGAGTACCAGCCCGGCGACATCATCGAAGCCGTCGAGATGCTCCAGACGCGTCCGTCGCTCTAAGCCTCATGTCCCAACGTCAGCTCCGGGTCGCCGAACTGGTCCAGCGGGAGGTCTCCTCCACGCTGCGCCAGAACTGGCCTACGGAGGCCGCCCTGATCACGATCACCGTCGCGAGCGTCTCCCCCGACCTCCGCCAGTGCCGCGTGGGCTACGCCGTGTCGGGCGACGACGCCGAGCGCAAGAAGGCGCGCGCGTTCCTGAAGCGCGTGCGCACCGAGCTCCGCTCGACCATCGGCGGCATCCTGCAGATGAAGCACACGCCGGACATCCTCTTCGCCGAGGACGACATCACCGGCGGCGTGGCGCGCGTGCAGGCCCTGCTGGACGAGATGGCCCGCAAGGACCGCGCGAACAACCCGCCCAAGGCCGACTAAGCGGTCGGCGGGACGACCTCGGGGAAATCCTTCAGCGCCTCGCGGACCACCGCGGCGCGCCGGCGGTCGCGCCCGTCGCTGTCGAGCTCCTGGCCGGCGCGAGCCTGCACGTGGGCGGGCTGACCTTCGATCATCAGGCGGTCGACGAGGTGGCGGCGTTCTTCCGGCAGGCAGCCCATGTCACAGGCGAGGCGGAGGTGCGAAAGCATGTTCATCGCCTCGGAACTCGTGAGCAGGCGCGCGGAGCGGAGCACGCCGAGCGAACGGGCGAGGCGGTCGACGAACTTCTCGCCCTCTTCCTGCGCGAGCTTGCGGCGGGCGTTCCACTCCTGTTCGACCACGTTCTTGATCCAGCCGCCGAGGTGCTTGAGGATCGCCTCTTCGGACAGGCCGAGCGTCTGCTGGTTGGAGATCTGGAAGACGTTGCCGGCGGCCTCGGTGCCTTCGCCGAGCCAGCCGCGGACGGCGAGCCCGTCCTGATTGAGGGCGCGCGAAACCTTGTCCATGTGCCCCGCCAGGCAGAGCCCGGGCAGATGCACCATCGCGGAGGCGCGCAGGCCTGTGCCGACGTTGGTCGGACAGGCGGTGAGGTAGCCGAGTCGGTCCGAGAAGGCCAGCTTCAGGGAGCCGCCCAAGGCGTCGTCGAGCTGTTCGGCGATATGCCACGTGCCGCGGAGATGCCAGCCGGCCTTGACGACCTGGATGCGCAGATGGTCCTCTTCGTTGACCATGACCGAGCAGGTCTGGTCCCGGCTGATGACGGCCGCGCCGCTCTTGCCGGCGGCGAGTTCCTTCGAGACCAGGTGGCGCTCGACGAGCACCGCGCGGTCACGGTCGCCCAGCTCCCCCATGCGCAGCACGTGGCCGCGACGGAACTTCGGAAGGGCGTCGAGGGCTTCGACGCAGCGGTCGGAGATCTCCTTGCGCTGCGGCACCTTGGCCCAGCCCGGGAAGGGCATGCCGTCCAGGTTGCGCGCGAGGCGGATGCGCGTGCTGAGCACGACCGCCTGCTGCGCGCCGAGGAGGTGCGTCAGTTCGTTTTCGGCGGCGAGGATGTCTTCGACGGAGGACATGTTCAGAGGGGGGCGAGCTGCTTCTCGATCTCGGCGATCTCATCGCGCAGGCGCGCGGCGGCCTCGTAGTCTTCGGAAGAGATCGCCTTCTCCATCTCCAGCCGGGCGGAGACGAGGCGGCGGCGGAGCTGCCCGGTCGGCATGGTGCCGGCAGGCGCGCGGCCGACATGGGAGGCCTCATGCTGGACCTTGAGGAGAAGGCCGCCCAGGGCGTCGCCGAACGTCTCCCAGCAGGACGGGCATCCCAGGCGACCGCGCTTGCGGAAATCGATGTCCGTGAAGCCGCACTTCGGGCAGGTCAGCGTGGGGGCCGGCGTGGCCGAGGTCAGGGCGTCGGCGAGCTGGAAGACCGACGGATCGGTCGCCCCGCCCTTCTGGGCGCAGGCCTCGCAAAGGTGCACCTTCGTGACGTTGCCATGGACGACCTGGGAGAGGTGGACCGTGGCGGCCTCCTCGCAGAGCGAACACTTGATCGGCTTGGACATCTGCCTTCAGAGAATGGCAAGGGGGCCAATTGGCAAGGGCAAGCGGGGAGCGGGGTTTGACTTCATGGCCCGCGGACTCTTGATGGGAGGACGTCAGATGTCCTCCAAGCCTCGCATCGTCATCACCGGCCTCGGCCTCACCGCCCCCAACGGCAACTCGCTGGGCGAGTTCCGGGCCAACCTGCTCGCCGGCAAGGCCCGCATCGCCGTGATCGACGTACGCCACATGGGCAAGCACCCCGCCGGCGTGTGCGACTTCGACGCGACCAAGTGGCAGAAGCGGAAGGAAATCCGCAACGGCACCCGCGTCGGCTCCATCTCGATCTACTGCTCCCGCGAGGCGCTCGGCGACTCCGGCCTCGAATGGGACAAGGTCGACAAGTCGCGCGTCGGCGTATACCTCGGCATCACCGAACACGGCAACGTGGAGACCGAGAACGAGATCCATAACATCTCCCAGTTCGGCAACGACACCAAGTACTGGACGCACCATCACAACCCCCGCACCGTGGCGAACAACCCGGCCGGGGAGGTGACGATGAACATGGGCATCACCGGCCCGCATTACACCATCGGCGCCGCCTGCGCCGCGGGCAACGCCGGCCTCATCCAGGCCGCCCAGATGCTGCAGCTCGGCGAGGTCGACGTCGCCTTCGCCGGAGGCGTCTCCGAATCGATCCACACCTTCGGCATCTTCGCCGGCTTCAAGAACCAGGGCGCGCTTGGCGCCCATGAGGACCCGACCAAGGCCTCCCGCCCCTTCGACAAGAACCGCAACGGCATCGTCATCTCCGAAGGCGGTGCCATCTACGTCCTCGAGCGATTGGACGACGCCCTCGCGCGCGGCGCCCGCATCATCGCGGAGATCGCCGGCTGGTGCATCAATTCCGACGCCACCGACGCCGTCCTGCCCAACCCCGAGCGCCAGACCGAATGCGTCCGCATGGCCCTCCAGCGCGCCGGCATGAAGCCGCAGGACATCCAGATCGTCTCCACCCACGCCACCGCGACCGCTTTGGGCGACATCCAGGAGTGCACCGCCCTCCGGACCGTCTTCACCGACTGCCCGGATACCAAGATCAATAACACCAAGAGCTTCATCGGCCACTGCATGGGAGCCGCCGGCGCCCTGGAATTGGCGGGAAATCTGCCCTCTTTTGAGGATAATTGGGTCCACCCGACCATCAATATCGAGGAATTGGACCCCGAATGCGCCATGCCAGGCCTCGTGATCAACCAGCCGGTCAAGGTCGCGAAGGTCGAGGCCATCCTGAACAACTCCTTCGGCATGCTAGGCATCAATTCCGCCCTCATCGTGAAGAAATATGGGGTTGCCTGACAGGGTTTGGCCGTTTGAAACAAACCCCTGAAAACATGACTAAGGACGACATCAAGCAGGTGGTTCTCGACATCATCGCCGACATCGCGCCGGACGAGGACCTGACCGCCGTCAAGCCCGAGGTCCGCCTCCGCGACCAGCTCTCCCTGGATTCCATGGACTTCCTGGATATCGTCATGGAACTCCGTAAGAAGCACGGCATCGAAGTCCCGGAAGCCGACTACGTCCAGCTGGCCTCCCTCGACTCCTGCGCCAACTATCTGCTCCCGAAGTTCGAGGCCAAGGGCAAGTAAGGACTAACCCCCAGCCACCCTCCGAAGACCGCCCCCAAGGCGGTCTTTTGCTTGGCAGAGGCCGCAACCACGGGCCCTCGGCGGTGTTCTTGATTTGCCGACCCTCCATCGTCTCCCCACGCTCCTGCCTGTGCACCCCGTCCGACGCTTCCTCATCGCCGCCCTCGCGCTAACCACCCTCCCGGCCTTCGCCGAGACCGTCCAGCTGCGCCGTGCCGGCAACGCCACCACCATCACATTCGAGTACATCACCCAGGACGACACCGCCATCATGGTGAAGCGCCTCGATTCCGACGCTGTCCTGAATTACAAGTGGGAGGACCTCGACCTTGACTGGATCAAGAAGAACAACCCGAAGGTATGGGCCGAGCGCGAGCAGCTGCTTGCCGATGCCAAGGCCGAGAAGAAGATGACGAAGAAGGAGGCGGACGCCGACCCCTTCGCCCAAGAGATGGCCGCCACCGACACGCCCACGCTGCTCAAGAATCTCACCATCGCCCTCCAGGACGGGCTCAAGGGCATCTCCCTTGCGACGAACAAGATCGACGCGGTCTGCAACGAATTCCAGCTCGACGAGACCCAGTTCTGGGTCGGCTACGAAGACCTGAAGAAGGCCAGCAAACTCAACAGCAAGAGCGACCCGGCCCCGGATCCCGCGCCCGCCGCCGAAGCCCAGCCCAAGGAAAAACCGGGCAAGCCGCTCACGCCCAAGGCCAAGGCCGCCGCCGCCAAGACGAAGACCCGCCCCGAAGCCAATGTGACCGCCGAAACGAACTCGAAGAAGGACTTCGAAGCCGACGTCCGCCCCTTCAACGCCCTCGGCTACCTGCGCATGCTTGCCGAAGGCGGCACCAAGGGAAAGCCGATCTGGATGATGCTGCGACGCGCGCCAGCCGACCGCGAAGCGATCAAGAAGACCCTCGAGAAATATTCCAAGAACGCCGCCGAGCTCGCCGAGAAACCCGAGGCCAAGAACTCCAAGGCCGAACTGCTGGCCATCAAGCACGCCATCGACAACTGTGCCGACTCGATCGCGCGGGTGACACGCGACACCACCGCCGTCGAAGCCCGCCTGCAGTCCGACTGCCGCACCCTGCTCGGCCTCGTGCTGCGCTGAGGACTGCCGGAAAAGGCCGCCAAAGAGTCCGGCCGCCTTCCCGAGGGAAGACGGCCGGTTTTGAATGGTGGAGCCTATCGGGCTTGAACCGACGACCTCTTGCATGCCATGCAAGCGCTCTACCAACTGAGCTAAGGCCCCGTTAAATGGGAAGGTAAACAAAGGTGACCACGCGGGCACGGTCAACGCTTTTTTCCCACCCTTCCTAGTCTCTGGTTGCCAATGGTCGGTGGGTGCTTTGCCTTCCCCTCGTGGAAGAGTCCGAAAACCAGCCAGAACCCGCCGAACAGGGCGCCGAAGCCCGAGCCGACACCCAGGGTGGCCGGGGCCAGGGCGGCATCCGTGTCGAAAAAGATTTCATCGAGTCCCTGCCTGTCGGCGAGTGGACCGGCCCGATCGAGCTGATCGAATCAGAAAAGGACGCCGAAAAGGCCATCGCGTCCCTCGCCCGTGACCGCGTCCTGGGGTTCGACACCGAGACCAAGCCATCCCACACCCGCGGCGAATACAACCTGCCCTCGATCCTGCAGCTGGCCGGCGAACACCACATCTTCGTCTTCCGCCTCGACCACTGCGGCGGCATCCCGCTCGCCTTCCCGGTCCTGTGCAACGAACGCCAGGCCAAGGTCGGTGTCGCCGTGCGCGACGACGTCAAGAACCTGCGCGCCCGCGCGCCGTTCGATGACCGCGCCTTCATCGACATCGCCGACCACACGAAGAAGACCGGCCTGGTGAACACCGGCCTCCAGGCCCTCGCCGCCCATTTCCTGCGCCTGCAGATGAAGAAGTCCAAGAAGGTCCAGACCTCGAACTGGGCGAAGCCGCTCGACGAGCGTCAGATCCAATACGCCGCCAACGACGCTTGGTTCAGCCGCGAGCTGTTCCTGAAACTCGAGAAGGACGGCCTGATCCCGCGGTTCGAATGAACCCGGAAGCCGCCCGCGCAGCCGAAGCGTTGGGACTGGACGCCACCCGCCGACACATCTTCCTCTGCGTGAAATCGGCGGAGCAGGCATGTTGCGGAGGTGACCTCGCGGCTAAATCCTGGGAGCACCTGAAACGCCGGCTCAAGCAGCTCGGGCTTTCCGAAAAAGGCGGCATCCAGCGGACGAAGGCCGACTGCCTGCGCGTCTGCGTCGCCGGCCCGGTAGCCGTGGTCTATCCGGAAGGCGTCTGGTACGGCCGTTGCACGCCGGAAAACCTGGACCGCATCATCGCCGAGCATCTGGTCGGAGGGAAGGTCGTCGCGGACCTCCGCATCGCCGGGCCTACTTCGGCCTAGCCTCTTTCCGCTTCGGGACATCGACCTTCTGGGCCAGCGCGCGAAGCTTGGGATGAAGCTCGGCGTACGGCACGTCCTGGACGGACGCTCCCGACTTCACGGCCAGCGCAGCCGCGACGCCGGCCGATTCGCCGAGGATCATCCAGACGGGCTCCATCCGGATCGAGGTCATGGCGATATGGCTGGCAGACACGCAGACCGGGACCAGCAGATTGGAGCACTGGCCTTTCTTCGGGACGATCGAGCGGTAGGGAATACGGCAGATGCCGCGATGCTCATCCTCGAGGTAGAGCATCGAATAGTACCCGCCCATGAGCGCCACCTTGCCGTCGAGCGCGACCGTCGCGTAAGGCCATTCATCGACGCCATACGAAGCCAGCCCGACCGAATCGGCAGGGTTCGTCCGTCCTTCCATGTCCTTCTGGGTGACGACGTAATCCGAGACCATCCGACGCGCCTCGCGGACATAGAGCTGATGGGGATAGCCCTTGGTCTCATCGAACGCGCCCTTTTCCAGGCCGACGCTGAGCGCGATTTCCTTCTGCTTCGCGGGCACCGACGGATCGGTGCGCAGGAAGTGCGTCATGCCGCGGACGAAGTCCTGCTGCTCCTTCCAGATGCGTGCGCGGGTCGCGTAATCCCCGTCCGGATAGTCGGCGTTATGTCCGTAGTTCGTCGGCGCGAACAGGGCTCGGGCCAGGTTGCCGGCGCCGCCGGAATAGATGCGGCCTCCGCTCTTCTCCCAGCCATCGACCTTGCCGCGCATGACGCGCCCGGAAAGGATGTCCACGCCCTGCTGGAAAGCCCGTCGATACAGCTCGAACTGCCTGGGGTCGTAATTCGCGGGCGGCTCGATCGGCAGGCCCTCCCCCTTGAAGACGAAGCGCCAGCGGAAGCCGTAGCCCATGGTGAGCTTATCCGCCTCGCCGGGCGGCGCGACGGGGGTCGGCTGCAGGCCAGGCAGCAGGCCGCTCTGCGGATCGCCGGCCTTCACGTAAGGATCGACCGCATAGACCGACATCGGCGGCTGCGCTCCGGCCAGGCTTTCGCCGTAAACAGATCCAGCCTCGCGGCCGAAGGCATAAGCCACGCCCGAGCGGGCCATCAGGTCGCCTTCGTAAGAGCAATCGATGAAGACCTTGGCCGCGATCTTGCGGGCGGCGGCCTTCGCCGGCAGCGCCGGGGGACAGCCATATCCGTCGAAAGGGGCGAGGTCCAAGGTGACCGAACGGATGACGCCGGCCGACGTCTCGACCGCGCTGACGCGATGCTCGAACAGCATCATGACGCCGGCGGCCCTGATCAGCTCGCCGAAGACTTCCCGATACTGAGCGTCCTTGTAATCTTTCTTCAGGATCGGGCGGGTCGAGCCGCTGACGGCCTCTTCCCTGCCCCAGTCGATGTGCATCAGGCCGCCGCCCGTCATTCCGCCCAGCCAGCGGCTCGGCTCGACCACGATGACCTTGGCTCCTTCCTTCGCGGCGGCGCAAGCGGCCATCACGCCGCTGGCATTGCCGCCGTAGACGCAGATGTCATAGGTATCAGCCGCCGACAGCGACGTCAGGCCGACGAACATGGCGACGAGAATGCGCATAGGGGCAGACCCTTGCTAGGCCACCCCGTCCGGAAGTCAAAGCAGGCTTACTTCAGGGCCTTCTCGATCGCCTTTTCAAGCTCCTCGGAGTCGGGCTCGACGTCGGAACCGAAGCGGGCGAGCAGCTTGCCGTCGGCGCCGATGAGGAACTTGTTGAAGTTCCAGCCCACCGGACCGGGATGGCCGGCATCCTTGCCGGTAAGTTTCTCGAACAAAGGATGCGCGTCATCGCCCTTGATCTTCACCTTGCCGTACATCGGGAAGGTCACCTTGAAGTTCGTCTTGCAGAACTTCTTGATGTCCTTTTCCGAACCAGGCTCCTGGCCGCCGAAGTCGTTGCAAGGGAAGCCCGCGACGACGAGACCCTTCGCCTTGTAATTATCATACAGCGACTGAAGGCCGGCGTACTGGCGGGTGTAGCCGCACTGGCTGGCGACGTTGACGACGAGCCAGGCCTTGCCGCCCTTGACGGCGCCGAGCGTGGTCGCCTTGCCGTCGATATCCTTCACCGGGACGCCCAGCAGGCCGGGGGCGGTTTCGGCGGCCGGGAGAGAGGTCATCAGGAGCGTGAAAACCAAGGCGAGGCGAAGCATGCCATCATTCAATCCAGGAACGGACCTGGGTCAAGCAGTCGCCCGCAGGCCTGCCCTCACTTGGCAGGGGTCGGGCCGATCCTCGTCTTGCTGAGCGCCAGGTCGTCGATCCAGACGGTGAAACCCCCTCCGGCGGCGGCCTGATAATTGAGCCAGCCGAAGGTGAGGCTTTCGTAGACCGCGGGAAGCTCGGCGCCCTCGAACTTGCCGGGGCCCTTGTTCACGGCGATGTCCGACACTTCCTGGCCGTTGATGAAGAAATGATACGACTGCGTGGCATGATCCACGGACCACTCGGCCAGCGTCCACTCGTCGGAATACTTCGAACGGGTCTTCGCGCCCACGCCGAACTCTCCACGCTTGGCGGTCTGGACATTATACATCCAGGCATAGGTGCCGGTCATGTTGGTGGAACACCCCATGAGGCGCACCTCGATCGGGTCGTTGAACAAAGGGCTGGTCGCCCTGCCGCTGACGAAGGTGGTGTGGATGCCGGCGCTTTTCTTGCCCTCAGGGACGAGCGGCAGAGGCGAAGGCAGCTTCACCTTGAAGTAGAACCGGCCCCAGAACTGGCCGCCGAGCACGGCGAGCTCCGGCCCGGTCTTGGTCAGCGTCCGGGGGCCTTTCGTCGCCGGCTCGATGCGCAGCGACTTCTTGCCGGAGTGGGAAACGTCGTCGACTACGCCCAAGGCGCCTTTCTTCACGAAGCCCTTCGGGGTCTCGCCGACGGGGACGTTCTCGAAATCTTCGGAGATGATCAGCTTCGGCGCTTCGGCGAAGGCGGAAGCGAAGAAGAGGACCGAAGCGGCGGACAGGAGGCGGGGAAGCATAGGGGCACCATAACGAGACCGCCGACGCGGTCAGCCTTTTAGTTGTCCCAGACGGCCTTCAGGACGGCCCTGAAGGCGTCCGCATCCACCAAGGTGTCCGGGCGGTCGATGACCTCGATGCAGTCGGCGTTCTCCCAATATTCCCCCTCTTTCTTGACGTTCCAGAAAGCCAGGGCGAGCGCCTGCCAGAGTTCGAACCCCTGGAGCTTGCCGCGAGGCAGCCAGGCGACGGCGACGGTCACCTCCTCGGTCATGTCGGACTCCTCCCAGAGGACGTCGAACTTGCCGCATTCGCTGGGCCCGAGGAACTGCGTGACGAACTCGGTATGCTGAGGGCCCGCCTCCAGATAATAACGGCAGACCACGTCGCGGGCGGCCGGCTCGAGGTCGTCGCCGCCGTCGTCGTGATAGGTGAAGGGCTCGGCCATGGCTCAACGTCGGAGGCGGAAGCGCCTTCGGCAAGTCAGGATTCCTTGCGCGCGGCCCAGGCCAGCACGACCCAGCCCGCGATGAGGAGCGACCCGCCGATCGGCGTGATCGCGCCGAACCAGCGCGGCGCACCCAAAGACATCGCATATAGCGTGCCTGCGAAGATGACGGACCCGAGGGACCAAAGCCGCGTCGGCCAGACGGAGCCGCCGACCGCGCCGATGGCGACCGCGTGCGTCAGCAGGTAGAACGTAGCCGTCTGCCACCAGGACGAGGCCTCCGGAATCAGCGCGAGGCGCTCCTTGAGCCCATGGGCGCCGAAGGCCCCCAACGCGATGGCGATCGCGCCGAGGAGGCCTGCGGTGACCGGACGGTTCATCGGTCAGGCGCCGGTGTCGGCGCCGCTCTTCTTCTGGGTGAAGACGAGGCCCGTCTCGCCGACCGAGACGATGACCGGCTCTTCCTTGTTGTAGTCGTCCCGCAGGATGGCTTCGGCCAGCGGGTCCTCGAGGAGACGCTCCACCGCGCGTCGGAGCGGGCGGGCGCCGTACTTCTCGTCCCAACCGTTGTCGACGAGGTAGCCGCGGGCGGCTTCGTTGACCACGAGCTTCACGCCGAGGTCGAGGAGGCGTTTGGCCACCTTGTCGACCTCGATGTCGACGATCTTGGTCATGTGCACCTTCGCGAGCTGCTGGAAGATCACGATGTCGGTGAGGCGGTTGAGGAACTCCGGCTTGAAGGCGCGCTTGGTCTCGTCCATGATGCGCTCCTTGAGCTTCTCGTAGTCGCGCGTGGAATCCACGCCGACGTCGAAGCCGACCGAGTTGTTGCGCTGCAGCACGTCGGCCCCGACGTTGGAGGTCAGGATGATGATCGTGTTGCGGAAGTCGACGACGCGGCCGAGCGAGTCGGTCAGGCGGCCGTCCTCGAGGGCCTGCAGGAGGAGCTGGATGACGTCCGGGTGCGCCTTCTCGATCTCGTCGAAGAGGACGACGGAGTAAGGCTTGCGACGGACCGCTTCGGTGAGCTGGCCGCCTTCGTCGTGGCCGACGTAGCCGGGGGGAGAGCCGATGAGGCGGGACACCGTGAACTTCTCCATGTACTCGGACATGTCGATCTGGATGACCGCTTCCTTCTCGCCGAACATGCGTTCGGCCAGGGAGCGGGCCAGGAGCGTCTTGCCGACGCCGGTCGGGCCGAGGAAGAGGAAGGAACCGATCGGGCGGCGCGGATCCTTGAGGTCGGCGCGCGAACGACGGAGCGCGCGGGCGACGACCTCGCAGGCGCGGTCCTGGCCGATGACGGCCGTCTGCAGGTCCTTCTCGAGCTCGAGGAGCTTCTTGGTCTCCTTCTTCTCGAGGCGGTTGAGGGGCACGCCGGTCCAGTCGGCGACGATGTGGAGCATCTCCTCCTCGCCGACGACGATGCGCTTCTCGTCGCGCTTCTTGCGCCACTCCTCGAGCATCTTCTCGCGCTTGGCGCGGAGTTTCTTCTCGGTGTCGCGGAGATTGGCGGCCTCCTCGAACTTCTGGTTGCGCGAAGCGTCCTCCTTCTGCTGCACGACCTTGTCGATCTCGCCCTGGACGACGTCGATGTCGGCCGGGATGTTCAGGGAGCGGATGCGGGCGCGGGCGCCGGCCTCGTCCATGACGTCGATGGCCTTGTCCGGAAGGTGGCGCGCGGTGATGTAGCGATGCGAAAGGCGGACGGCGGCCTCGATGGCGGCGTCGGTGTATTCGCACTTGTGATGCTCTTCGTAC
>CAIWNE010000141.1 GCA_903913915.1 uncultured Opitutia bacterium
GTGTGAACGAGATTGAACTCTCGGTTCGTGCGGCGAACTGCCTCAACAACGCCAACATCAACACCGTCGGCGAACTGGCGATGAAGACCGAGCAGGAGATGCTCAAGTACCGCAACTTCGGCAAGAAGTCCCTCAACGAGATCAAGGCCAAGCTCGAGCAGCTCGGCCTGTCCCTCGGCCAGAAGATCAACGAGGGTCTCCTCGACAAGGGCGTCAACGCCTAACCCAGACCGGAACCAACACTCATGCGTCACCGCACCCACAATCACGTCCTCGGCGTCAAGACGGCCCACCGTCGTTCGCTCGTCGCCAACCTCGCGTCCGCGTTGTTCACCAACGCCCGCATCACGACGACGCTTTCCCGCGCCAAGGCTCTTCGCCCCTTCGCCGAGCATCTGATCACCTTCGCCAAGAAGGCCGAGCAGTCCGCCGACAAGTCGGTCAAGCTCCACTACTACCGCCTGGCCCTCGCCAAGCTGCGCAACGAAGACGCCGCCCAGCTCCTGTTCAAGGAGCGCGTGCAGCAGTTCCTCGGTCGCAACGGCGGCTACACCCGCATCTACAAGCTCGGCGCCCGTAAGGGTGACGCGGCTGAGACCGCCCTCATCGAGCTCGTGGCCAAGGACGACAAGTCCCCCGCCATGACCCCGAAGGCCAAGGCGGCTCGCAAGCCCAAGGCCAAGAAGGAAGCGGCGGCTGCTTCTGCTCAGGCCTAAGCTTATCGCCCAGGCTTGAACCCGAGACGCGTCCGCCCCCCGGCTGGCGCGTCTCGCCTTTTTAACCCCACGTCCCATGCTGCAGTCCGTCGACCTCGCCGTCTTCCTGGCCTTCCTGGCCGGCCTCGGTGCGCTCGTCCTCTTCGGCCTGCAGGCTTGGTACGACCGTCGTGACGTGCTCCTCTCGGACCATCGTCGCATCAATTCGGCCTTTTCCTGCGTCCGTTGCAACCTGACCTATGTCCGTCCCCGCCGTCGCGAGGAGGCGGCCTGTCCTCGTTGCGGCTGGAACAATGTTCGCCTCAAGTTCTGAATCCCCCACACTTTCCCACCATGGCCACCCAGTCCATCGCCATTCTCGATTTCGGTTCGCAGCTGACCAAGGTCATCGCGCGCCGCGTCCGTGAGTGCAACGTCCACTCCCGCATCTATCCCTTCGGCGTCACGCCTGAGGCCCTTCGCGCCGATGGAGTCGTCGGCGTCATCCTTTCCGGCGGTCCCGACAGCGTGAAGGCCAAGGGCTCGCCCCACCCGCATCCGGGCGTCTTCGAGATGGGCCTGCCCGTCCTCGGCATCTGCTACGGCGTGCAGCTCATGGGCCAGATGCTCGGCGGCAACGTCGCCAGCAGCTCGCATCGCGAATACGGCCATGGCGTCCTTTCCTTCGGCAAGGGCTCGCAGCTCCTGCAGGGCCTGAAGTCCCCGCTGCGCGTCTGGAACTCGCACGGCGACAAGATCACCCGGCTGCCGCGCGGCTTCAAGGCCGTCGCCTCGACCGAGAACTCCGAGTGCGCCGTCATCGAGGACGCCAAGCGCCGCTTCTACGGCATCCAGTTCCACCCCGAGGTCGCCCACTCCGAGCGCGGCATCGACATCCTCCGCAACTTCCTCTTCCGCATCTGCCGCTGCAAGCCCACCTGGAAGATGGATGACTACGTCGAGACCGCCGTCCGCGAGATCCGCGAAAAGGTCGGCAAGTCGCAGGTCATCCTCGGCCTCTCCGGCGGCGTGGATTCCTCCGTCGCGGCGGCCCTCATCCAGCGAGCCATCGGCAAGCAGCTGACCTGCGTGTTCGTCGACAACGGCCTCCTCCGCCTCAACGAGCGCGCCCAGGTCGAGAAGATGTTCCGCGGCAAGTTCAAGGTGGACCTGCGCGTCGTCGACGCCTCCGAGGTCTTCCTGCGCAAGCTCAAGGGCGTCACGGACCCCGAGCGCAAGCGCAAGATCATCGGCCACGAATTCATCAAGGTCTTCGAACGTTCCATCGCCGAGGTGCAGCGCAAGAAGAAGGGCAAGGTCGACTTCCTCGCGCAGGGCACGCTCTACCCGGACGTCATCGAATCCCTTTCGCCCAACGGCGGCCCGGCCGCCACGATCAAGAGCCACCACAACGTGGGCGGCCTGCCTAAGCACATGAAGCTGAAGCTGCTCGAACCCCTGCGCGAACTCTTCAAGGACGAGGTCCGCGCCCTCGGCGAAGCCCTCGGCCTGCCTCATGACATGGTCTGGCGCCATCCGTTCCCGGGCCCCGGCCTCGCGGTCCGCGTCTGCGGAGACATCACGAAGGAGCGCCTCGAGGTCCTCCGCAAGGCCGACGACATCTTTATCAACGAACTCCGCACCTCCGGCCAGTACGCCAAGGTCTGGCAGGCCTTCGCGGTCTTCCTTCCGGTTCGCAGCGTGGGCGTGATGGGCGACGGTCGCACTTACGACAACGTCTGCGCCCTCCGCGCGGTGACTTCTTCCGACGCGATGACGGCCGACTGGGCCCGCCTGCCGTACGACGTGCTGCAGCGCGCCTCGACCCGCATCATCAACGAAGTGAAGGGAATCAATCGCGTGGTCTACGACGTCTCGTCCAAGCCGCCGGCGACCATCGAATGGGAATAAGCCGGGCTTTGCCCCGTTGACACCCCCTTCGGCCTGACCTTACCTAGTCGCCAGTGTCTGAACCCGGCTTCCAGGTCATCGCGCGCCGCTGGCGCCCCCGTTGTTTCGACGAACTCGTCGGCCAGGAGCATATCGTCAAGACGCTCCGCAACGCGCTCGAGACGAAGCGCATGGCCCACGCCTATCTCTTCATCGGTCCGCGTGGCACCGGCAAGACGACCACCGCCCGCATCCTGGCCAAGGCCCTGAACTGCGCCGGAGGCCCTAAGCCCGACTTCTCCCTCGACGACCCCGTCTGCCTGGCGATCGAGAAGGGCAACTGCCTCGACGTGGTCGAGATCGACGCCGCCTCCAACCGCGGTATCGAGGACGCCAAGCGTATCCGCGACGAGTGCCAGTACGCCCCCAGCAACTGCCCGTTCAAGGTCTTCATCATCGACGAAGTCCACCAGCTTTCGAAAGACGCCTTCAATGCGCTCCTCAAGACGCTCGAGGAGCCCCCGCCCTGGGTGAAGTTCATCTTGGCGACGACCGAGGCGGACAAGATCCTGCCGACCATCACTTCCCGCTGCCAGCGTCTGGAGTTCCATCCGATCTCCGAGGAAGTCATCGCCGCCCAGCTCGCCCGCATCGTCAAGGCCGACGGCGTCACCGCCGATCAGCACGCCCTTACGGCCATCGCCCGTCTGGCTTCAGGGGGCATGCGTGATTCGCAGTCCATCCTCGACCAAGTGATCTCGTTCTCGGGCAAGAAGATCACGGAAGCCGACGTGCTGTCCATCTACGGATTGGCCTCCGTCCAGCAGATCACCGAGCTTTCCCAGGCCATCTCCACGTGCGACGGCAAGAAGGTCCTGGCTCTCTGCGACGCTTTTCACGCCGAAGGACGCGACCTTCTCCGCGTGCTCGGCGATCTTCAGTCCCGCGTCCGGGCAGCTACCTTGGACTCCGTCCGCTCCGGCGGGATCTCCGCCCAGCTCGGAGCCCCCCTCGCGACCGAGCAGCTCGTCCGCCTGCTGGAATGCCTGCAGGAAGGCGAGAACGGCATCCGCCAAGGCCTCTCGCCGCGCGCCAACTTCGAGGTGACGTTGCTCAAGGCGATCGAGCAAAGCAGGTCGCGGTCGATAGACCTGCTCATCAAAGACATCGCCGCCGCCGCAGCTGGTCTCCCTCGGGAGCCCGGCCAAAAAAAAATAAGGACCACGGCGGCCGCTCCGGCGGCGCCTGAGCCTGCGATCAACGCGCCCGCCCCCGAGGCTCCGGCGCCGTCCGTCACGGTCGCGCCGACTCCTTCTCGCGTCGTCGACGTGCCGATCGAGGATTCGGGCCTGCTCGAGGAATCCCTGCCGCCTCTCGATATCGACGCCGCCGAGGCCGAAGCCACCAGTTCCGATCGGCGCGCCGATTTCATCTTCCCCGAATCATCCTTGGCCAGCCTGCCGGTAGCCGAGGTCGGCAAGACGGCCTTCCCGGGCGACAAGGAGTTCATCGAGGCCGTCAAGTCGCTGCCTCCGGGCCTCAAGGAGAAACTGAAGGACACGATCGGCGCCGAGTTCACGGCGCTGCGCCCTGTTCCGGTCGGCAAACTCCGCCGGCCGCTCTGACCGTGGCGTCGTCGACCGAGATCGGCGTCATCTCCGATACGCATGGCCGGCTTCGCGCCGAGGCCGTCATCGCGCTCGAGGGATGTGACGTGATATTGCATGCCGGCGACGTCTGCGGCCCTTCGATCGTGCCGCAGCTCGCCGAACTCGCCCCATGCCACGCGGTCGCGGGAAATTGCGATGATGATGACACGTTGCCGCTGACCTGCCTGCAGGTCGTCGTCGGCCTGCGCGTCCTGTTGCATCATGGCCATCTGCCGGTGGACGAGGCCGGCTTCCGGCCTGATATCGTCATCACCGGCCACACGCATGTCCCGAAGGTCGAGCAGGATGGTGCCGTCCTTAGGGTGAATCCGGGCAGCGCCGGACCGAGGCGGTTTAACCTTCCCGTGACGGTCGCACGGATTACGTTGCGAGCGGGCAGGGCGAGCGCCCGTCTCATCACCCTCGACGTGCCATGAAGCAACCCCTGCCTATCGACGCCCTTCAGGATGGTCTGGTCGCAGCCTGTGGCCGGGGCCGCCGGCTGGTGCTCCGTGCTCCGACCGGGTCCGGCAAGTCGACCCGCATCCCGCAGATGCTGTTGGATCTGAACCTGGTCCAAGGCCAGATCGTCGTGCTTCAGCCGCGTCGAATCGCGGCCCGCTTGCTGGCCGCGCGCATCGCCCAGGAGCGCGAGGTCCGCCTCGGCGGCGAAGTCGGCTACCAGATTCGCTTCGAGCGCATGGAGTCGGCCCAGACCAGGATCAAGTTCGTGACCGAAGCGCTGCTGCTCCGCCAGATGGCCTCGGATCCCGAACTCAAGGGTGTCGGCGCGGTGGTCTTCGACGAATTCCACGAACGCAACCTGCACTCCGACGTCGCGTTGGCGCTGGCCCGCCGTCTGCAGGAGACGCACCGGCCTGACCTTCTGATCATGGCGATGTCGGCCACCCTCGACACCGAGGGCGTGGCGAAGTGGCTCGGTTCGGCCGAGACCTTGGCCGCCGATGGACGTGCCTATCCCGTGCAGATCGAGTATACGCATATGCCGCGCAACTCGACCCGGCCGATCTGGGATGCCGCGGCGGAGCAGGTTCGGCGCATCCTGCAAGAAGAGGACGAGGGCGACATCCTCGTCTTCATGCCTGGCTCATACGAGATCATGCGCACGATCGGCGCCGTCCGCAACCTCCCTGAGTCCGGCGGCATCGACATCTTGCCTCTCTATGGTGAACTGCCTCCGGAGGAGCAGGACCGCGCGGTCAAGCCGAGCCCTGGCCGCAAGGTGATCGTCGCGACCAACGTAGCCGAGACCTCCCTGACCATTCCAGGGGTCCGGGCCGTGGTGGACGCCGGCCTCGCCCGCATCGCGCGTTTCGACCCGCATCGCGGCATCGACACCTTGCTCGTCGAGCCGGTCTCGCAGGCCTCGGCGGAGCAGCGCGCGGGGCGCGCCGGCCGAACCGGGCCTGGACGATGCATCCGGCTATGGTCGCAGACCGACCACGAAGCGCGGCCGCTCCGGGAGGTTCCGGAGATCAAGCGGGTCGACCTTTCGGAGACGATCCTGCTCCTGCTGTCGTCCGGATGGGGCGAAGCCGCCGGCTTCCCTTGGTACGAGAAGCCGGATGACAAGGCCCTGCAGCGGGCGTTGACGGTCCTCGGCGACCTCGGCGCGGTCGATGCGCAAGGCAAACTTACCTCCATCGGAAAGCGCATGTCGGTGTTCCCCGCGCATCCTCGCTACGCGCGCATGCTGCTCGCGGCGGGCGAGCTCGACTGTGTCTATGAGGTCTGCCGCATCGCGGGGCTCGCCCAAGGGCGCGACATCCTCTTCCGCAAGGTCGACGACCGTACCGAGAACGCCCGCGATTCGGTGGAACAGGAGGATGGCTCCGACTTCTTCCCTCGCCTCGCCCTCCTGCAACGCGCGATCGACATGAAGTTCGATGCCGATGCCTGCGACCGCTTCGGTGTCCATGGCCAGGCGGCACGACAGGCTGACCAGGCTGCCCGGCAGTTCCTCCGTCTCGCCGAGGGGCAGGGATTGCCCGTCAGCGACCGCGTCGCCGATCCGGCCGCCATCCGCCGCTGTCTCCTGCTGGGCTTCTCCGATCGCCTCGCCGTCCGGCTCGATGCCGGCACGCTGCGTTGCGCCTTGGTGCACGGACGCACCGGGGAACTTCGGCGTGAATCCTCCATCCGGAACGCCAAGCTGCTGGTCGCGGCGGAGGTCGACGAGATCCAGGCCCGCGGGGGCGTGACGACTTACCTTTCTCTGGCCACGGCCGTCGAAGAGGTCTGGCTGCAGGAGCTGTTCCCTTCGGAATTCTCGACCGTGAGCCATGTCCGCTACGACGCCTCGCAGCGTCGCGTCGTCACCCGTTCCGAACGACGTTTCCGCGACCTGGTGCTCGAGGCCAAGGAGCGCGATGACGCTCCCTCCGACGCCGCCAGCCGTATCCTGGCCGAGGAAGTCGCCGCGGGACGACTCGAGCTCGAGAAGTGGGACGCGCCGGTCGATGCTTGGATACGCCGCGTGAACTTCCTTGCTAAGCACTGCCCGGAACTGGGAATCCCGCCTTTCGACGAGGAGGCCCGCCGCATGGTCATCGAAGAAGTGTGCGCGGGCGCCGTGGCTTATCGCGATATCCGCGATCGCCCGGTGTTCGGCGTCGTCCGTGGCTGGCTGACCCATGAGCAGGCGATGGCCTTGGAGTCCTATTGCCCCGAGAAGATCGTCCTGCCCCGCAAGAAACACCCGGCCCGGATCGAATATACGGCCGACGGCCAGGCCGAGATCGAGGCGACCGTGCAGGAGCTTTACGACTTCCCCGGAAGCAAGCTGCGCGTCTGCCTCGGCAAAGTCCCGATGGTGATCTGCATCCAGTCTCCGGCCCGCCGCACCCAGCAGCGCACCACCGACCTCGATGCTTTCTGGAAGGGCTCTTATGAAGGCGTGAAGAAGGAGCTACGCGGCCGTTATCCCAAGCACGAGTGGCGCTGATCCCATGAGCAACCCTTCCGCGCCTTGGTCCTCGGTCCCGATCCATGTCATCGACTTCGAAGGCAGCGGCCGCACCGGCGTGGTCGAGTTCGGTGTGGCCACGCTGCTCGGCGGCGAGATCGTCTCCGCTTCCACGCGCCTGCATGCTTCGCGCGTGCCGGTCCCGTCGATCGACACCCAATGTCACGGCCTTGCCGCCAAGGACCTGAAAGGGTTGCCTCCTTTCGAATCGGAGTGGGACCATTGGGTCTCCCTGCGTCGAACCGGTTTGCTCGCGGCGCATAACGCCTCCGTCGAATCGGGCTTGCTGCGCGGCACTTGGTCCCGGCCATCCGTCGTGCCTTCCTTTGTCGGCGACGACGCTCAGGTCGCCGAGTGGGGGCCTTGGGTCGATACCTGCCGTCTGGCCAGGGCTTGGGCTCCTTCCTTGGGCGATTTCCGTCTCTCCGCCTTGGTCTCCGTCCTTCGTCTGGCGCCGCGCCTCGATGCGCTGGCCGCGGAGCATTGCCCTCCGAGCCGCCGTCGATACCACTGCGCTTTATACGATGCGTTGGCGGCCGCCTTGGTGTTGCGGGCCCTCTGCGGGCTGGAGGGGCGTTCGTCCGCCCCCCTGTCCCAGCTCGTCCGGGACAGCGTCACGGCTCCGGCCGCCGACGACCTGATGCAGGGCGAGCTGGGGCTATAGTTTCCGCTTCACTCCGAGGGGTGAGCCTAACTAGATAGGCGTCCCTCTATGGCTTCCAAGTCCCCCATTCGCGTCGCGGTCACCGGCGCCGCCGGCAACATCGGTTACGCCGCCATCTTCCGTCTCGCCTCGGGCGCCGTCTTCGGTCCCGACCAGCCGGTCGCGCTCAACCTGATCGAAGTCGGCCCGGGCCTCAACGCCCTCGCCGGCGTCGTGATGGAACTCCAGGACTGCGCTTTCCCGCTGCTCGCCGATGTCGTCGCCACGGGCGACCTCAACGAAGGCTTCAAGGACGCCGACTGGTGCCTGCTCATCGGCGCCGTGCCTCGCAAGGACGGCATGGAGCGCAAGGACCTCCTCGGCATCAACGGCAAGATCTTCATCGGTCAGGGCGAGGCCATCGCTCGTAACGCCAAGAAGTCCGTCAAGGTCCTCGTCGTCGGCAATCCTTGCAACACCAACGCGCTCATCGCCCTGCGTTCCGCCGGCAGCCTGCCGGTCGAGAACTTCTTCGCCATGACGCGCCTCGACGAGAATCGCGCCAAGTCCCAGCTCGCAGGCAAGGCCGGCCAGCATAACTCCGTCGTCAAGAACGTCGCCATCTGGGGCAACCATTCGTCGACCCAGTATCCCGACTTCACGAACGCCACGATCGGGGGCAAGCCGGCCACTCAGGTCATCACCGACCATGCCTGGCTCAAGGAGACCTTCGTGTCGGACGTGCAGAAGCGTGGCGCCGCCGTGATCAAGGCCCGCGGTGCTTCTTCCGCCGCTTCCGCCGCTAACGCCGCGCTCGACACCCTGCGTAGCCTTCACTTCCCGACTCCTGCCGGCGACTGGCATTCCGTGGCCGTGCTTTCCAAGGGCGATTACGGCATCTCGCCGGGCATCATGTTCGGCTATCCTCTCCGCACCAAGGCCGATGGTTCCTGGGAGATCGTCCAGGGCCTGCCCCTCGATGCCTTCTCCAAGGAGAAGATCGCCATCACCGAGAAGGAGCTCCTCGAGGAGCGCGCGACGGCCTCCGAGGCCCTCGGTCTGAAACTCTGAACGCAGATCGCTGGCGAAAGGGCGGACAGGGGAGACCCTGCCCGCCCTTTTCATGCCCACGATCAGGGGGCCGGCAGGCGAACCAACGTGATGTCGGCGGGCCGGCAGGTGCCCAGGCGTATCTCGCCCGAGTTCGCGGCGTTGAAGATCGGCGGCTCGGGATGGATCGTCTCGACGCCGCTGGCGGCGCGCCCGGCGTTGATCTTCTGGAGGCCGATGAAGTCGATGATCACGGGATTGGCGCTGCTCAGCAGCGTCTTTTCGGAACGGCACCAGCTGGCGTCGAAGCCGGGCCCGCCGAGGACCTGGTAGCGTTCGAGCGAGAGCACGGTGAGCACGTTGCGTTTCGCGAGCTTGGGGATGGCGCAGACTTCCACGGCGGCCTTGGAGGCGTTGAACGGGTTGTCGAGGAAGCGCTCCGCGTTCGCCATGTTGCCGAGGGAGGCCGCGGCCATCGCTCCATGGACGCCAAGCGACTTGCTGTCGCTGAGGACGGGGAGGTTGATCCAGAAATCCACCTCGTCGATGAGCGTCTTCGGAAGCACGCTCACGCGGGCGTCGCCCCAGGCCACGTTCTGGGCGCCGGGACGGGGGAGTACTTGGTTCTCGTAACGCAGCTGGCTCTCATTGGCCCAGACCGACGCGAAGGAGTCCCAAGCCTTCACCGGGAGGCCTTCGAAACTCTGGCTCTGGGTGGAGAGGGCCGGAAGGAATCCCGCCTGTCGCAGGCTTTCCGGCTTGGTGTCGCAGAGCGTGATCGCATTCCGGGCGAAGCCGCGGCGAACGAGGGCGTCTGCGATCGCCCGGACGAGCGGCTTGGGGGTGGCCAGTCCGGCGCCGCCGTCGGTGGATAGCTTGAGGCCGCAGCGGCGCAGGTCGCCGGGACGGAGGCTGATGCCCGTGCGGGCTTCGAATTCGCCGAGCGTCTTCTCGATGGCGGCGGCGTAATCCTTGTCCTCGAAGCCCGCCACCTTCTGTTCGATGAGCAGGAGTTTGGGGTCGGTGGCCGCAGGGGCGCCGACGGTGCCGAGCAGAAGTGCGATGAGGGCGATGGTCCGCATGGCCTTCATCTTCGGCAACGGCGACGCTTCCGCAAGCCGCTGTTTTGTTTGCGAACGTCCGCAAGGGCCTCATCTTCTGCCCCATGTCCGCCCCCGTCGTCCAGCCGCAGCGCCGTATCCTCGGTCTCATCTTCCTGACGGTGTTCATGGATATCGTGGGCTTCAGCATCATCATCCCGCTGTTCCCCCATCTCCTGAAGCATTACATCGAGAGCGAAGGCGCCGTCGGCACGCTGATCGGCTCGATGGGCGCGGCGGCGGAATGGATGGGCGGCGACACGGTCTTCAAGAAGACCGTGTTGTTCGGCGGCTTGCTGAGCACCCTGTATTCCTTGCTGCAGTTCGTCTTCGCACCGATCTGGGGCGCGATGTCCGACCGCCTCGGCCGTCGCCGCATCCTGACCATCACCCTTGCCGGCAACGCGCTCTCCTATCTGCTCTGGATCTTCGCCGCGCAGTTCTGGCTGGTGGTCGTCACGCGCCTCCTTTCCGGGATGATGGCCGGCAATATCGCCGTCGCGAGCGCGGCCGCGGCCGATGTCACCGACGAGAAGGACCGCACCAAGGGCATGGCCGTCGTCGGCATCGCGATCGGGCTTGGTTTCGTCTTCGGCCCTTTCATCGGCGGCCTGGCCTCTTCCGTGCAGTTCTCGCACGGTCCGGTCGTCGGCTCCTTCGGCTTGAATCCTTTCTCCGTCCCCGCCGCCATCGCTGCTTCGCTTGCGTTGCTCAATTTCATCCTCGTCGCGAAGTTCTTCCCCGAGACCCTTGCGCCCGAGCGCCGGTCCGGCGCCGATGCCAAGCGTCCCTCGATCTTCGACCTCGCCACGGTCCGTTCCTCGGCGGTCCGCCGCACGTCCTTCGCCAACCTTGTCTACCAGGTCGCCTTCACGGGCATGGAGAACACCATCGTCTTCCTCACGCTGGCGCTCTTCTCCTACAGTCCGCGCGACAACGCCTGGCTCTTCCTGTTCAACGGCGCCTGCATGATCCTCGCGCAAGGCCTAGCCCGCCAGCTCGTGAAGCGGATGGGGCAGCGCAAGGTCATCATCCTGGGCATGGTCGTCGCCGCCTTCGCTTTCGTCGTGGTCGCCCTGATTCCTCCCATGATGGCTGCCAAGGGCGATGGCGCCGAGACGACCTTCTACGTCGGCCTCGGCCTCATCTCCTTCGCCACCGGGCTGATCCTGCCGAGCGTGTCGGCGCTGGTCTCGCTGTATTCCGATGCTTCCGAGCAGGGGCGCAACCTCGGCATCCTCCGCTCCGCCGGTTCGCTGGCGCGCGTCATCGGTCCCGTCACGGCGGCGCTGCTCTATTTCCATTTCGGCTCCCATTTCTGGGTCTACATCGGCGGAGCCTTGCTGATGTTGCCCGCGATCTGGGTGGTCCGCGGACTGCCCGAGCCGGAGTCCCAACGGGCGAAGGCTTAGCCCTTCGCGAGCTCGCGGCCGAGGGCGTCGCCTGTCCGGATGACGTGCATCAGCGAGATGCCGCCGCGGAAGGCTCCGTGGAATCTCAGGCCGGGATGTTCGGCTTCCGCGACGACCAGCGTTTCTTCGCGCCGACGCTGGCCGGCGTCATATTGGGGGATCGCTCGTTCCCACCGCTGGACCCATTCCCTTCGTGGTGCCGACCTTATGCCCAAGGTCGTAGCCAGTTCTTCGTCCACGATCTTGCGCAACGCTTCGTCCGGAAGCGCCGCCAGGTCCGGTCGCCGCGCGCCGCCGATGAAACAGCAGAGGAGGGCGTGACCTTCGGGCGCACGCGCGGGAAGCACCGACGTCGGGAAGAGGCAACCGAGCACATCGCGTTTCTCGGCTCCCGGCGTCAGGTAGCCGAACCCGTCGAGCGGGTGCGGCACGTCAGCGAGGGCATAACCTCTGGCGACGACGGTCACGGCCGGCACGGACGCGTTCTCCCAGGCGCGTAACGTTCGCGTGATGGCTTCGTCGAAAGGAAGGGATGCCCAATGCCAATGCGGCGCCGTCACCACCAGGTGTTTGGCGCAGGCGCCGCCTTCCGTGCCGTCGGCGTTGCGCCAGGCGACGTTCCAGCCACGGCCATCGCGTCGGATGAGCGTGGCCACGCTGCGGAGGTGCAGGTCGGCGGAAGGAAGTGGGGCGGCCATCGCATCGGCCATCTGTTGCATGCCATGGGGGAAGCCCACGACCTTGCGGGATGCTTTCGGGGAACGTCGGAGTCCGTTCAGCACGGAGCCGAATTGCTGCTCGAGGGCGTGGATGCGAGGGAAGCAGTCTGCCATCACGAGCTTGGCAGGGTCTCCGGCATGCACGCCCGAGACGACCGGATCCATGAGCATCGCGGCGGCTTCGGGGCCGAAACGTCTGGTCGCGAACTGTTCGACGGTCTCCCCGGCTGCTCCTCCTTTGGCACGAAAGACCTCGGACAGCAGGCGGAACTTGCCTCCCCAGCTCAGCAAGTCCGATCCCAACAGGCTGAGGGGGTTGGCGCCTAGGCCGTTCATCTTGCCATGGGCATAGATGTAACGTTTGGCCGCCCGCAGGTCCGGCGACTGCGTGATTTCACCGAGTCCGTAGGCGCCCAGGAGGGCTTCGTCCTCCGGACCGTCGAGCTGCAGGGTGTTCGGGCCGGTTTCTACCAGCCAGCCATCCTGCCGGACGGTACGGATGGAGCCTCCGACCCGGCCGGCAGGATCGATGACCTTCGCTTTCGCGCCTGCGCGGATCATGGCATTGGCGACAGCCAGTCCGGCCGGGCCGGCTCCGAGAATGACCGCATCAAGCACCATGCCTGATTATCGGACGTAAACGATAGGGTTGGCAACCCTGCGTCCTTGCGACTGTCATAACCACATGAGGGCTTTGTATCTTCTGCCGCTGACCGTCGCGTGCCTCGCGGACACTGTGACCATGAAAGATGGCACCTTCCTGAAAGGGCGAGTCGAGCGTATCGCCGACGGCGTGCTCGAGATGCGCGTCCCGGCGCTCGGGGACGCCAATCTACAAAGGCTGAAGCTTGCCCAGGTCGAATCATTCCTCACCGACGACGCCGTGCTCATGAGTTCCGGCGGAGTGGTGTCGCGCGGGCCGGCGTCCGCCGCCGGCGGACGCGTCGCCTCGGGCGGCGGTGCGGAGACCAGTCCAATGGATTCCTCGCTCGAGCTTTGGCGTGATCCGTCGCTGCGCCCGGCCGAGACGGCCGGCAAGCGTCAGTGGACCGCGCAGGCGGACATGGATGTCTCCGGTCGCAGCGGCGTGGTCACCGGTTCCGGTTTCAGCGCCGGTTTTTCGGCCAAGGGAGTGACCAAGGCCAATACCGTGACGGCAGGGGTGCGTCTGGTGCGTGCCGAGTCCGGCAACCAGACTTCCGCCGACGACCTGCATGCGACGGCTTCGTATGAGACCAATCCGACCGACGTCGTCTTCTGGTATGTGCGCAGCGATACCGGGTACGACAATGCGCGCTCGATCGACTTCTTCTCGGTCAACGCCGCCGGCTGGGGCTTTCGTCTGCTGACGGACGCCAAGGGCAAGCTCGATGCCCGTATCGGCCTGGCGCATCGTTACGAAAAGTATGCCATTTCGACCCAAGGCAGCCTGGCGGCGCCTTCGGCGGACATCGGGCTGCAATTCACCCGCGAGCTCGGTTGGGCCGCGTGGGATTCCTCCTTGAGCTACGTCCCTTCGTTCCAGGTCGCCGGCGATTTCTACGTCCGCCATGAGACCAGCTTGAATATCCTAAGAAACGCGGGCCCGCTTTCGCTCCGGGTAGGGGTTTCCAACGATTATCGATCCAAGCCCCTATCCACGCAGGTGAAGACGGATACCTCCTATTTCCTTCGAACGACGTATGTGTGGAAGTAAGCAGGTTTTTTTGACTAAAAATAGGCAGTTTTACTTGAGTTTGGTTAAAAAGGGACAAATACCCCTGTGGATGGTTATCTGTTGAGCCGTGGCACAGCCTCTGCTCAACCATTGTCTGTAATTAAACACCTTTCCAATCCCCCAATCCATGAGCACCAACCCAGCCCGCCGCAACGCCATCGAGGCGATTGCTTCTCAGCCTCGCCTTCAGGGCAGCTTCGACTTCCGCAACGAGAAGATCGATCTGATCTACGGCCAGAATGTTTTCTCCCTCGATAAGATGGAGAAGCGCCTCCCGAAGGACGTCTTCAAGTCCCTGAAGTCCAGCATCGAGGCCGGTATCAAGCTCGATGCCGCCGCCGCCGATGTCGTCGCCGCCGCCATCAAGGACTGGGCTCTCGAGCGTGGCGCCACGCACTACGCCCACGTGTTCTACCCGCTCACCGGTTTCACCGCCGAGAAGCATGACACCTTCTTCGAGCCCAACGGCAACGGCACCCTCGCCCAGTTCTCCGGCAAGGCGCTGATCCAGGCCGAACCCGACGCCTCCTCCTTCCCGAACGGCGGCCTTCGCTCCACCTTCGAAGCCCGCGGTTACACCGCCTGGGACGTCACCTCTCCGGCCTACATCTTCGACACCGAGAACGGCTCCACGCTCTGCATCCCGACCGCCTTCGTGTCGTGGAAGGGCGAGGCCCTCGACAAGAAGACTCCGCTCCTTCGCTCGATGGCTGCCGTCAACAAGGCTGCCTCCCGCGTCCTCGCGCTTTTCGGCAAGAAGCACGGCTATATCTCCGCCTCTTGCGGCCCTGAGCAGGAGTACTTCCTGATCGACGCCCGCCTCTTCCACCTCCGTCCCGACCTCTACACCTGCGGTCGTTCCCTCTTCGGCGCCAAGCCGGCCAAGGGCCAGGAGTTCGAAGACCAGTACTTCGGAACCATCCCTGATCGCGTGCTCGCCTGCATGATGGAAACCGAGCGCGAGTGCTTCAAGCTCGGTATCCCGATCAAGACCCGCCACAACGAAGTCGCTCCGGCCCAGTACGAAGTGGCTCCGATCTACGAATCCGCCAACGTCGCCCACGATCACCAGATGCTCACGATGACGCTCCTCAAGCGCGTCGCTACCAAGCATGGCTTCGTCTGCCTCCTCGCCGAAAAGCCCTTCGCGGGCGTCAACGGCTCCGGCAAGCACGTCAACTGGTCCATCGGCGGTTCCGGCGTCGGTAACCTCCTCGAGCCCGGCCACAGCCCGCACGAGAACGCCCAGTTCCTGACCTTCTGCTCCGCCGTGATCCGCGCCGTCGACCTCCACCAGGGTCTTCTCCGCGCTTCCGTCGCCTCGCCCGGCAACGACCACCGCCTCGGCGCCAACGAAGCGCCTCCCGCCATCATCTCGATCTACCTCGGAGACATGCTCAACGAAGTCATCGAGCAGGTGAAGAAGAGCGGTTCTGCTTCGACCTCCCGCAAGGGCGGTCACATGACCCTCGGCGTCGATACGCTGCCCGTCCTCCCGAAGGACGCCGGTGACCGTAACCGCACGAGTCCGTTCGCCTTCACCGGCAACAAGTTCGAGTTCCGCGCCGTGGGCTCCGCCTTCTCGGTCGCCGGTCCCCTGACCGTGCTCAACACGATCATGGCCGACTCGCTCGACAAGCTCGCCGACGATCTCGCCGCCGCCCTCAAGAAGAACTCCGACTTCAACTCCGCGCTCCAGGGCGTACTCAAGGACATCCTTACCAAGCACGGACGCGTCGTGTTCAACGGCAACGGTTACTCCGAAGAGTGGCACAAGGAAGCGGCCAAGCGTGGCCTCAAGAACCTTCGCACGACCCCCGACGCGCTCCCCGAGATCGTCTCCAAGTCGTCCGTCGAGGTCTTCGAGCGCCAGGGCGTCCTTTCCAAGGCCGAACTCGAGTCCCGCGAAGAGATCTACACGCACTCCTACGTGCTGACGGTCAACACCGAGTCGAAGCTCGTCTCCGACATCGCCAAGACCCTGCTCCTCCCGGCCGCCCTCAAGTTCGCCGCTGACCTGACCCCGGTCGAGAAGACCAAGTCCGGTGGCAAGCTCCGCAAGGAAGTCATCGGCCTCGCCGACGAACTCGCCTCCGCCATCGACGCCCTCGATGCCGCCCGCGAAGTCAGCAAGTCCGACACGCACGCCCAGGCCAAGCACTCCTGCGACAAGGTCCTCCCGGCCATGCTCAAGGTGCGTGCCGCCGCCGACGCCCTCGAAGAGATCGTCGCCGACGAATACTGGCCGCTGCCGTCCTACCAGGAGCTGCTGTTCCTCCGCTAAGCCTCACCGGCTTTGCCGAGACCAAGGGCCGAACCTCCGGGTTCGGCCCTTTTTGTTGGCCGATCCCTCGGCGACCCCACCAAAGCAGAAGGCCCGTCGAGATGACGGGCCTTCGGGCTTGGGTCAGGGCTGACGCTTAGGCGTTATCCCACTTCTTGCGCAGGTAGGCGCTGAAGTTCTTGACCTTCTTCTTGCGACGACGGCGTTCGGCCGGCTTCTCGAAGCCTCGCTTGGCGCGGGCGTCCTTGATGATGCCCTCGCGGTCGATCTTCTTCTTGAGGCGGCGGAGAGCCTTGTCGACGGTCTCGCCTTTGCGAATCTTGATTTCTACGGACATGTGAGCGTTTGGAGGGTCGAAAGAACAAGGGGGGAGGCCTTTCGTCAACCCCGAATCCAAGGGTATTTAAAGCCGTGAATAAGTGGGCCTCCCGGAGGGCACTAGACGCTTGCGGCGGGGGTAGGGCAGGCCAATCGTGCGGTTCACCCCTCGATGTACCTCAAGGAAATCGTCGCCAACGGATTCAAAAGCTTCGCCGACCGGACCCGCATCGAGCTCCGTCCCGGGGTCACGGCCGTCGTCGGACCCAATGGCTGCGGCAAGTCCAACATCGTCGACGCCATCCGCTGGGTGCTGGGCGAACAGTCGGCCAAGTCCCTCCGCGCCCCCGCGATGCAGGACGTCATCTTCGCCGGCACCGACCGCCGCAAGCCCCTGCCGCAGTGCGAGGTCGAGCTGATCTTCGCCGATTGCGAAAAGGAACTGGGCACGGCCTTCGCCGAAGTCTCGGTCATGCGCCGCCTGCATCGCGAGGGCGCCAGCGACTACTTCATCAACGGCAAGCCTTCCCGGCTGAAGGACATCCAGCGCCTGTTCATGGACACCGGCATCGGCCGCATGTCCTATTCGTTCATGGTGCAGGGACAGATCGACCAGATCCTTTCCGCCAATCCCGCCGAGCGCCGTTACCTTTTCGAAGAAGCCGCCGGCATCACGCGCTACAAGGCCCAGCGTCGCGAAGCCCTCAACAAGCTCAGCGGCGTCGACGCCAATCTCGCCCGCATCACCGACGTGGTGAGCGAAGTCGGTCGCCAGATCGCCACGCTGCGCCGTCAGGCCGCGAAGGCCCTTCGCTTCCGTCGCCTCCGCCATCGCTTCACCCACCTCGACCTCGCCTGGCACGCCAAGCAGTTCGGCGATCGCCGCGCCCAGGTCGCCACGCTCGAGACGGATGCCGCCGCCTGTCGCGCCGAAGTCTCGGGCCTCACGGACGGCCTCCGCGATCGCGAGGCCGCGCTGCTCCAGATGCGCGCCCGCCGTGCGGAGCTGGCCGAGCAGGTCCAGCAGGCCCAGCAGGCTCTTTTCGACCTCCGCACCGCCCGCGAGAACGCCGAGAACGAGGCCCGTACCTCCGAACTGCGTTCAGACGACCTTTCTTCCCGTCTCGGTGAAATCCGTCGCGAAGCCCAGGAAGCCGAACTCTCGATCGCCGAGTTCGAGATGCGCCTGCGCGGCAGCTCCGACGCCAAGTCGACCGCCGCCGGCTCCGTCTCCGCCACCGACGCCGCCTATCGCGAGAAGACCGCGCAGGTCGAGGAAGTCGCCCGCCAGGTCGTCGAAGCCGAGAATCTCCTCCGCCGCTCCAGGCAGGACATCCTCATTGCCGAAGGCGAGATGACCCGCGCCCGCGGCGACGTCACTAACCTCGAAGTCGACCTCCGTGGCTATCAGTCGCGCCACGTCGACCTTTCCGCTTCCCTGAGTCAGGCCAAGCAAGAGCGCGAAGCCCTCGAGCGTCGCGTCACCGAATGCGGCGCCGTCGTCACGACCCGCCACGGCGAGTTGCAGGCCGCCCGCACCGCGGAACAGGAGACGACCGAGAAGGGACGCGATCTCCTCAGCGATTTCCGCGCGCTGCAGCAGACGATCTCCGAGCAGGATCGCAAGGTCGCCAAGCTATCCGCCCAGCTCGGCCTGCTCGAGCAGATGCAGTCCCGCCTCGAAGGCTTCTCCGAAGCCGCCAAGGCCGTCCTGCGCGGCGAGTTCTCCGAAGAGCTCCGCACCGGCAAGGCTTCGGCCCTCGCCGACCTCGTCACGGTCATCGACATCTCCGCCGCTGCCGCGCTCGAGAACATCCTCGGGACCGCCTCCGAAGCCGTCGCCCTCGACTCCGCCGAGTTCCTCCCGGGCATCGTCGCCAAGATGGGCGAACGTCAGCTGGGGCGCGCGGTCTTCCAGGTCGAGGCTCCGCCCGCCGCCCGTTCCGGCTCCGCCGCCCCCGGCTGGCTCCGTCCGGCGACGTCCGCCGTCCAGTCCAAGTCTCCCGAGCATGCCCGCTTGGTCGCAAACCTCTTCGACGGCTGCTACGTCTGCCCGTCGCTCGGTGACTTCATCAGCTGGTGGCGAGCCAACCCGAACTTCGAATTCTTCCTCGTCGCGACGACCGACGGAGACCTCGTCGATCGCCGCGGACTCGTCTACGCCGGCAAGCCCCGCAAGGCCGCTGCCAACGCCGGCTCGGGCGTCTTCTCCCGCGAAAGCGAGATCCGTTCCGTCCGTGCCAGCCTCGAGTCCGAGAACGACCAGCTCACGACGCTCAACGAGAAGGCCCTCGGCATCCAGTCCGCGATGGACGCCAACGAACTCGACGTCTCGTCCGCCCGCGACGCCACGCAGTTCGCCGCCCAGGAACTTTCTGTCGCCCAGGCCGACGAGCGCTCCGCCCGTCAGACGCTCACCGCCGCCGATGACCGCATCGCCCGCGAAGAGCGACAGCTCGCCGAGATCGAGAACTCGAAGTCGGAAGCCCTCCTGCGCCGCGACCGCGCGCAGGTGACGCTCACCGCCAAGGATGCCCAGGTCGCCGAGCTCCGCGCCACGATCACCGCCGGCGAAGCCCAGCTCGAGGCCGCCCGCGCCGAATCCGATGTGCGCCGCAACGCCTTGGGCGAAGCCCGCCTCGCCCACGCCGAGCAGCGTCAGCGTCTGGAACTCGTCGGCCGTGAACTTGCCGACCTCGAATCCCGTCGCGCCGAAGCCGTCGCCCGCCTGAATTCACGCCGCATCGAGGCCCAGCAGAACGAGAAGCTGATCGGCGAACTCAAGGCTCAGGCCGTCGCCGCCCGCGAGACCTCCGCCCGCCTGGCCGGCGAAGTCGAGACCTCCAACGCCAGCCTCAACGGCCTGCGCGGCTCGCTCACCGAGACCGACGCCGCCGTCGAATCCGAAGACCGCGTCCTGTCCGTCGACCGCGACCGCCTCCGCGTCGCCGACACCCGCCTCAAGGGGCTCGAGGTCTCGCTTGCCGAGCAGACCTCGCAGTGCGGTTTCATCGTCGAGAAGGTCCTCGCCGACCATCAGCTCGATGTCGCCGAAGTGGACTGGCGTCTCCAGCTCTGGCTTTCCGACGGCGAACCCGAAGGCATCTCGAGTTTCGACGACCTTGAGGATACCGAAGAAGAAGGCTCCCGTCCTGCCCCGAAGGCCGTCGTCCGTCGCGGCGAACCGACCGCCGAAGACCTCGCCTCCATGGAGTCGGCCGACTGGCCGCCCCTCGTGCGCGAGATCGCCGAACTGCGCGACCGCATGGCCGGCATGGGTTCCGTCAATCTCGTCGCCGTTGAGGAGTATTCCTCCCTGCGCGACCGCCATGACTTCCTCACCAAGCAGAGTGACGACCTCTGGAAGGCGAAGGAAGAGCTCACCAAGGCCATCGACGAGCTCAACCAGACCTCGCTCAAGCTCTTCACCGACACCTTCGAGCAGGTGCGTAAGAACTTCAAGTTCACCTTCGAGCGCCTCTTCGTCGGCGGCGCGGCCGACCTCACGATGGTCCAGGCCGAAGACCCCCTCGAGAGCGGCATCGAGATCGTGGCCCAGCCTCCGGGCACGAAGCTCCGCGGCATCTCCCTCCTTTCCGGCGGCCAGAAGACCATGACCGCCGTGGCCTTGCTCTTCGCCATCTACATGGTGAAGCCTTCGCCTCTGTGCGTGCTCGACGAGCTCGACGCCCCGCTGGACGACACCAACGTCTCCCGTTTCACGGACATCATCCGCGAGTTCACGCGTCATTCCCAGTTCGTGGTGATCACGCACAACAAGCGTACCGTGTCCGCGGCCGACGCCATCTTCGGCGCGACCATGCAGGAGAAGGGCGTCACCCGCCTCTTCTCGATGCGCTTCAACAAGGATCGCGACGAGGCGGAACCGAACCAGCCGGGTGGCGGGTTCACGATGGCCCGCTGAGGTCGCTTGCATTGGGCTGTCCGACGGGTAGGATGCCGGGGTCATGCTCCGTCATCTCACCGCGCTTGTCCTCTTGCCGGCCATGGCTCTTGCCGGCGTCTCCTTCGAGACCGACCCTCGTCCTATCAATCGCGCCGCCCCGGGCGCCAGCACCGCTGACATGCTCGCCAAGGTCATGCCGGCGGTCGTCAGCATCCGCACCGCGGAGGTGATACCGCCTTCCGTCCTCAGGCGCTTCAACGGCCGGATCGACCCGGACAAGGTCCTCAAGGATGAGAAGACCGGAGAGACCTTGCTGCCCACCGGTCTAGGCTCCGGGACCATCGTCCACCCCGACGGTTTCGTGATCACGAACCGTCACGTGGTCATGAAACCGGACCGCAACACCGTCTCCGAGACCGTGATCGTGCAGTTGCAGGACCGCCGTGAATTCCGCGCCAAGGTGCTCGGGGTCGACGCTGGCAGCGATATCGCCGTCCTCAAGATAGACGGCCGCAACTTGCCTTACGCCAGGTTTGCCGACAGCGACAAGGCGCGCGTCGGGGACGTCGTCTTCGCCATCGGTAATCCGCTCGACGTGGGCATGACGGTGACCTCCGGCATCGTCTCGGCCCTCGGCCGCGCCGGCAAGCAGGGCATGGGGATGGCCTTCGAGGATTTCATCCAGACGGACGCGGCCATCAATCCGGGCAATAGTGGCGGGCCTTTGATCGACTACGAAGGCCGCCTGCTGGGCATGAATACTGCGATCCGGACGGCGTCCGGCGCCGGCGGCAACATCGGCCTCGGCTACTCCATCCCCGCTAATCTCATCGTTTCCGTCGCCGCAGATCTGGCGAGCAACGGGAAGGTCGTCCGCGGCCTTATCGGCGTGCAGGGCGAGGACCTTCCGCTATCCGAAGCGACCAAGCTCAACCTCGCCAAGAGCGGGGCCGTCCGCGTCTCGTTGATCAGCGACGGGCTTCCGGCCGCTAAGGCCGGCCTCAAGGTCGGCGACATCATCGTGGCGCTGGATGGCAAGCCCTTCGAGAACTGGAACGAGCTGCGCCTCGCGATCTCGCGTCGCAAACCAGGGGAGGTCTTGACCCTCAATTTCATCCGGGAAGGCCGTGGCTCCTTGACTCGCGTGACGGTCGCGGAACGCACGCTCGACCGCTGAGCATGCGTGCTCTGTCCACATTCCGCAATCTGACCGGCGGACGCATTCCTCCGCTCACCAGGACGGCCCTCCTGTGCGGCCTCGGAGTATTCCTTCTCGCATTGCTCGTCTTCAAGCCGGGCGCCGGCGGCAATGCCCCCGCTCAGCCGTTGGTGAACGGCGTGCGCCTGGTGCCCCCCGGTGACGCGCGGACCGAGAGCGTCGTCTTGCTGGATACCTCCGCCGTCTACTTCCCAGGCAAGTCCAGCCTAGGTGGGGTAGGGTACTCCGAGGTCGGCCAGCCCGAGGACGCCCCCTTCGCGAAGACGGCCCCCGTCTTGCAGTTCGACCCGGCCAAGCCGCTGGGCAAGGATTCGACGCTTCAGGTCCCTCGCCAATCGGCGCCTGCCGCAGACAAAGCTGTTCCCCTTGGGGTGGGGGACCCCTTCGCGACATTCGCGAGTGGGGGGTTCAAGGGTGAGGGCATCGCCCCCCGTGCGGCTTTCTTTGAAATTTATCAGTTAGGTGGGTTATCAAAGCCTGTTATATCTGGGAATATAGCCCACTTTGTAGTAAAAAATGGATTAAATGGGGAATTTAATATTAAAAATAACCCATTCGGTTCTATGTTTGAGGTGATTTTGAGCGTAGACTCCTTTGGCAAGGCTCCGATGGGCGGGGTGCTTCGTCTTTCCGGATCCCCGGCGCTGGATGAGGCTATCCTCGGCTGGGCCAAAGGGGTCGATTGGTCCAGGCAGCTCCCCCCGGGGGCCTATCGCCTGGTCGTAGGTCCTTAGGCTTCCGGTAGGGCTGTGAAACCCCTGCGAAAATCCGCTTGACGATGGGGTTTTCGATGGTCATTCAAACCCTTCCCTTCGCGTCATCAGTACGTCGACGGTTCGCCCCTGTAGCTCAGTTGGCAGAGCGCGTCCTTGGTAAGGACGAGGTCGCTGGTTCAAATCCAGTCGGGGGCTCCACCACTTTCCACACACCAAACCTAACCACCTCCTCACCACCAAAAACCATGGCCAAAGAGAAGTTCAATCGCACCAAGACTCACGTCAACGTCGGCACCATCGGCCACATTGACCATGGCAAATCGACCA
>CAIWNE010000142.1 GCA_903913915.1 uncultured Opitutia bacterium
AGTAATCCAAGAAATCGATGAGCAGATAGATCTCGAGCGCCTGCAACCAGACCGGCTGCGCGGCGACCGGCCCGAAGCCATGATACTGACCCGCCTTCGCGGCCTCGCCCGTGGTGACCCCGGCGACGACCAGGAAGAAGAACGGGACGATGAACAGGACGCGCGAGGCCTGCTTGAAGAACTCGACGGTGAAGAAGTAGGCGGCATCCGTAAGCATGCCGGGACGGAAGTATCCCGGCCGGCGCCGAGCGCCCATCACGCGTTCGACCACATAAAACAGCAGGCCCAGCAGAAGAAGCCCCAGAAGGTGCTTCTTCGCATGGGCCAGCAGTTCCATCGGTGTCGCTTACTTCTTCTCGACGACCCAGAAGTTGCGGTACTCGACGGCGTCGCCGTGGAACTGCAGCGCGATGGGCAGCTTGTCGGCGTGCTTCACGTAAGGCTGGCTCTTCTTATGGGCGGTCGGGCCGAGGTATTCGGAATTGTCCTGCACCTTGACGCCGTTGAGCACGACCGTGATGCGGGCCTTGCTGGCGACGGAGCCGTCGGCGTTGAAACGCGGGGCGGTCCATTCGACGTCGTAGCTGTTCCAGCTGCGGGAAGGCAGGCAGGCGTTGAAGAGCGGCGGCAGCTGGCCGTAGATGGCGGCGGTCATGCCGTCGGCGTAGGTCTCGTTCTTCCAGCAGTCGAGCACCTGGAGCTCATAGGTCTGCATGAAGAAGATGCCGCTGTTGGAGCTGCCTTGGCTCTTCTTCTTGGGGTCGTTCTCATAGCCTTCGGCGGAGCGCCATTCGGCGTGGAGGGAGATGTCGCCGAACGCGCGCTTGGTGCGGATGCCGTTGCCGCGGGCGATCATCGCGCCGTCCTTGACAAGCCAGAGGGTCGGGGCGGTCTTGGAGGGGCGAGCATGGGTCACGGTGTCAGGCTCCCACTCGGTGACGGCGTCCTTGCCGTCGAAGAGCACGATCGCACCGGCAGGGGCGGCGGCTTCGTTGCACTTGAGTTTGGACAGCTCGGCGCGGGGCGGCTGCGGGCGGGTCGAATCGTGGACATGCCACTGGGTACCCGGGATAAGGGGGGTGTCGGTATAGCCTTCGGCGGCGACGAGGCCGGCAGCGGCAAGGAGCGAGAGGAAGGAAGCGAGGCGCATGGGGAGGTGAGGGTTCAGACAGGCTGAAGGAACGGAGGTTCAACGGAAAGGGGAAACCTTTCAGGGGTAGGAATAGGGGTAGTCGACCCACCACCCCCACCTGCCACTCGAATCGCCCCCCCTACCCCTGTAAAATGTCTCCTTTTGCCTCATTTCACCCCTAACCCTACCCCTTCCGCTACCCCAATTCCATTGCCCTTCCCCTCCCCGTTCTCCAACTTGAGGCCCATGTCCGCGCCCAAGGCCCGTTTCACCCTCGAATTCGAAAAGCCCCTCCGGGAGCTCGAGGACAAGATCAACTCCCTCCGCGCCTCTTCCGAGAGCGCCGGGATGGACGTCTCCAAGGAGGTCAAATCCCTGGAGGCCAAGATGGAGCAGACCCGCCGCGAGGTCTACGGCAACCTGAACCCCTGGCAGCGTGTCCAGCTGGGCCGCCACCCCCGCCGCCCCTACTCCCTGGACTACATCGGCATGCTGTTCGACGACTTCCAGGAACTACATGGCGACCGCCTCTATATGGACGACGAGTCCACCGTCGGCGGTACCGCATTCTTCGAAGGCAGCCCGGTGATGGTCATCGGCCAGCAGAAAGGCCGCGACACCAAGGAAAACCTCCGACGCAACTTCGGCTGCCCCAATCCCGAAGGCTACCGCAAGGCCCTTCGACTGATGAAGATGGCCCACACCTTCGGCCTCCCGATCATCACCCTCGTCGACACCCCTGGCGCCTTCCCCGGCATCGGCTCCGAAGAGCGCCACGTCGCCGAAGCCATCGCCGTGAACCTCCGCGAGATGAGCCAGTTCGGCGTGCCCATCATCACCTTCGTCATCGGCGAAGGTGGTTCCGGCGGCGCCCTCGGCATCGCCGTCTCGAACAAGGTCTACATCCTCGAGAACGCCTACTACTCCGTCATCTCGCCCGAAGGCTGCGCGGCGATCCTCTTCAAGGACCGCTCCCACGCCCCGAAGGCCGCCGAAGCCCTCCGCCTCGACGCCCCCAACCTCCTCAAGCTCGGCGTCGTCGACGGCGTCGTGAAGGAACCGCTCGGCGGCGCCCAGGAAGATCCGGCCGCCACGGGTTCGGCCATCCGCAAGACGCTGCGCGACTCGCTCGCCGACCTCTCGAAGGCTTCGCCGGAGAAGCTGATCGCGATGCGCTACGCGAAGTTCCGCGCGATGGGCGTCTTCTCGGAGTAAGCCTAGGGCCGCCTCAAACGAACAGGGGCGCCGACCGGCGCCCCTGTTTTGTTCGGTCCCGACGGGCTTCGCTCAGCCTCCGTTGGACAGCACACGGATGTAGCGTGTGTAGTTGCGTCCGTACAGGTAGACGATCCGCTTGAAATCGGCGACGGGCACCTTCTGGCTGTTGTTGATCATCTGCAGGCCGCGCAGCTCCTTGGAACCATCGGGAGTCAGGACGGTGATCGAGACCTCGACGGCCTTGAGCGTGTAAGGCAGGTAAGGCAGGCCTTCGCCCGAACCCGGAGTCAGCTTGTAGTCGTCGGGATAGATGCGGTCCGAGAAGACGCGTAGCCGGCTCGTGAAGTAGTCATACGGGTGGACGGAAGCCAAGGGCGTGGCTGTCGGGGTCGGGATGGTCGGAGCACCCAACGGGGCATAACGCAGGACGGAATCGGAGGGGCTGTTGCTCAACGGGGCCGTCTTCCAAAGTCCGAGCCAACCACCGGAGGTGGCCGCCAAGGAACCCTTGTCGTCGGAGCCGCTGGCGCCGACGCAGACCACCGGTCGGAGGACGGAGGGAATGCGCGCGCACGGATCCTTGAGCGCCGGGGCGGTGGCCGTGGCCGGCAGGGAGGACGAACACCAGAAGACCAGGTTCATCGCGACGACATTGGAGGCGATGAAGTTGTTCTCGTCCATGGTCCAGCACGGCGTGGTGCTGGCGATGTTGGAGTCGATCAGGGCGCGTGTCTCGTAGTCAGGGGTGGGCGACTTGGAATAGTTGACGAACTGATGCGCGCCGCTCCAGTAATCCCAGGGATACTTCGGCGCGGCCAAGGAGGAATTCAGGATGAGCGGCAGCGCGTCGGTGAACGTATCCTCCGGATCGATGATCGTGCGATAGACGCCGTACACCTGCTGGATGGTATCGCCGGGAGCGTCGAAGGGGGAGCGCTGTCCGATGCGATAGGCGATCGCGCAGACGTCCCCACGGAGGGCGGTGCGATTGGCGCCAGGCGTCCAGCGAGGACGGTCGGTCGGCGCCGCGAAGAGCATAACGATCGGGTGGTCGACGGCCTGGAGATTGCCGACGACACCAGGCACGCCGACGACGCCGGCGGGCGTCTTGCCGGGCACCACGACTTCCATCCAGCAATGCCCGTCGGCGCGGATCGATGCGGTGGAGATGTCGTTCTCGAGGGCGTCAAGGGCGCCGCGGGATTCGGACTGGGTCGAAAGGTCGGCGACCGCGCGGTCATAGACGCGCAAGGTGTCCGATGCGATCGTGACGACGGTGAGGACGATGATCACCATGATCGCCGTCGAGACCATCACCTCGAGCAGGGTGAAGCCGGCGCGGGCTTTACGGGACAGGGTGGTCATCGGCTAAGGACGATGTTCTGCACCAGGAGGGGCTGGTCCTCGCGCGTCTTGAAGGACGAGTAAGGCGAATAGTCGTGGGGGAAGAATTCCGCCACGATGGGAAGATAGGCCAAGGCGTAGCTGGTCGGCTGGGCCGGGACGGGCGAGACGGCCCAAGGCGGAGCCGGGACCTTGGCGGTATCAGGCTCGAAGGTGGAGGCGTTGATCGAGGCGCGCTGGCCAACGAGCAGCTTCGAAAGCGAGAGACGCACGCGCATCGGGGTGCCGATGATGTTGCGGCCGGCGGAGGCGTCCAAGGTGAGGTTATTGCCCGAACAGTAGGCCACTTCCATCACGGAGGGGTTCGACGACAGCTTGTAGGCGCCCGAGGCGTCCTTGTCGTCCTCGAGACGGACGATCTTGCGCTCGTAGACGTAGAGCCAGACGGCGTTGTCACCGTTGTCCTTGGCCGAGGCCAGCAGACGATAGGCGATGTCGAAGTTGGCCGCGGTGGCGTTGCCGCCGTCGAGACTCAACCCGCCATCCTTGACGAGGAACTTCGGGTTGCTGAGGTCGGCCTGATTGCCGGCGTCGAGGTAGACGATCGAACGGGGATTGTCGAGGGCGCCGATGAGACGGCCGACACCGGCGAGGGCGCGGTTGGTCTGCATGATCTCGTCGACCTGCTGGAAGGTGGAACCGAGGATGCCGACCAGGGAAAGGATCGCGACGCCGACGATGCCGATGGCGAGCGTCACTTCCACCAGGGAGAATCCCGGGCGGGCGGCAGAGGGGTTACGAGGAGGGTTCATCGGGGAAATCACTTGGCTTTGTCCATTTCGTCGGCGTCGAGGGTCATCGAGACGTCGCCGTTGGGACGGAGGGAAAGAGCGGCGAACTTGCTGTCGGACGCGACGTCGATCACCGCGCGACCGGCGCCGGTGTTACGCACGACGCCCTTGGCGAGCACGATGAGGATGCGGCCGAGATGATTGGAGGCGCCCGACCCCTGGAGCTCGACGTAATACCACTTCTTCGGATTGAAGTCGGCCGACATGGCGGCGAGGGCCATCGGCTGGTTGGTCGGCGCGTAGATCATCCAGGGCGGCGAGGTGACCGGGGAGTCGGAAGCGGTGGCGACGCTGTTGTCGGCCATCTGGCCGATGATGCTGCGACGCGTGTTTGCGGCCACGGTGAGCGTCATGGTCGTCTGCGTGTCGGAGGCGGGCGGGACGAAGACGACGCCGGCGGGAAGCATCTGGGCGGGCTCGGGAGAGAACCACTTGTAGGGCGCGGCGGAAGTGTTGGTGATCGTGTTCGGATCCGCGCCGGCGAGGTCGGCCGAGCTGACGCCACCCACGGCGATGACGAACTGGCGGAGATGGTTCACTTCGTCGTCCGGGTCGTTCAGGATGAGCAGCCGGTAACGGTTGCCGTAGGTGATGCCGGTGTTGCCGGGGCCTCGGTTCATCAAGGCCATCGCGCGCACGGTGCGGATCGAGGAAGCGAGGAAGCGCTGCCCGGCGGGCAGGCCGCCCCCGTCGCCGGTCGAAAGACCGAGGAACAAGGAGGATATGAGCAGGATGATCGTGATGACGACCAGCAGCTCGACCAGCGTGAAGCCCTTGCGGGCGATGGAACGGACGGACATTATTGGATGGCGAGGACCTGGGCGAAATCGCTGGGATCGACGCTGCCCTCGGCGTTGGCGAAATCGCCGTTGCGATCGGTAGTATAGATGATGACGCGGGCAGGGATGCCGCTGGTGCCGGCGATCGCGCTGATGTCATCCGGAAGCGAAGCCGTGCCGCCCGGAGCGCTGATATTGCGGATATTGGAGGTGTTGTCGGTATCGAAGATCATGCGGATGTTTCGGTTGCCGAAACGGTCCACCAGCATCGAGGTGTCGTTGAGGTTGGCCGAATCCTCGAAGTCGTCCTTGCCGAAGGAACAGAACTCCTCCGAAGTCTTGTTGAGGGCCTTGCGGTCGGTCGTCGACAGCGCGGTTCCGGTCGGAAGACGGCCGGAGATGGCCTTCACGAACTTGAGGTTGGTAGCGGAATCCTCCAGCTGGTAGATGCTATCCTTGGTGGTGTCGTAGGTAGTACCGAGGTTCGGGTAGAAACCATAGACCTGCTTGTACCGGGTGACGGCGGAAGCCCACTGGGTGAAGGTGGTGGTGGCGGCGGACTGCTGAGCCTTCTTGCGGACCCCCTTGATCGCCGGGAACAGGGCGGCGGACATGATGCCGATGATGGCGATCACGGTAAGGAGTTCGATCAGGGTGAAACCGGCGCGACGACGAGGGGTCATGGAAAATCGGGGTAGGATTGGGGAGCATCATTCTACGTGCCCCCGACCGCCGTTGAACAGTCAAAAAGCCTCTCCTACCCCGCCCGAACGGCTCACCGGACCCAAATGAAGCACCCCAAGGCCACCAAGGTCGGCACGAGGGCCCAGACCAGGAGCCGTCCTCCGGAAATACCTCTTGGAAACCATGGGGCCAAGATGGATTGGCCGGCAGGGTTCGGAGCGTTGGCGACGACGGTCAAACCACCCCCGGCCAAGGCCCCGGCCATGACCGCATGCCTCAATCCCTCAGCCTGGACACCCGGCACCACGAAAAGCGGCACTTGGGCGGCAAGGTAGGTGACCGCGGCGTTATCATTGAAAGAGGTCAGCACGGTCGACACGACCAGCAAAGCCCCCTGCCCTAACCTGCCGAGCACCGGTGCGATCCACCACCCTTGGACGCCCCCCAGCAGGACAAGGCCGGCCAAGAAGAGCCCGACGAGCGCCGGACCTCGCCATCCGGGCGCCGGCTGCCAACGGGCGGTCGCCGCGACGAACAGACGGAAGCCGACGAGGCCGAGCAGGATCATCGGCAGCTGATGAGCCGCGAGCATCAGCACGGTCCAGACCATGCAGGCCAGATGGACGACGACGACCCAGGCCGGAACCGGAGGCTCCGTCGTCTCCGGCTCGGAAGATGGCCGGAGCGCGGCAAGCTCGCGACGGAACCAGGCGAGGTACAGCAGGTTCGAGACCAGGATCGAGGCGAGCGCGGCGACGCCGAACTGCGCGAAGACCTCCTTCAGCCCCCACCCCCACTTCGCGGCCACCATCACGACGGGTGGCGCGGCGAAATGCGTCAGGGAACCGCCGACGGAGATGTTCACGAAGAGGAGCGCCAAGGTCGCATACCGCAACGGCTCCGACGGTTTCAGCCTGTAGAATTGGGTCGAAAGTAACATCGCCCCGATCGTCATCGCCGCCGGCTCGGTGATCAGCGAACCGGACAGCGGAGCCAGCGTCAGGACCACGAACCAATGCGCGGCCGGCGACCCGCCGAGCCATCGGGCGACGCGACCGAGCACGCCGGCGGCGAGCGACATCACGGGCTTCGACGCGGCCATGACCATGATGACGAAGACGAAGACGGGCTCGACGTATTTGGACGGGCCCTGCGCGACGTCCGCGGAATAGTCGCCGGTCGCGAGGTAACGCGCGGCGAAGGCCCAGCCCTTGCCCGGCCAGCATGCCATGAGGAGCACGAGCACGAACGACCATAGGACGAAGACCAGTTCGACTTCGCCCAGCAGGTGCAACAGGACGGACTTCAGGCGCCCCTGACGCGCACCCTCACGTCCCAGGCGGACGATCGACGGACTCAGGAACGCGTGCGCGACGGCAGCGAAGAAGACCAAGGTTCCGGCCGGCAGGAAACCGTCCTGCGCCATCGCGGAGGAAAGTTCCTGCCATAGGTCGGGCCGGCTAGGCATGCCCCACCTCACGGCATCGCCGCGCGGTTGGCAACCCCAGCCAGAGCCTTACTTGGCCGAAGCGACGTCGGGGCGAGCGCCGCCGAGGGCCTTCACGAGGTCGACCTGGGCGCCGAGGCGATCCAGGCGTACCCGGGACACGGCGACCTGCGATTCGGCCAGCTGGCGGCG
>CAIWNE010000143.1 GCA_903913915.1 uncultured Opitutia bacterium
CATGGTGAGGGTGTGCGGTGAAAAGCGTCGTCCGAAAGGACGCGCCAAAGGAGGGAAAACCTAGTGGGAAGACGTATCGCCTTAGACGGCGACGTCTTGGACCGGGACTCCTGGGTGCATCTCGAAGATGCCTACGGGGGTCGTCGGGCCTGTCATCACGATGGAATAATCATCGCCGATGCCAATGATAATCTGACCGCCGGGCATATTTACCGTCAAATCCGCGTCAACCAGGCCCATTTTACGGGCCACGGCGGCCGAAGCCGAAGAGGAGGAGCCGGAAGCCATCGTGTAGCCGGCTCCGCGCTCCCAGATCTCGATCCGCACGTTCTTGCGGTCGACGATCTTCATGAACTGCACGTTCGTGCGGTTCGGGAAATTGGGGTGCACCTCGAGGTGCGGGCCGTAGGTCTTGGCGAGGTCGGGCGTAAGTTCGTCGACGGGGATGACGCAGTGCGGATTGCCGACGGTGGCGGCCCAATACTTGAAGGTCTTGCCGAGCACGGCGATCTCTTCGCCGAGGACTTCGCGGTCGGCGCCGACGTGCGGGATGACCGGCGCGCGGAAGGAGACCTTGCCCATCTCGACGCGGATGCGGTTACCGCCGTCGAAGACTTCGCAGCGGACGATGCCGCCGAGCGTGTGCAGGCGGAATTCCTGGCCTTCCTTGATGCGCTTGGTCTCGAGGAGGTGGCGGCAGAAGATGCGGATGCCGTTGCCGGATTTCTCGGCCTCGGAGCCGTCGGGATTCAGGATGCGGAGCCCGAAGGTGCCGTCGGTACGTTCGATCGGTCCGTAGAGGATGCCGTCGGAACCCAGGCCGAAGTGGCGGTGGCAGACCTTGCGGATGGCTTCGGGCGAAAAGAGGGCGGGGCAGTCCTTCGGCTCGAGGACGAGGTAGTCGTTGCCGAGGGCGTGGTATTTGGCGAAACGCATGTTCGCCTTCTGATTGGGCGTTAAAGGAGCTTTTGGCAAGCAAGGGGTGCCGCGGTTCCATCTGCCGGCTTTATTTCCCTCGGTCGCAGGCTTATAACCTGCCCATGCGCCTCCTGCCCCTGGTTGCCTTGTTCTGCGGACTCACGCTCATCGCGGCCGATAAGCGGCCCCCCAATATCGTGCTGCTCTATGCGGACGACATCGGCTGGGGGGACCTCGGCTGCTACGGAGCCAAGGTGATTCCGACGCCGAACCTCGATCGCCTCGCGGCCCAAGGCACCCGCTTCACCGATGGATACTGCGTCGCGGCGACCTGCACGCCTTCGCGTTACTCCTTGCTGACCGGCGAATATGCGTGGCGCCGCAAGGGCACCGGCGTGCTGCCCGGCGACGCGACGATGATCATCAAGCCGGGCCGGCCGACGCTCCCGGCGAGCCTCGCCAAGCTGGGGTACGCGACCGGCGTGGTCGGCAAGTGGCATCTGGGCCTCGGCGCCGGCGTGGTGGATTGGAACAAGCCGATCGCGCCTTCGCCCAACGAGATCGGCTTCGGCTACTCGTTCATCATGGCCGCCACGGGAGACCGCGTCCCGACGGTCTTCGTCGAGAACGGACGCGTGGTCGGTCTCGATCCGCAGGATCCGATCGAGGTGAACTACAAGAAGCCCTATCCGGGCGACCCCGACCTCACGTCGCCCGCCGAACGCGCGAAGCTGAAGATGGATTGGTCGCACGGACATAACATGGCGCTCGTCAACGGCGTCGGCCGACTCGGCTGGATGAAGGGCGGGAAGTCGGCGATCTGGAACGACGAGACGCTGGGCGACACGTTCTGCGACAAGGCCTGCGGTTTCATCGCGGCCAACAAGGACAAGCCGTTCTTCCTCTATTACGCCGCGCATGAATGCCATGTCCCGCGCCTGCCGAACCCCCGCTTCCTCGGCAAGACCCCGCTTGGGCCGCGTGGCGACGCCGTGGTCGCGTTCGACGAACAGTGCGGCCGGATCCTGGCCGAGCTCGAGAAGCATGGGCTGACCGGCGAGACGCTCGTGGTCATGTCCTCCGACAACGGGCCGGTGCTCGATGACGGCTACAAGGATCAAGCCGTGGAGCTGAACGCCAAGGCCGGCCATTATCCCGCCGGTCCGTTCCATGGCGGCAAATACAGCATCCTCGAAGGAGGCACGCGCGTGAGCCTCATCGCCCGCTGGCCGGGCCGCACTCCCGTCGGCAAGGTCTCCGAAGCGATGGTCTCGCAGGTCGATTTCGCGGCGACGTTCACCCAGCTCGCCGGCGGCGATCCGACTGAGCTCCTGAAGATCGACGGCATGGATGTCTCGGCCGCCTTCCTCGGCGGCGCCGGCCGCGACCATGTCATCTCGAGCACGCAGGCTTTGCAGCTGTCCTATCGCGATGCGCGCTGGAAGTTCATCCCTGGCATCGGCCACCGCCGCGGCAAGTCGCCGGCGGTCGTCGACCGTACCGAGCAGAACGACGAGGTCGAGAATCTCGACGCGGCCCACGACCGGCTGTTCGACCTGCAGGACGATCCAGGCGAGCGCAAGAACGTCATCGCCGAACACCCTGAGGTGGCGGCCCGACTCAAGGCCCTGCTCGACGCGCAGAAGGCGAAGGGCTTCAATCAGGCGTTACCGAAGTAATCGGTCGAATAATTTCGGAGCATCGGCTTGTCCCGACTTGAAGCGGAGGGAGGAAGGGTGATGCTCGACGCATGAGCCAGACCCCTATCCGAGTCCTTTGCGTCGGCGCCGGCCATATGGGCCGTTCGCACGCTCTCGCTTATCATAAGCTCCCCGGCTTCCGGATCGTCGGCCTTGTCACCCGTTCCGCGGATTCGCGGGCCAAGCTCAACGCCGAGCTCGGAGGCGGATATGAGGAGTTTGGCGACTTTCATGCCGCCCTGAAGGCGACCAAGCCCGATGCGGTCTCGATCTCGAGTTACCCCGACACGCATGCCGAGTATGCCGTCGCCGCCCTCGAGGCCGGCTGTCACGTCTTTGTCGAGAAGCCCCTGGCCGTGTCCGTCGCCGAGGCCGAACAGATCGTCGCCAAGGCCAAGGCCATGAAGCGAAAGGTCGTCATCGGCTACATCCTGCGCCATCACCCGGCCTGGACCCAGTTCATCAAGACTGTGCAGACGCTCGGCAAGCCGCTCGTCATGCGCATGAACCTCAACCAGCAGAGTTCCGGCGAGAACTGGAAGACGCATCGCGCGCTGATGCAGACGTGCAGCCCCATCGTCGACTGCGGCGTGCATTACGTGGACGTGATGTGCCTCATGACCGGCAGCCGGCCGGTCCGGGTCTCCGGCATCGGCGCCCGCCTGTCCGACGAACTGCCCGCGGGCATGGTCAATTACGGTCAGCTCCAGGTGACGTTCGCCGACGGATCCGTCGGCTGGTACGAGGCCGGCTGGGGTCCGATGATGTCCGAGGAGGCTTTCTTCGTGAAGGATGTCGTGGGCCCTAAGGGTTCCGTGACCATCGTGGCCGGCAAGGGTTCGCAGGAAGGCAATTCGGCCGACGTCGACGGACATACCGGCGCGCAGGCGCTGAAGGTGCACCACGCGGCGCTCGGCGCCGACGGCAGGTTCGCCAAGCCCGACCAGCTCGTCCCGACCGAGGCCGACCCCGGCCATGACGGACTTTGCGAGCGGGAGCAGGCTTATTTCGAGAAGGCCATCCGCGAAGACATCGACCTCACCGCGCACATGGACGACGCCGTGAACTCGATGCGCATCGTCGCCGCGGCGGACCAGTCTTTCCGCGAAGGCCGCACGATCAATCTCTGAGCGGCCATGGCCCATCCTAACCTCGTCTTCATGGGCGTCTCCGGCTGCGGCAAGAGCACCGTGGCGGAGATGTACGCGCAGCGCACCGGCGCGACGCTGATCGAGGCCGACCTTTTTCATCCGCCGGAGAACATCGCGAAGATGAGCGCGGGCACGCCGCTGACCGACGCCGACCGGGCCGGCTGGCTCGCCGCGATGGCCGCGCGTCTCGCCGAGGGTAAGGCCCACGGCGAAGCAATGGTCGTGACGTGCTCCGCCCTGAAGAAGGCCTACCGAGACCGACTCCGCGAAGGGGACGCCGACCTCTTCTTCGTCTTCCTCGACGGCAGCCAGGAACTCCTGCAGGCCCGCCTCGACGCCCGCAAGGGGCACTTCATGCCGCCGGGCCTGCTCGGCAGCCAGCTCGCCACGCTGGAACGACCGAACCTCGCGACCGAGCAGTGCCTGCACGTCAGCATCAGTCTTTCGCCGGAACAGATCTGCGCGACGGTCGGCGTGGCGATGCGCCGCTTCGCCTGAAAAGCAGAAGGCCCGCGCAATGGCGGGCCTTCGTCGGTCCGGACGGAAGAGGCTTACTTCTTCCAGACGACCTTGGACGGCTCGATGACGCTCGTCTTGTCGAGGGTCGGGAAACCTTCCGGGACGGGCAGGGTGACCTTGCCGGTCGCGGCCCATTCGGTGGAGCGGGCGAGGATGGTCTGGAAGCCGACGCAATGCAGGGCGTCGAACGAAGTGTCGCCGACCCAGAGGTGGCCCATGGAAGTCGTGACGACGCGGCCCTTGTTGAAGGGAGCGTACCAGACCATCGGTTCGTGCATGTCGGTGCCGCCGGCTTCGGGCTTGGAGTAGGAGCTTGAGAGAACGTGCATGTGGTCGGCGCTGCCGCGCATGCGGCCGTAGAGTTCATCCGTGGCATGGAGCCATTCGGCCGGCAGGCCCTGCATGATCGGGTGCGTGGCGTCGCGGGTCTTGAGCGTGTAGGCGTGCTTGGCGCCGTGGCCGGAGCCGAAGCCCTTCGTGGTGATCTTCTCGTCGGCGTCGACGAGGGCGACGGCGTGGCCCGTCTTGTCGTCGACGGCGATGCGGTTGCCGAAGGTGGCTCCGCGCCAGCCGGCGCAGATCATCTCGTTGAAGTTATCCCAGCCGGCGAAGGCGTTGTTGGCCGCGTGGACGTTGACCAGGCCGCCGCCGTTCAGCACGAACTCGGTGAAGGCGTCCTTCATGGCACCGCCCCATTCCTGGCCGTTGTAGTTGTTCACGACGACCTGGTAGTCGGAGAACTTCGGGACCCACTGTTCCCATTCGGCGGCATGGTCCTTGTTGAAGGCGGATTCTTCGGCGTTCCATTCCTTCATGGCGGCGTCGAAGGCCTTCTTCGCGGCGGCGTCGCCGGCCTTGGGCTTGCCCGGCCTGGGCTTGGCGAAGGCGGCAGGGGCGGTCGAGACGTCGACCTTGAAGAGGCCGGTCGCTTCGAGGGTCGCCTTGCAGGACTCGGTCGTACGGACCCAGTCGTGATTATTGCGTCCGTCGATGATCAGGACGCGGATCTTCTCGGCGGCGCCGAGCGGCAGGGCCAGGAGAGCGAGCAGGCAGACGAGCCCGAGCTTGTGCAGGGTTTTCATGGGGAGGTCCTTATTGGAGGCATTTCCCGGGTGCGGGCGAGCGTTTTTCAGGAACGGTCCAGCGATCGGTAATGAATCGCCTCCAGGAGATGCGCCGTGGCGATCCGGTCGGCGCCGGCGAGGTCGGCGATGGTGCGGGCGACGCGCAGGATGCGGTCGTAGGCCCGGGCCGAAAGGCCGAGCTTTTCCATCGCCTGCTGGAGCAGGTCGCCTTGGGCCTTCTCAAGCAGGCAACATTCGCGGAGTTCGCGTCCGCCCAGCAGGGCGTTGCAACCGCCGGTCCGGCTGCCGAAACGGAGGCGTTGCTTCGCCCGCGCCGCTTCGACGCGCTCGCGGATGGCGGCGGAGGGCTCGCCGGGCGCGGCGTCGCGTAGCTCCTCCAGGGTCAAGGCAGGCGCCTCGACCTGGAGATCGATGCGATCGAGGAGCGGGCCTGAGATCTTGCCCCGGTATTTCCGCACCTGCATCGGCGAGCAGCGGCACTCGCGTCGTCGGTCGCCGAGATGGCCGCAGGGACAAGGGTTCATCGCCGCGACTAGCATCAGCCGGGAGGGCAAGGTGACCTTGGCCGCCGCGCGGGAGACGGTCACCTGTCCGTCTTCGAGCGGTTGACGCAGCACTTCGAGCGCCGAGCGGCGGAACTCCGGCAGCTCGTCCAGGAAGAGCACGCCGAGGTGCGCGAGCGAGACTTCGCCCGGGCCGGGGATGGCGCCGCCGCCGATGAGGCCGATGTCGCTGATGGTGTGATGCGGTGAGCGGAAGGGGCGCTGCCAGCCGCGTCGCGCCTCGGCCAGCCCCATGCCTGCCGCCGAATGCACCCCGAGGATCTCCAGGAACTCCTCCGCATCGGGCTGCGGCAGGATCGTGGGGATGCGTTTCGCGATGAGCGACTTCCCTGAGCCGGGCGGGCCGATCATGAGGAGGTTATGCCCGCCTGCCGCCGCGACCTCCACCGCGCGCCGGATGGCCGCCTGTCCCTTCACTTCCGAGAAGTCAGGCTGTCCCTCGGCCGAATGAGGTTCGCCTGGCTGCGTCGCCGTCAGCGGCGCCACCTTGCGCTCGCCCGTGAGGAAACGGAGCGCGCCGTCGAGCGTATCCGCCGGAATGGCCTCGATGCCGCCGACCAGCGCGGCCTCCTCGGCGGAAGCACGCGGCAGGATGACGCCGCGTAGCCCGGATTTTCTGGCGAGGATGGCCATCGCCACGCCGCCGCGCACGGGGCGCGTCGCGCCGCTGAGCCCGAGTTCTCCCGCGATGAGGTAGTGCTTCAGGGACGCACGGTCGAGCTGACCCGTCGACGCCGCGATCCCCAAGGCGATGGGAAGGTCGTAGATCGCGCCTTCCTTCTTCAGGTCGCCCGGGGCCAGGTTGATCGTGGTGCGGGTCTCCGGCAGGCGGAGGCCGCTGTTCTGGAGCGCCGACTGCACCCGCTCTTCCGATTCCTTGACCGCCGCATCCGGCAGGCCGACCAACCAGAGTCCGAATTCGCCCATCTCGCCGGAGTTGACCTCGATCTCCACGGGGACGGCTTCGACGCCGACTAAGGCGGCGGAACGGATGACAGAGAGCATGCCGCAGGGCAGGGGGGAACGCAGGGTGCCACAATCCCCGACGTTTGGGGCTTAATTCTCGGCAAAAGTGCCCATTGCTGGGTGGTTTACCTTGGCAACCCTTGCTCGGTTCGGCTGTCTTAATGGCTGCCTTTCATGCTTTTCCGCTTCGCCTTGTTCGGTCTCTTCCTCTCGCCCTTGGTTTCCTTCGGCGCGCTGCCGCCGTTCCTGGAGAAGAACTGCGTGGAATGCCACGACGCCGACACGAAGAAGGGCGGGCTCGACCTGACCGCCTTGAAGTCCGACCTGTCCGACCCGAAGTCGTTCGACGCCTGGGTCAAGGTCTTCGACCGTACCGCGAGCGGCGAGATGCCTCCGAAGAAGAAGGCCCGTCCGGACGCCGCCCAGCAATCCGCCTATCTCGCCGACCTTTCCGCTCTCCTCGTCCGCCAGGAGTCGACCCGCTTCGCTTCGCAGGGTCGGTCGGTCGAGCGCCGCATGAACCGTTTCGAATACGAGAACGCCGTGCGCGACCTCCTGCAGGCTCCTTGGCTGGACCTGAAGGAGATCCTGCCCGAAGACACGGACGCCTTCCGCTTCAACAAGACCGGTCAGGCCCTCGACGTCTCGCATGTGCAGCTGCAACGCTACCTCACGGCCGCCGAAGCCGGCCTGAAGTCGGCCTTCCTTTCCTCGGTCGAGAAGCCCGATGCGTCTCCTAAGCGCTATTACGCCCGCCAGCAGGGCAGCTATACCGGCAAGATGAAGTTCTCGGAGTTCAACACTTCGCCCGAGCGCGCGACCTTTCCGACTCTCGGGTTCGCCGGCCAGCCGGACGTCCGCCGCGGCGATGCCAAGATGACCGTCGGCAAGTCGGATCCGAAGCTCCGCGACGAGGAAGGCGTGGGCGTCGTGCATGGCGCCTATGAGCCGGTGGAGCCCAACTTCGGCACGTTCCACGCTCCGGCCGACGGACGATATAAGCTCAAGCTGTGCGGTCATTCCGTCTGGGTCGGGCCGGGCAAGGCCACCGGCAAGGGCCCGGCGCGCTGGTATATCCCCGACCTCGATGACATCTCCAAGGGCCATCGTCCGGAGCCGGTCACGGTCTATGCCTTGACGCATCCGCGCATCCTGCGCCGCATCGGCAACGTCGACTTCAATCCCGAGGTGACCGTCAACGAGCTCGATGTCGTCCTCAAGGCCGGCGAGACCATCCAGATCGACACCGTGCGCTTCTACCGTTCCCGTCCGGGCGCCAGCCGCGCGCAGAATCCTCTCGCGACGCCCGAAGGCCAGCCGGGACTGGTGATGCGCTGGATCGAGGTCGAAGGCCCGCTGGCTCCCTCGTGGCCGTCTGCTCCGTATGCCGTGCTGTTCGACAAGCTGCCGCCGAAGCGCGCCGTCGGTTCGCCGCTCCGCTACGACGTCGAGACCGCGGACGCTCCGAAGGAGGCCGAGCGGTTGCTGCGCCGTTTCGTGAGGCAGGCATACCGCTCGCCCGTTTCCGCGCAGGAGGAAGTGCGCTTCCTGCCTGTCGTCCTCGGCGCGATGAAGTCGGGCAGCACGTTCGCCGAGGCCATGCTCGCCGGCTATACCGCCGTGCTCTGCTCGCCCACGTATCTCTATCTGCAGGAAAAGCCCGGCCGCCTCGACGACCACGCCTTGGCCGCCCGTCTGGCCTACTTCCTCTGGAATTCCCCGCCGGATGCCCAGCTCCGGTCGCTGGCCGACGCCGGCACCCTGCATGAGCCGAAGGTCCTGCGCGAACAGACCGAACGCCTGCTGGCGGATCAGCGTTCCTCGCGTTTCGTCGATACGTTCACCGACTACTGGCTGGACCTCCGCAAGGCCGGCGCCAACGACCCCGACAACCTGCTGTACCCCGATTACTATCTCGACGACCATCTCGTCGAATCGGCGCGCGACGAAAGCCATGCCACCTTCGCCGAGCTCATCCGCGGCAACCTGCCTGCCCGCAACGTCGTCGACGCCGATTTCGTGTTCGTCAACGAACGCCTGGCGACGCTCTACCAGCTGCCTCCCGTGGCCGGCGCGAAGCTCCAGAAGGTCGCCTTGCCCAAGGACAGCGTGCGCGGCGGTTTCATGACGCAGGCCGCCGTCCTGAAGGTGACCGCCAACGGCACCACGACTTCGCCCGTGACCCGCGGCGCGTGGATCATGGAGCGCGTGCTCGGCCGCAAGCCGCCGCCCCCTCCTACCAGCGTGCCGGCCGTCGAGCCTGACACGCGCGGCGCCACCACGATCCGCCAGCAGCTCGAGAAGCACCGCAAGCTCGAGTCCTGTTCCGCCTGCCACACCAAGATCGACCCGCCCGGCTTCGCCTTGGAGAATTTCGACGTCATGGGCGGCTTCCGTGACCGCTACCGCGCCCTCGACGGCAAGACCCCCGAGGTCGGCATCGGCAAGAACGGACAGAAGTATGCCTTCCATAACGCCTTGCCGGTCGAGGCCTACGGCGAACTCGACGGCAAGAAGTTCAAGGACATCCGCGAATTTAAGAAGATCGTCGGCGCCGACGACCGTCAGCTGGCGCGCAACATCGTCGGACAACTCACGGTCTTCGCCACCGGCGCCCCCGTCGGTTTCTCCGACCGTCCCAAGGTCGAGGCGGTCCTCGACCAGGCCAAGGAAGGGCATTACGGCGTCCGCGACCTCATCCATGGGCTTGTTTCAAGCGACCTTTTCCTCAACAAGTAATCTTACCCCGATGTCTTCCTCGTTCCTCAATCCGGCCAATGCGCCCTACGTCGCGTTCAAGCGCTCCGTCTCCCGCCGCCGCTTCCTCGCGGGCACCGGCGTGCTGCTCGCCTTGCCGATGCTCGACGCGATGACGCCGGCCTTCGCGGCCGCGGCTCCGGCGACGGCCAAGCCCCGCCGCATGCTGGGCATCTGCAACAATCTCGGCCTGGTGCCCGATTACTTCTTCCCGACCGGCAAGGGCAAGGATTACAAGGCCTCGCCCTATCTCGAGCTGCTGCAGGCGCATCGCAAGGACTTCAGCGTGTTCTCGGGCGTCTCCCATCCCGACGTCGACGGCGGTCATCCGGCCGACAACTGTTTCCTGACGGCGGCTCCGCATCCGAGCAGCGGCGGCTTCCGCAACACGATCTCCCTCGACCAGTTCGTCGCCGAGCGCATCGGCCACCTGACCCGGTTCCCGTCGATGACCCTGGGCGTCAACTGCGCCCGCGGCTCGCGCAGCCTTTCGTGGACGGCCGGCGGCGTGATGATCCCGACGGAAGAGAAGGCCTCCGAGGTCTTCCGCAAGATGTTCATGGGCGGTTCCGCCGCCGAGGTGCAGGCCCAGGAACGTCGTCTCCAGCTCGGCCAGAGCATCCTGGACGCCGTGGGCGGCCAGGCCGGCGAGCTGCGTCGCACGATGGGCGCGCAGGACCGCGACCGTCTCGACCAGTATTTCACCAGCGTCCGCGAACTCGAGCAGCGCATGCAGATGTCGAAGGAGTGGGAGAAGAAGCCCCGTCCGGTCGCCAAGACTTCCGCGCCCCTCGATCCGAGCAGCCCCAAGGAATACATGGACAAGGTCCGCCTGATGTACGACATGGCCCGCCTCTGTTTCGAGACGGACTCCTCGCGCGCCGTGACCCTCATGCTGGACAGCGTCAACACGCCCGCCCTCGACATCGACCACGTCCATACGACGACCGACGGTTACCATAGCCTTTCGCACCATGGCAAGTCGGCCAAGAAGCTCTCGCAGCTCAAGGACATCGACAGCATGCACATGCGCCTGCTCGCGAAGCTGATGGAAGACCTCAAGGCCTCGAAGGAGGACGGCGCGCCGCTCCTCGACCGCACGATGATCCTCTACGGCAGCAATCTCGGCAACGCCAGCGCCCACACGACGACGAACCTGCCGACGCTGTTCATGGGCGGCGGCTTCAACCACGGCCAGCACCTCGTCTTCGACACCGAGCACAACTACCCCTTGCCGAACCTCTTCGTCTCGATGCTCCAGCGCATGGGCATCGACGCCGATAAGTTCGCCTCGTCGACGGGTACGATGCGCGGGATGAACTTCGTCGGCTAAGGACGGCGGGGCTTACTCGTCGTCATCGTCATCCGCCGCCGGATCAAGCTGCAGGCCCAGGGCCTTGAGGCCTTTGCCGTGCGCGCCCATGAACTCGCGAGGATAGCGCTCGCCCGGGCGGGTCTGCGCCCAGATCGCCCGGTTGAGCGTATCGTCGTCGGCGCGGTCAGGCTCGCTGAAGTCCAGCGCTTCGAACTGCGCGGTCAGGCGATCGTCCCCGACGGGGAAGGGCGGCCAGAAGCCGGTCTTTTTCTTCGCCGCCGGGCGCTTCTCGTTGAGCTTCTGCGCCGGCGTCAGCGCGACGTAGGGAGCGAAGTCGGGTTGGTTCGTGAAGCAGTCCTCCATCGTCGGCGAGGCTGCGACCACCTGGTTCATCGGCGGGAGGCCGAGGATGCGGGACATCGTGTGCAGCACCGAGGTCTGGTTGTAGAACTTGCTGATGAGCGCGCCCTTCTTGGCGTAAGGGCTGACGACGAGGCAGAACGAACGATGGCCGTCGACATGGTCTCCGCCGGTCTGCGGATCGTCCTCGTTGACGAAGATCGCCATGTCCTTCCAGAAGCGGCTCTTCGAAAGGCCTTCGATGACACGCCCGAGCGCGAGGTCGTTGTCCGCCACGTAGGATTTCGCGGTCAGCTCGGCGGCGGTGTGATCGTTGGGGAGGTAGATGATCGTCAGGTCGGGGAACGTCCCTTTCTTCTCCAGTTCCGCGAGGTCCTTCAGGAAATGGTCGGCGCGGGTCTGGTCGGGGATCGCCATCTCCCAGCCGGGGTAGCCCGGGCAGCTGTAGCGGCGCAGGGCGTCGACGAAGAAGGTCGTGGTGAAGGCCGTCTTCCCGCCGCCGTTCTGGCGGTCGGTGAAGAAGTCGTCGTAGGTCTTTCCCTGGATCTTCGTCAGTTTGTCCATCTCGCCGTAGTTGCGGAAGGACCGCCCGTGGAGCAGGGCATGGTCCCAGATGAAGCCGCAGCCGGCGAAGAAGAGCGAATCCGTCCCGAAGTCGTAGGCGCAGCGGTAGCCGACGCGGTCTTTCTCGCGGTAGGGGCCGACGATGCCTTGGTCGGCCCAGGCGTGGCCGTCGGAGGAGTTCACGCCGTTGCAGTAGTAGTTGTCGAGCAGCGGCCAGCGCTCGGCGATCGCGTGGTGGTTCGGGGTCACGTCGCGGGGGAAGAGGACGAGCTTCGGCTCGGCATTGCCGCGGCTCATGTCGCCGAAGACCTGGTCGAAGGTGCGGTTCTCCTTGATGATGTAGACGACGTGCTTGATCGACGAAGGCTGGCCGACTTCGGCCGGCACGGGGACGGGCGCCGCCGTGGCGGTGGTCGTCAGCGGGCCTTTGGCGTAACGGAGGGCGTGGGCGAGGTGGGCGGCGTCGCGGGCGCGGGCGTCGTATTCGGCCACGGTCTTCGCCGCAGTCGGGATCGCCACCTTCTGGACGCCGTTGCGGACATTGCCCACGAAGAGCTGTCCGTCGCGGACGCGGACGGCTCCGGGATACCAACCGGAAGGGATGAGCTTAGGCGCGACCTGGGGCGAAGCGAGGTCGACGCATGCGACGGCGTTGATGCCGGCGTTGGCCACGAAAAGTTCCTTGCCGTCGGCGGAGAGCGCCAGTCCGTCGGAGAGCATGCCCCAGGGCAGGTCGGCGTCCGGCTTGGTGTCCAAGGTCCGCGCGACCTTGCGGCTCCTGGTGTCGATCACGCTGACGCTGTCGCCGCCGACGTTGGCTACGAACAGACGCTGACGCGGGGCGTCGAGCAGGACTTCGGAAGGATGGAGGCCGACTTCGGTCCGTCCGGTTTCGCGCAAGGAGGCTGCGCCGACGTCGACGAAGCTCAGGGTGCCGCGCAGTGCGACCGAGCGTTTGTCGACCGCAACCAGCGTGCCGCCGGAGGCCTCGGCGAGGTCTTCCGCTCCGGGGGCGTTGCCGCCGAAGTTGGAGACGAAGGCGGTCTTGCCGTCCGAGGATAGCGTGACGCCGTAAGGACAGACGCCCACGCCGACGGTCGTGACGACCTTGCCCTGAGTCAGGTCGACCAAGGCGAGCTGATTGGTCATCGAGAGGGCCACCAGCGCCTGCTTGCCGTCCGCCGTCAGCGCGATGCCCAGCGGATTCACGTTCTTGGCGCCGCCCGAGACGTCGATCGATGCGCCCCAGGCGATCTTGCCGTCTTCGGCGATCCTGGCTTGATAGAGGTGGGTGCGTCCGCCCGAGACGAGCACGCTGGCTCCGTCCGCCGACACGGCGAGTCCGTGCATCGAGCCGCCTCCTTTGACGATCGGATAGTCGGCCTTCTGGACGACCTGCATCGTCGAAGCGTCGAGGCTCGCGAGCACCGTGGTGGTCTTGACGAGGAGGAACTTGCCGCCGCGGGCGAACTCGATGGCCAGGAGGCGCCCCGGGATGTCCACCAGTTCGCCGACGGTGTCGAGCTGCTGGCCGCTGTAGACCTTCTTGTTGTCGGCAGGTCGCTCGTTCATCCAAGCCTCGTCGCGCACGGGGGCGTGGCCGGAAGCCGCTGGCTTGTCGGCGCCGACGAGCGTCAGCGCGACGAAGAGGGATAGCAGGGCGGGGTGTGCCTTGTTCATGCGCATAGCCTTAGCGTGATGGCGGTCCGGGGACAAGCAGGTCGCGGGGGTTTATTTGGCCGATACCTGCCAAATGCGCGCGGTTCGACGCTTGCCCGTTTTCCCTGCGACGGCAGATTCGGGTTCACCCCTATTTCATGAAAATCCTGAAACTGAAAGATGCCGCCGCGATGGGCCAGGCCGCTTCCGCCCAAGGCGCCAAGGTGCTTCGGGACGTCTTGGCGAAGAAAGGCCGCGCGAACATCATCGTCGCCACCGGCGCCAGCCAATTCGAGACCCTGAAGTGCCTCGTCAAGGAGCCGGGCATCGATTGGTCCAAGGTCACGGTCTTTCATCTGGACGAGTATGTCGGCCTGCCGGAATCGCACGGGGCCAGCTTCCGCAAGTACCTGCGGGAGCGCTTTGTCAGCCTGCTCCCGGCCAAGCCGCACTTCACCCCGGTCGACGGCGATGCCAAGGACCTGGCCGCCGAACTCAAGCGACTCAACGAGCGGATCGCCGCTTGTCCGATCGACCTCTGCTTCGCCGGCATCGGTGAGAATTCTCACCTCGCCTTCAACGACCCGCCCGCCGATTTCACGACCGAAGTGCCTTATATCGTGGTGAACCTGGACCATGCCTGCCGCCAGCAGCAGTTTGGCGAAGGTTGGTTCCCGACCTTCGATGACGTGCCGAAGCAGGCCGTCTCGATGTCGATCCGTCAGATTATGAAGAGCGCCTGCATCATCCTGTCCGTGCCGGACCGGCGGAAGGCCGCGGCCGTGAAAGGAACCGTCGAAGGTCCGGTGACGCCGGCCTGTCCCGCTTCCGTCGTCCAGCAGCACGCCGATTGCACGCTGTATCTCGACGAAGCCTCCGCTTCCGAGCTCGCCCGCTGAGCCGTGTCCGCCGCTCCTTCCCAGCGTATCCTCGGTCGCGATCCCTCGACGGGCAAAGGCATCGCGATCACGACCGAGGGCGGGGTGATCAAGTCGGTCGAGCGCCATGACCACGACGAGAAGCAGTGGCTCAACGCGGGCTTGGTCGACCTGCAGGTCAATGGTTATGCCGGGCATGACCTCAACGGACCGACGCTTGACGTCGCGACGGTGCGTGCGCTTTGCGGGGCTTTGCTGAAGGCGGGTGTCACGACTTTCCTGCCCACGGTCATCACCGCTCCCGAGGCTCGCATCCTCGCCGCCTTGAAGGTCATCCGGGAGGCCTGCGCGCAGCACGCTGACGTCGCCGCGATGGTCGCCGGCATCCATGTCGAAGGCCCGCATATCGCGCCGGAGGACGGTCCGCGTGGCGCGCATCCGGCCGCCGACGTGCGTCCGCCTTCCGTCGCCGAGTTCGACCGGTGGCAGCAGGCCGCTGGAGGCCTGGTGAAACTCGTCACGCTTTCCCCGCATTGGCCCGAGTCACCGGCTTATGTTCGGCATCTCGTGAAGTCCGGCGTCATGGTGTCCCTCGGGCATACCTCGGCGGACTCCGCACAGATCGCCGCGGCGGTCGACGCCGGCGCGAGCCTTTCGACGCATCTTGGCAACGGTTCCCACGCGATGCTGAATCGCCGCCATAACCACCTCTGGCCGCAGCTGGCGGACGATCGCCTCACCGCCATGTTCATCGCCGATGGCCATCACCTTACGCCGGCCCAGCTCAAGGTCATGCTGCGCGCGAAAGGCCCTGACCGGACGCTGATCGTCTCTGACACCGTGGCGCTCGGCGGACTGCCGGCCGGCAAGTATGAGACGTCGATCGGCGGCAAGGTGGAGTTGCGGGCCGATGGTTTCCTTGCGATTGATGACGGTACGGGCAATTACCTCGCCGGGGCGGCATTGCCATTGATCGCGGCCGTTCCTGTCTTGGTGAATCAGGTCGGCCTGCCCTTGGGTGAGGCGATCGCCTTGATGACGGAGGTTCCGGGCCGCTTTGTGGGGGGGCGGGGTCTTCTGACCGTCGGCAAGCCTGCTGACTTGGTGGCATGGCATTGGGATGGCTCGGCGGACGTGCCGAAGGTCGCCGGAGTCTGGTTGGGCGGGGCCCGCGTCGCCTGAGCCTCATCGGTCTTTTCGATAGGTATCGGACTACCAAGTTCTCGCATCGGGCCGTTTCTTGGTCAGATTCCTTCCATGGACATTGAAACCCTGTTTGGCGTGATCGCTGGAATCGCGTTCTTCGCCTTCATCATCTACCTGCCGGTGCGATTTTTCATCCTGATCAGCCAGGTGAAGACGCTGGAGCGTCAGCTCATGACGATCGCCGACCGTATGCCGATCGCCACTTCCGCCCGGCCGTCAGACACCCGCGCCCCAGCCGCGGAACCTGTCCCGGCTCCCGTGGTGGCTCCCGTCGCGGCAGCCTCTCCGATGGTGCCTCCTCCGTTACCCGCCAAGGTCTTATCGGCAACTTACCCGGACGCTCCGGAGCCGGATCCGTTGTTCGCCCGTTTGCGTGACCTGGGCCTTCTGCCGCCTGCCGACCTTAAGGGTGAATACGCTCTCGGCGCCTGGTGGGCCGTGCGTGTCGGCGGCTTGCTGGCCGTCGCCGCCGTCGTCTTCTTGGGAATCTGGCTTAACCTCCGTTCGACGATTCCACCCATCGTGCGCGTCCTTGAAGTCGCCTTGGTCGGCGCCGGTCTTTTCTGGGGCGGTCTGCGTCTGACGGCCAAGCGTAAGGATCTCGGCGAAGTGCTCGCCGCAGCCGGTCTCGGCGTCTGGCAGTTCGCCGCTTGGGCCACCTATGGCCTCGATAAGATGCGGGTCTGCGATACCCCGGCGCAGGCCGCAGCGGTGCAGTTCGCCGTCGCGCTGGTCGTGGCAGGGCTGGCTCTCTGGAGGGGCAGCAAGCTCTTCGGTCAGCTCGGCGTCGTGTTCGCCGCGGTGGCCGTGTATTTCTCCATCGGCACCGGGTCCGCGCCTTGGCCGACGGCCATCGGCGCTGGTTTGGTCGCGCTGATCGGCGTGATCCTGATGGTGCGCGGTCCGTGGGGTTCAGCGGGGGTCCTCGGCCTGATCGGTTCGCAGGTTTGCCTGCTGTTCCTGTATGACGCCATGCCGAGCAAGGAGGCGAATTATCTGCCCCTGCAGCTCGTCGCCCTCGGTGCCTTCCTCGTGCTTTGGCTGGGCGAGCGTCTGGTGAAGGACGACACCGTCTTGCTTGGCCGCGATGCCCGTTCCGCCTTCCAGCTCGCCAGCTTCTTCGCCCCTGCGTTCCTCACGCTCTTCCTGGCTCGTGGCGGCGAGAACGATCGCGCGACCGTGGCTCTCCTGATCGCCGCCGTGGCGAGCATCGCCGGCTATGTGGAGCATCGTCGGAATCATCTGGTGAGCGAAGTCCTGCTCTTGGCCGCCGTCGGCTTCGTCGGGGCCGGACTGGCGTGGCTGGTCGACCCACATCTCGTCTGGCTGATCTGGGCGCTCGCTGCCGCGGCGACCTTGGTCGTCGGGACGCGCACGCGTTCGGAGCTCGTCCGCTGGGCTTCCGAAACTCTCGCCGGCGTCGCCGTCTACGCCTTCCTCGACCATCCTCCCGCGCAGCCTTGGTTGGGGCTGGCCGGCATCGGCGTCCTGGGTGCCATGCTCGCTTTCCGTGAGGATTGGGAACGGTCGTCCGGACATCAGCAGTTCCGTCGCATCGTCGGCGTCCTTGGCTTGGCTCTCGTCGCGCTTTCCGTCCAGGATCGTCTCCCGCGGGCGGATGCCGGCTGGCCTTGGGTGGTGCTGCTCGCGGTCGCCGCCCTTCGTTTCCGTCCGGCGCTCGTCTGGGCGGCGTCGCCGTGTTTCGTCTTCACGGCCTTCGTGACCGTCTTCCATCGGACTCCGTCGACCTGGGCGGCTTTCTGGGCTGCCCAGGTCGTGGTCATCAATGTCATCGGGCTTTGGCGCCTGGTCGGCCGCGAAGGAGCCGGGGTAAGTTTCCTGCGCCATGCGTTGTCCTTTGCGTCCGCCGCCGTCGTCTACGCCTTCGCACAGCATGTGGCCGCTTTGCTGATGCCTAGCTTGCCTGGAGGTTATGCTCCGCCTTGGATGGTGTCGTTCACCTGGTGCCTGGGTGCTTCGATCTTGGTCACACTTACCTTTGGCTTACGCAGACTGGGCGTCTTGTCTTCCGACCTTTCGCTAAGCGCGCTCGGCGCACTGGCCGGTTTCTGGGTCCAGGCCTTGAGCGCAGGCATCGGAGGCGGTCGGTCAGTCGGTTTGGCGCAGGCTCCGCTCATCCTTCTCGGCTTGGCCTGTCTGCTGCATGTCCTCGTCGTGCATACCAAGGAACAAGGCGTCTGGGGGACGGTGCAGCGCGCATGCCTCGGCGGCGTGATGCTTTTCGTGGTCGCTTTCGATCTGTTCAGGAATCTGCCCGGCGCCGGGGTCTCGCTGTTCTGGGCGTTGGCTTCCGTGCTGACGTTCGCGATCGGCCACCTGCTGGCGACGCGTTCGCTGCGCATGCTGGGGCTGCTTGGGCTGGTCGTCGCGACGATCCGTGTCCTTTCGCACGACATCACCGACCTCTTGGGCCGTGTCGCGGCCTGCGGGGCCGTCGCGGTCGCCTTCTTCGGCATCGCCTGGCTCTACGGACGCATCACCGCGGACAAGCAGGACGCCTGAGCACGCCTCAGAGCGAGCGGAGCAGGCCCTGGATATCGACGGATTCCGAGATCATCTTCTGGATGACCGGGATCTTGTCGGCGTCCTGGCGCATCGTCTTCACCGACATGTTGTTGATGCGCGCGGTGACCGCGAAGGACTCGGCTTCGACGGCCGCCATCGGGATACCCGCTTCCTTCATGCGGCGCACGATGTCGTCGTTGGGCAGCAGACCGTTGGAGAAGATCACGCCCGTGAGGGACTTCGCGCCGGCGGCGGCAAGGAAGGCTTCGAGCAGGTCTTCGCGGTCGCCCGGGACGATGACGAGGGTGCCGGGGGTGCGCAGGTACTCGGCGCAACGGCGGGCGGACATCGCTCCGATGACCACGCGGCGGACGCGGCGGAGGCCTTCGGGCTGGTGGATCCAGCGGGCCTTCGTCTCATCGGCCACCTGATCGAGGTTCGGGTAGACCAGCATCTCCTGCAGAGGCACGACGCCAAGGAGCGGGACGCCGAGGCGGCGGAGGCCGCGACCCGCGAAATCGCGGATGAAGTCGATCTTGTCGGGCAGGACCTTGTTGATGATCGCGCCGACGACTTCCACTCCGGCCTTGTCAAAGAGGGCCTTGTTGAGGGCGATCTCGTCGATCGGCTTGCCGATGCCGCCGGCGGCGACGATGATCGCCTTAGAGCCCAGCACGCGGGCGTTGTCGGCGTTGGAGGCACCGAAGACGGAGCCCACGCCGGCGTGTCCGGAGCCTTCGACGACGACGATGTCCTTGCCGTAGGCCGTGCGGTCGAAGGCGCGGCAGATGCGGTCCTTCAGCTGCGGTCCGATCTCATCAGGATTCTCGAGGTACTGCTTCGTGAAGTCCGGGCCGATGGCGACCGGGGACATCGCCGCGATCGGGATGTCGAGGTCGAAGAGCCCGTCGATGAGGAGCGTGTCTTCGTCGACCTGGTCTTCGCCGGACATCACCACGCGCTGGGCGATCGGCTTGATGTAGCCGACGTGGAGTCCCATCGCCTGCAGCGCGGCCGTGAGGCCGAGGCAGGTCGTCGTCTTGCCGTCGTTCATACGCGTCGCCGCGACGAAGATCCGCCGCGTATCGAGGTTCATCGGGCGCAGGAGCAGCCCGGGGATGTTCTCTGCGAAGCGCTTGCGGGCGGCCATGGTCAGGCGGCGGGGCCGTCTTTGAGCTTCGGGAAGAGGTAGGACTTGTCGACCGCCTGGGCGGCGACGATGACCGCCGTGCCGAAGATGTCGTGGGCGCTGGCGCCGCGGGAGATCTCCGCGGCGGGGCGCTCGAGGCCCGTGAGGATCTGGCCGTAGGCCGGGATGTCGGCGATGTGCTGGGCCATCTTCGAGGCGATGTTGCCGGCGTTCAGGTCGGGGAAGATCAGGACGCTCGCGCGGCCGGCGACGGCGCCTTCGACTTCCTTGGACTGGGCCGCGAAGGGATTGATCGCCGCGTCGGCCTGCATCTCGCCGTCGATATCGCAGGTGATGCCCAGTTCACGGGCCTTGCGGCGGGCGAGGTCGGTGGCGACCTGGACTTTCTTCACCGAGGCCAGGCGGGGGTTGGAGGCGTGCGTCGAGTAGGCGAGCATCGCGACCTTCGGGGTCGTGTTGGTCAGGTGGCCGGCGAGGCCGGCGGTCGTCACCGCGATATCGGCGAGCTGCTCCGCGGTCGGTTCCGGGATGACGCCGCAATCCGCGAGGAAGAGCACGCCTTCGATGCCGAACTTGCCTTCTTCGGATTCGAGGATCTGCATCGATGACACCGTCTCGACGCCCTGCTGGCGAGGCATCACCTGAAGGATGGCGCGGAGGCCGGAGGCGGCATGCATGGTCGCGCCGGAGATAAGGGCGTCGGCGCCTCCGGTGGCGACCATCAGGCACGCGAAGTAGTTCGGATTAAGGGCCAGTTCGGCCGGGTTGCCTTGGAGGTTCGTATTACCGTAGCGCTGGATGGATTCGAGCTTCTCGGCGAACCCCTTCAGCTCGTCGCTGCGTTCCGGTTCGACGACGCGGATGCCTTCGAGGCTGATGTTCAGGCGGGCGGCGTTGACCTTGATGCGCTGGCGGTCGCCGACGAGGATCGGCACGCCGAGCTTCTTGATGACGAACTGACGGGCGGCCTGGATGACGCGGGCGTCGGCCCCTTCGGGAAAGACGATGCGCTTGGGGTGGTTCTGCAGGCGGGCGGAAAGACGGGAAATGAGGGACATGGGCGTGGGACGTCGGTGAGGGCCGACGGTGGCGTATTAAGTTTAAATACGGCCACAGGGCGAGGCAGAAGGCGTCGCCCTGCGAACCGTTGCCGGAGCGTTACTTGGCGGGCGAGGGCAGGGTCGGCTTGAAGGCCGGGAAGCCCTTCAGGGCCGCCTTGGCCGTGCCTTCGATGTGGTAGCCCATCTTCTCGAAATACTCGCTGACGTCGGCCTTGGCGGCCTTGCCGTAGCGTTCGGCGAAGATGCTCTGCAGCTGTTCCTTCGAAGCGCCCGCGGGGGTCGCGGCGGTCGCGTAGGAGCGAAGCGTCTCGCGAAGCGGGCCCCAGCCATGGGCGCGGATGAGCACGACGAACGTCGCCAGCTGTTCGAAGGGCCCCTTGTTCGGTTCGGCGGCGAAGCGCTTCGCCAGGAGCTCGTCGATCTTCTCCATCGCCGGGTGGCCGCGTCCCTGGGGTTTGCCGACGAGTTTCTCCATCACGTAGAGCGAGAAGAGATTGCAGGTCACTTCGGTCTGGCCGTCGAAGGTCCAGGCGGTGCGCTGGTGGTTGTGGCCGAGCTCGTGGAAGAAGCCCCAGTTGCCTTCCTTCGTCAGTTTGGGGAGGTCGACACTATCCTTCTGCGAAGGATCGATCCAGCACATGAACGGGTAGCCCGAGTGCATGAAGCCGGCGGAGATCTGCCGGTCGGGGACGACGCGTTCGGGGGCGAGGCGGACGAGCCCGATGAGGTCGTCTTCGAGGGCCATGGCCTTGTCCCACCACTCCAGCAGGCCTTTCGGGTCGGCGAGTTTCTTCACTTCGGAGGCCTGGACGTGGAGGATGACCTGCTTGCCGATGAGGGTGACCCACGGGGCGGGCAGTTGCTTGGCCTTCATCCAGGTTTCGGGCGAATCCTTGCCGAGGACATAGGTCGGCATCGCGACGGCGTTGCTGAACTGCAGCGGAGTCGAAGGCGAGGCCTTCACCGGTTTGCGCCAGTCCTTATGCGAGCTCTGGATGAAGAGCTGGCCGCCGAAGGGGTTGGCGACCTTGTTGTCTCCGACCTTGAGTTCGAACGTGCGGGCGATGACCGGGAAGCGGTTCCACTTCTCGAGCTTCAGCAGGCTGTCGCGGTGGCACCCCACGATGACTTTCACCACGCGGTTCTCCGGGATCGAGGCGACCTTCACGACCACGACTTCGCCCGGGGCGGCATAGAGTCCGGTTTCCTGCCAGGCGTCGGGGCTCGTCGCGAGGTTGGGCGCGTTGCCGGCCTTGGTGTCCCAGCGGTGGACGAGGTTGGAGTCGTAGGTCACCGTGCGGGTGACTCGTTCCTTGGCTTCGACGATGCCCGGGAAGTCGTGCGCCGCGGCATGCGCTCCGAAGGTACCCGGTTCCTTGGCCATGTAGGCCTTGATGGCTTCGACCATCTCGCCGCGGGCGGCTTCGGCGGGCGGCACGAAGGGATTCTTCTTCGTCGGGGTGATCTCCTCGGGGGAGACGGCGGCGAAAGCGACGGAGACCGCGAACAAGGAGACGCAAAGCAGGCGCATGGGGAGGGGTTGCCTCACCTTGCCTTCCAGGCCCGACTCCGCCAACGCCAAACCCTTCGAAAGGGCCGGTTTTTAACGGAAGATAACGGTCTTATTGCCGGCCAGGAGCACGCGATCCTCGACGACCGCGCGCAGGCCGCGGGCGAGCACGACCTTCTCGATGTCCTTGCCCAGATGCGCCATGTCTTCGGGCGTGTCGGAGTGGTCGATGCGGATCACGTCCTGTTCCACGATGGGTCCTTCGTCGAGTTCCGGCGTGACGAAGTGACAGGTCGCGCCGATGAGCTTCACGCCGCGCCGATGGGCCTGATGGTGAGGCTTGGCGCCGGCGAAGGAGGGCAGGAACGAATGGTGGATGTTGATGATCTTGCCGGCGAAGTCGCGGCACATCGACTCGTCGAGCACCTGCATGTAACGCGCGAGGACGATGAGGTCCGCCTTGGCGTCGCGGAAGATCTGCTCCATCTTGCGGTAAGCCGCCTGCTTCGCCTCAGGGGTCACCGGCACGAAGTGGAACGGGATGCCGTGGGCTTCGACGACCTTGCGGTGGTTCTCGTGGTTGGAGACCACGCAGGGGATCACGAACGGGAAATCCTGGGCCACGTGGCGGGCGAGCAGGTCGTAGAGGCAGTGCTCCTGTTTCGAGCAGAGCAGGACGACGCGGCGCGGCTGGTCGGAGTCGGAGACTTTCCAGTCCATCGCGAACTTCTTGGCCAGGGGGGCGAAGCGTTGCGCGAACTCGACTGCGGGGAAACCGAGGGAGTCGGCCCGGATCTCCACGCGCATGAAGAAGCGGGAGAGCTCGTGCTCCGTATGCTGGCTGGCTTCCGTGATCCAGCCCTGGTGGCCGGCGACGAAAGCGGAGACCTCGGCCACGATGCCGCTGGTATCGGGGCAGGAGAAACTGAGGGTGAGCGTGCGGGCCATGGGGCAGGATGGAAGGGGAGGGGCGAGCGGGTCAAGACACGGCGGCGGCAGCCCCCTCGTGGCGGGTGTTTTATCGTGAAATATGCCCGGGCCAGGTTCGCCTGCGGGATTGACCAGCCCCCGTCCCGTCCTACGTTGACCCTTCACCTTTTACCAAGATGGCCAAGACCCTGTTCCAGAAAGTTTGGGAAGCGCATACCGTGCGCAAGCTGCCTAACGGGCAGACCCAATTGTTCATCGGCACGCACCTCATCCACGAGGTGACCAGCCCTCAGGCCTTCGGCATGCTCCGGGATCTGGGCCTCAAGGTGAAGTACCCCCAGCGTACCTTCGCCACGGTCGACCACATCGTCCCGACCAACGAGCTGAAGGAACCCTATTCCGACCCGATCGCCCAGGAGATGATCGAGGCCCTCCGTAAGAACACCAAGGACTACGGCATCCGCTTCTTCGACACCACGACCGGCACCCAGGGCATCGTCCACATGGTCGGTCCGGAGCAGGGTATCACCCAGCCCGGCACCACGATCGCCTGCGGCGACTCCCATACCGCCACCCACGGCGCGTTCGGCGCGATCGCCTTCGGCATCGGCACCACGCAGGTCCGCGACGTGCTCGCGACCCAGACCCTCGCCCTCAGCCCGCTCAAGGTCCGCCGCATCGAGGTCAACGGCAAGCTCGCCCCCGGCGTCTACGCCAAGGACGTCATCCTGCACATCATCCGTGTCCTCGGCGTCAACGGCGGCATCGGCTACGCTTACGAATACGCCGGCACGACCTTCGACGGCTTCTCCCTCGAGGAGCGCATGACGGTCTGCAACATGTCCATCGAAGGCGGCGCCCGTTGCGGTTACGTCAATCCGGACCAGAAGACTTTCGACTACATCAAGGGCAAGCCCTACGCCCCGAAGGCCGCCGATTGGGACGCCGCCGTCGCTCGCTGGGCTTCCTTCGCATCCGACCCCGGTTGCCAGTACGACGACGTCAAGGTCTTCAAGGCCGAGGATATCCGTCCCACCGTCACCTGGGGCATCACCCCGGGACAGGCCGTGTTCATCGACGAGAAGATGCCGGCGCTCGAGACCCTCAACGCCGCAGACCGTCAGACCGCCGAAGACGCTTATGCGCACATGAAGCTGTCGCCGAACACCCCGATCAAGGGCACCAAGGTCGACGTCTGCTTCCTCGGCTCATGCACCAACGGCCGCATCTCCGATTTGCGCGAAGCCGCCAAGTACCTCAAGGGACGCAAGGTCAGCCCGAGCGTCAAGGCCATCGTCGTCCCCGGCTCCCAGCTCACCGCCATCCAGGCCGTCCATGAGGGGCTCGACAAGGTCTTCACCGAGGCCGGCTTCGAATGGCGCGGCGCGGGTTGCTCGATGTGCCTCGCGATGAATCCCGACAAGCTCGTCGGCGACCAGCTCTGCGCCAGCTCCTCTAACCGTAACTTCAAGGGCCGCCAAGGTTCGCAGACCGGTCGTACCGTGCTGATGAGCCCGATCATGGTCGTCGCCGCCGCCATCACCGGCCACGTCGCCGACGCCCGCGAAGTCTTCAAGGTCTGATGTCCGCTTCCGCGTCAGTCGACCGCGTGCTCGAACGCATCGCCCAAGGTGATGACGTCGCGGCGGCCTGCTCGGCGGAAGGGCTCGCCTGCCAGCGCGACGTATGCGTCGACGCCCATTATGACGGCAAGCCCGTGTGTACCGTGACCCTTCCTTGGGTCGTCGACGGCCACGCGATCCTGATGGCCGACGAGACCGTAGCCGCCTCCGTCGCCGAAGAACGCCTCGCCTCCCTGGCTTCCGCGCTCGCGATGCCCGTCTGTGTCATCCGTCGCCCTGTCGCCGCCTGATCCCTTTCAAACCGCCATGTCCCTCGCCAAAATCACCCAGGTCAAAGCCCTCGCCCTCGCCGTTCCCGGCGACGACATCGACACCGACCGCATCATCCCTGCGCGCTTCCTCCGTTGCGTCACCTTCGACGGTCTCGGCGAGCATGCCTTCCGCGATGAACGCACCGGCCCTGACGGCAAGGAGCGCCCTCACCCGATGAACTCGGCCCAGGCCGCGCGTATCGCCGCCGCCAAGAAGGGCGTCATGGTCGTCGGCTTCAACTTCGGTTGCGGCAGCTCCCGTGAGCATGCCCCGCAGTCGATCTGGCGTTTCGGCTTCACCGCCCTCGTCGGCGGCAGCTTCGCCGAGATCTTCTTCGGCAACTCCACGACCCTCGGCGTGCCTTGCGTCACCCTTTCCAAGGAGGACCTCGCCGAGTGCGACGCCTTCGTCCGCGCCAATCCCGACGTCGAGGTCACCGTCGACGTCGAGAAGCTGACCGTCTCCGCCGGCGCCAAGACCTGGAAGGCTAGCATCGCCGCGTCCGCCCGTGACGGCCTCGTCAACGGCAAGTGGGACCCGATCGCCGACCTCCTCGAAGGCGCCGACTCGGTCGCCAAGACGGCGTCGGGCCTCGCCTACGTCGCCGGCAAGTAAGCCGCCCGCCCAGCCAAGCAAAAGGCCGCCCGATGGGCGGCCTTTTTATTAGCGGATGAACCGAGGCTTACTTGAAGCGGACGCCCGCGGCATCCTGCTCCACCGTGACAGCCTCGATGATGGCCCAGATCCAGGTGGCGATGCCGCCGATGCCGCAGGTGAGCAGGCAGATGAGCAGCTGGGTGACCGCGCGCGAGGTGTATCCGGCGTAGAAGTTGTGGATGCCGAGGTTGCCCAGGAAGACGGCGAGGAGCACGTAGGCGATGCGATCCTTGGCGTTCGTGTTGTAGGACTGGGGCGCCTGATTAAGCGAGGGTGGCGGCACGGGCAGGCCGGCGGCGAGCTGGGTCTGCTGGAGCGGCGTCCAGTTGGCCATGCCGTTGGTCCAGACCAATGTGTCGATGGAGATGGTCCGGTTGGCGATGAGGGAACGCATCGTGGCCTCGTCGACCGGGCCGATGCGATTGCCGTTCTGTTCGTAGTACCACATATGAGTCGATGTAGTCGGGCTCGTTCGGAGGTTAAAGCCTAAAGGGGTGGGGGTGGGCGCTCGGGCATGGAAAAGGCCGCCCGTTGGGCGGCCTTTTGTCGGAAAGCCGGTTGGCTTAGTTGAATTTGACGCCTTCGGAGTCTTCCTTGACCGTGATCATCTCTACGATGGACCAGATAGGGCTCACGAGCAGGCCGAGACCGCACGCCACGAGCAGGCCGAGCTTGATGTAGCCATTCTTTTTGTGGCCGGAGTAGAAGTTGTGCACGCCAAAGACGCCGAGGAACCAGGCAAGCAGGATGTAGGTGATGCGGCTTTTGGGGGCGGAGGCGACGGGGGGAGGAGTATCGGACATGATTGTGGTGCGTGCTGAGGCGACACCCAACAGGCGTCGAGGTCCCTCGTAAAACAAAAAGGGCCATGTTAAATGGCCCTTTGGTTACGTTTTGATGGCGATTGGCTCAGCCCTTCCAGATGCGGAGGAGGGCGTCGGCCATGTCCGACGGCGTGGCCGCGACGGAGATGCCGCACTCCTGGAAGATCTTGATCTTCGCGGCAGCGGTATCTTCGGCTCCGCCGATGACGGCGCCGGCGTGGCCCATGCGACGGCCGGCCGGAGCGGTGGCACCGGCGATGAAGCCCGCGACGGGCTTCTTGCAGTGCTGCTTGATCCAGCGGGCGGCTTCGACTTCGGCGTTACCGCCGATCTCACCGATCATGATGATGGCCTCTGTTTCCGGGTCGTCGTTGAAGAGCTTGATGACGTCGAGGTGCGAGGTGCCGTTGACGGGGTCGCCGCCGATGCCGACGCAGGTCGACTGGCCTTTGCCGCGGCAGGTGAGCTGCCAGACGGCCTCATAGGTCAGGGTGCCGGAGCGGGAGACCACGCCGACGTTGCCGCGCTTGTGGATGTAGCCCGGGGCGATGCCGATGCGGCAGCCGCCGGAGGACTTGTCCCCACGGCCCGGGGTCACGAGACCGGGGCAGTTTGGGCCGATGAGGCGTGTGCGTCGGCCGGCCATGGCGCGTTTGGCGCGGACCATGTCACGGACCGGGATGCCTTCCGTGATGGCTACGGCGAGGTCGAGGTCTGCGTCGAAGCATTCCAAGATGGCATCGGCCGCGAAGGGCGGGGGGACGAAGATCGCGGAGACCGTGGCGCCGGTCTGCTTGGCGGCTTCGGCGACGGTGTTGAAGATCGGGACCTTCTTGCCGGCGTGTTCGAAGACCTGGCCGCCTTTGCCCGGGGTAACGCCGGCGACGACCTGCGAGCCGTAATCGAGCGACAGGCGGGCGTGGCGCGCGCCGAAGTCGCCCGTGATGCCCTGGACGAGGATGCGGGTATCTTCTTTGACGAGAATAGACATGAGAGTGTGCGGTGAGAGGTTACTTATTATTGACCAGCTTCACGATCTTCTGGGCTGCGTCGGCCATCGAATCGCCCGACACGATGGTCAGGCCCGAAGCTGCGAGGGTGGCCTTGCCGGCTTCGACGTTGTTGCCTTCGAGGCGGACCACGAGGGGCAGCTTCAGGCCGGTTTCCTTGACGGCTTCGATGATGCCCGTGGCGATCACGTTGCAGTCCATGATGCCGCCGAAGATGTTCACCAGGATGCCCTTCACGTTGGCGTCGCCCAGGATGATCTTGAAGGCCGCCGTGACCTGGTCCTTCGTCGCGCCGCCGCCGACGTCGAGGAAGTTGGCCGGGCTGCCGCCGAAGTGCTGGATGATGTCCATCGTGGACATGGCTAGACCAGCTCCGTTGACGAGACAGGCGATGCTGCCGTCGAGCGCGATATAAGAGAGGCCA
>CAIWNE010000144.1 GCA_903913915.1 uncultured Opitutia bacterium
TCTGGTTCAGGTGTTCGGGTTCTGGTGCAGGTACGGGGTGATTCATTTCCTAACCGCCAACCGCTTCCACCTGACAGGGGTAGGGCCGACCATCCTTGGTCGGCCGCGGCCAAGCAGGGATGCTTGGCCCTACCCCATGCTATCACTACCCCTATACTCGATACTCCATACTCTCCAACGTGTCCCCTTGCCTCTCCGCCCCCAACCCCTATCCCTACCCCTACCCCTCACCCATGATCCGCTCCCTCCTCGCCCTCCTGCTCGTCTCGGTGGCCGCCCTCGCCGCCGAACCTAACCGCGCCTTGGTCTTCTCGAAGACCGCCGGCTTCCGCCACAAGGACTCGATCCCGCTCGGCAACGCCCTGCTTGAGAAGCAGTTCAAGGCCGCCGGCCTCGAGGTCGACATCACCGAAGACGCCGCCGTCTTCACCGCCGAGAACCTCGCCAAGTATCGCGCCGTCGCCTTCATGAGCGCCACCGGTGACGTCATGAGCGACGTCGTCGCGAAGGACGCTTCCAAGGAAGCCCAGGAGGCCGCCGCCAAGGCCGCCGTACCCCGCCGCGCCGCCTTCCAGGCCTGGCTCGAGAACGGCGGCGCCTTCGTCGGCGTGCATGCCGCCTCCGATGCCGGCGCGGCCGACAAATACTGGCCTTGGTATGCCAAGATGATCGGCGGGCTCTTCAACGGCCACCCGGCCCAGCAGGTCGCCGTGCTCCACCCGCTCAGCAAGGACAACCCGTCCGTGGCGCACCTTGCCGCCGACTGGAAGCGCAAGGATGAGTGGTACGCGTTCAAGAACGTCGACGCCGACAACCACGTGCTGCTCGAGATCGACGAGAAGTCCTACAGCCCTGCGAAGGGCCGCGAGATGGGCGACCATCACCCGATGGCCTGGTGCAAGGAAGTCGGCAAAGGCCGCATGTTCTATACCGCGCTCGGCCACACCAAGGAATCCTACGCCGAGGCGGAGTTCATCCAGCACCTCAACGGCGGCCTGCTCTGGACGCTGAAGAAATAAGCGCGGCAAAGCCGCGAGGGTCACGTGGGCAAGGGGACACGGTGACACGGGGAATATATGAGGGCGCCTCCGGGCGCCCCTCTTGTTTGGGCAGGCCGCCGCAGGGCGGACGGAGGTAGGGGCGTGGCTTCGCCACGCCCTCCGCATAAGGAGTGCACGATGAATCGCGCCCCTACCATGGTTCGCCCTGCGGCGAACGGCTGGCTCAGGCCCGCTTAATCTTACCTCATCACCCGACGCTCGACGTCGCTGAGGACGTCCTCGTCGGAAAGCATCAAGGGGTGCAGCAGCACCGGGAAGTCCAGGTTCAGGGCACGCGGCCAGACCGAGCTCGTCGAAGGGAGGATCATCAGGTCCATCGGCGTGTGGTAGGAGACGAGCTGAACTTCGCGCAATGACTCCTCGGTCGCGTGCAGACGTCGGAGGAAGGCGCTACCCGGACGCATGTCACGGGCTCCCTGGCTGGGATACAACCGCGCCGTGGCGGTACCATGATGGGGCGAAGAGATCGTGAAGAGCTTCTCGCAACGCCCCGCGCCGCCGAGGACCTGAAGATAATGCCGGGACACCAAGCCGCCCATGCTGAAGGCCACAATCCGGATCTTCGCCGAAGGACCGAAGGCCGCATCGACATCTCGCTTCAGGTTTTCCGCCAACGCTACCAGCCCGCCACGACCATCATTAGGCCTGAGTCGCGGCACCAGGCAGACCGCGCCTTGGCGTTCGAGACGGAGCTTCATCCGGCGGAACACCCAACCCGTGTCCAGGAACCCATGGACAAGCACCACCTTGATGCCGGTGCGATCGGACATACGGCGCGCTTACTTCGTCGCTTCGAGCTTCTTGATCAGGCGGCCGAGGGCGCCCTTGGTCGTCTCGTTCTTCACGGACTGGGCGGCATCGCGGAGCGCAGGGAGGTCCGAAGGCTGGGCGAGTTTAAGCAGGGCTTTCTGGCACTCGAGGCGCATGGACTCTTCCTTGATCGCGACGCACAGGGCGCCGGCGACGGAGCGGAGATTACGGCCCACCGCCGCCTTGATGAGGGCGTTGCGCGCGGAGACGTCGGCCTTGCCGTCCGCGATGCCGGCGACGAACGCGTCGGTCACGCCGGGCCCGGCGACCTTCACCAGAGCATCCTGGATGCTATCAGCGAGGGCTTCGTCCTTGGCGAGGGAAGCGAGCACCGGCACGGCCTTGGCGCCACCGACTTCGGCGAGCGCGAGCGCGGCCGGGACGCGGAGAGGCGAATCCGCCTTCGAGGCGAGCGCGGCGACCTGCGCGGTGGCGCCCGCGGCCTTGGCTTCGGCCAGCGCGGAGAGCAGGAGCTTCGCGGTCTCGATGTCGGTCGAACCGAGCAGGCCGGCGACTTCGGCGGTCAGCGGAGAAGCCGGTTCGTCGACCAGGCGTTCGCGCACGTCGTCGACCGCGGCGAGGCGCGCGGCGGCGGGAGCGTCCGCCTTCTTCAGCGTGTCGATGGACTTAGCCGCGCCCTTGCGGAAATCCTTCAGCGCAGCCGTGTAGGCGGCGTGATCGACGGCCGGGCGGTCGGCGGCGAAAAGCGAAGCGGCGAACAGAAGGGGAAGGAGGGTGCGCATGATGTCAATTAGGGGGCAAGCGGGCTTGGGGGCAAGGGGACATGGCGACAGATGCAAGCGGCAAGCGGTTGGCGGTTGGCGGATATGGAGACGCCGCGCGGGGGACCGCTGCGAAGCAGAGGCATCATGCAAAGGGAGACCGTAAACCGGGATAGATGATTGGGACATTATATCCCTAGCCAACCTCCCGGTCTCCGGTTCCCCTTTGAGTTCATGCATCGAGGTAGGGCCAAGCATCCCTGCTTGGCCGCGGCCGACCAAGGATGGTCGGCCCTACCCGAGAGAACGAGGGCAGCACGCGGCGTTGCCCCTGCCTCAAGACACGAAAACAAAAAGGGCGCCCGTAGGCGCCCTCTTCTCATTGCTTCGCAGCATGCCAGCCTGACAGCGGATCCCCTTGTCTCTTAATAGCGATAGCTGTCGGGCTTGAACGGACCGGCCTGCTTCACGCCGATGTAGGCCGCCTGTTCCTTCGACAGCTTGGTCAGCTTGGCGCCGAGCTTGCCGAGGTGGAGACGGGCGACTTCTTCGTCGAGGTGCTTCGGCAGGACGACCACGCCGGGCTTCGCCGAGGCGCGGGTCTCCCAGATGTGCAGCTGGGCGAGGACCTGGTTGGTGAAGGAGGTCGACATCACGTAGCTCGGGTGGCCGGTGGCGCAACCGAGGTTCACGAGGCGTCCTTCGGCGAGCATGTAGAGCTGGCGGCCGTCCTTGAACGTATAGCGGTCGACCTGCGGCTTGATCGTGTCCTTCTTCGCGCCCTTGTGGGCGTTGAGGCGCGTGACCTGGATCTCGTTGTCGAAGTGTCCGATGTTACAGACGATGGCCTGGTCCTTCATCTTGAGCATGTGCTCGAGGGTGATGATGTCCTTGTTGCCGGTCGCGGTGACGAAGATGTCGGCCTTGCCGAGGGTATCCTCGACGGTGACGACGCGGTAGCCTTCCATCGCGGCCTGGAGCGCGCAGATCGGGTCGATCTCGGCGATCTGGACCGTGGCACCGAGGCCGCGGAGAGACTGGGCCGACCCCTTGCCGACGTCGCCGTAGCCGACGACGAGGGCCACCTTGCCGGCGACCATGACGTCGGTCGCGCGCTTGATGCCGTCGACGAGGGATTCGCGGCAGCCGTAGAGGTTGTCGAACTTCGACTTCGTGGCGGTGTCGTTGACGTTGACCGTCGGCACGAGGAGGGAGCCTTCCTCGAGCATGCGGTAGAGACGCTTGACGCCGGTGGTGGTCTCTTCCGAGACGCCCTTCCAGCTCTTCACGACCTTATGCCAGTGGCCGGGCTTCTGCTTCGCGACCTTCTTCAGGAGGTCCTTGATGATCTGCTCTTCCTCGGATTCGGAAGCGGACCAGGCCCACTTCGAGCCGTTCTCGAGCTCGTAGCCCTTGTGGATGAGCAGCGTGGCGTCGCCGCCGTCGTCGACGATCAGCTCGGGGCCGTCGCCGTTGGGCCAGGTGAGCGCCTTCATCGTGCACTCCCAGTATTCGACGAGGTTCTCGCCCTTCCAGGCGAAGACCGGGATGCCGGCCTTGGCGATCGCGGCCGCGGCGTGGTCCTGGGTGGAGAAGATGTTGCACGAGGCCCAGCGCACGTCGGCGCCGAGGTCGACGAGCGTCTCGATGAGGACGGCCGTCTGGATGGTCATGTGCAGCGAGCCGGCGATGCGGACGCCCTTGAGGGGCTTCTTCTTGCCGTACTTGGCGCGCAGGGCCATCAGGCCCGGCATCTCGTGCTCGGCGACCTGGAGTTCCTTGCGGCCCCA
>CAIWNE010000145.1 GCA_903913915.1 uncultured Opitutia bacterium
GAGCTTGGCCAGGAGCGCGTTGTAGCGGTCCAGGTCGGTCGACTTCAGGTACGCGAGGAGCTTGCGACGACGAGTCGTCAGCAGGATCAGGCCGCGACGGGAGTGGAAATCCTTGCGGTGGGTGCGCAGGTGCTCGGTCAGGTGGGTGACGCGGGCGGAGATGAGGGCGACCTGGACTTCGGGGGAGCCGGTATCCTTGGCGTCCTGCTGGTGCTTCTTGATGACTTCGGACTTATTGACGGACATGGTGGTGGTTAGTTTTGGGTTGATGATGGCCGACCTGGGAGAAATTCCCGAAAGCCCCGCCGAATGGCCGGACTCTCCGTCTGGAATAGGCTTTCGCCTACCGACCAGCGTGAGAAGGGCTCCGCCCCTCTCCCTAACGAAGTTGACCCATGGAAATGACGGACCGGAAGGGGGTTAGCAAGAAGGAACTACCCTCCCACCCGGGCCTTAGACAGGAAATATAAGCCTGTTTTCCGTCAGTTAGGCAGGTCCAGCCAGTAGACATCTTCCTGATTCCGCCGGATCGCCGGGAAATGCCAGCCGCGGGGCTCGGGGATGATCTCGGAAAGGTCGAAGACCTGGACCGACTTAGGGAGCGGCTCGAAGAGCAAGGTGAACCGATACGGGCGACCATAAGGGACCATCGTCCAATGAGGATAAAGAGAGATGTTCTCGAAACCGATCATCGAGCTCGTGTGGTTGGAATCACGATCCAGCAAGAAGGTGCTCTGCCATACGCGGAGCGCATCGGCATAACCAGGCGCGCAACGCACATGGACGACGACGGGCTCCAGCGGACGGGCTTCCGCCGCGATCTCGACTTCAGGAAGGACGGTCGGCGAGGGCGACTGGGGAGACGGACTCATCGGTACGCTCATGATACCCACGAGAGCAAGGTCGGCAAGGCGCGGCCGATTAGTCCGTTGACTCCCCTGCCCCGCCAGAGCGTCATAGCGGGCATGGAATCAGGCTCCGAAGACCAACCCCGCCTCACCGGCGCCGAACGCGGCAAGCTGCGCAGCCTCGCCCAGACGCTCGACCCCAAGGTCTTCGTAGGCAAGGCCGGCGTGAACGCCGGCATCGCCAAGCTCCTCGAAGAAGCCTTCCGCAACGCCGACCTGGTCAAGGTCCGCTTCACCGCCGAACGCGAAGAGATGGAGAAGCAGGCCAAGGAACTCGCCGGTCTGACCGAAAGCGAAGTGATCGGCAGCGTCGGCCGCACCGCGACGTTCTTCAAGCTGGGCGCCGACATCGAATGACCCATGGACGCCTCGCTGTTTCAGTCACGGCATGAGGCGTTGATCCAACAGGCGGAAGCTTCGTTGCGCCGCCTCACTCCCGCCGCTTCGGCCCGTCCCGCCCGCCTGCATGGCGCGATGCGCTACTCCCTCGAAGCCGGCGGCAAGCGCCTGCGTCCGGTGCTCTGCCTCGCTTCGGCGGCGGCCTTCGACCCGCGCGCCGACGCCACCCACGCCGCGACGGCCCTGGAGTGCGTCCACACCTATTCGCTGATCCATGACGACCTGCCGTGCATGGACAATTCGGACCTGCGTCGCGGACGGCCCTCGTGCCACAAGGCCTTCGACGAAGCCACCGCCCTGCTCGCCGGCGACGCGCTGCAGCCGCTCGCCTTCGAGATCCTGGCCACCGGCTACGCTTCCAATCCCTCCCTCGCCACCGCCCTCGTGCGGGAACTCGCCGTGACGGCGGGCTCGACGCTGCTCGTCGGCGGGCAGACCGAGGACATGGGCGGACTCGCCGCCGGCGCCACCGACGACCGCCTCGAATTCATCCTGCTCGGCAAGACCGCCGCCATGCTCAGCGCCTCGTTCTCGATGGGCGCGATGATCGGCGGAGCCTCCGCCGCCGATGTCGAACGTTTCCGCCGCGCCGGCCGCGCCTCGGGGATCGCCTTCCAGCTGGTCGACGACCTGCTCGACCTCACCGCCGACGCCGCCCAGCTGGGCAAGCCCGTCGGTACCGACGCGCAGAACGGCAAGTTCACCTACGCCGGCCTGCACGGCATCGAAGCGACCAAGCGACGCATCGACGAGCTCACGGCCGAGACCATCGGACACCTGCAGGCGACCCGAGGCGATACGGCCTTCCTCGTCGAACTGGTGCGCCGGATGTCCGCGCGTCGCACCTGATCAGTCGTCAAGGCGACGACCGCCCGACGGCAGCTGGTCGGGCAGGAACCCATAATAGGTGCCGACCCAGAGGCGCCAGGCGAACGCATGGATGAGCGGCGGCACCACGAAGATCGCGCCGACGGCCGACCGCACCGCCCAGACGTCGCCGACCCAGCCCAGACGATGGGCGAGGAGCACCAGCGGCAGCACGCCGAACGCAGTGAGACCGTAGTTCCAGACGATCGCACCGAGGAAGAAGCCTTCCTTGCGGCGCAGCGTCATCCCGCAGCCCGCGCAATGCGTCGGGGTGTCCCAAAGACGCGCGAGCCAGCCCGCCCGGTCGGCCTCGCCCCTGATCCGCGCGCCGCAGTCGGGACAACGTCCGCAAGCCGACTTCCAGAAGATGTCCGCGCGGAACTGCATGCGGGTATCCTGTCCGCGACGACCGGCGAAGCAAGCCAAGCAAAAGGCCGGCCACCTCGCGGCAGCCGGCCTTGTTAAGGCGATTCCGTCAGGACTTACTCGGCGGCAGTCTCACCCACCTGGAAGCGGGTGAAGCGGACGATCGAGACTTCTTCGCCGACCTTGGTCTTGGCGGCGGCGATGAGGTCCTGGATCTTCTGCTCGGGATCGCGGAAGTAAGCCTGCTCGAGGAGACAGGATTCGGCGAAGAACTTGTCCACGCGGCCGGAGATGATCTTCTCCATGTTGGAGAGCTGGCCCTTCTTGCGGCCTTCGGCGGCGATGACCTGCTTCTCGCCGACGGCGATGCGCTTCTCGAGTTCGGCGACGGCTTCGGCGTCGTTCGCGGCCTTCTGCTCGACGAGCTGACCCTTGTAGTCCTCGACGATGCGCTTGGCTTCTTCGATGGCCTTGTCGGCTTCGGACTTCGTGAACTCGGCGGCGATTTCGCGCTCCTTGGCGACGACGTCAGGGGAGACTTCGTCGCGGCGGACGAAACGGGCGTTGTTGGCGACGACCTGCATCGCGAGCTGGCGGGCCAGTTCGGCGACTTCCGGATTGGCGGCGGCGGCCTGGGTCTTGAGGCCCAGCTCGAGGAGGACGGCGATCTTGGCGCCGGTGTGGACGTAGGCGGAGACGCGGCCCACGCCGGTGGCTTCGAACTTCAGGACGCGGGAGACCTTGAGGTTCTCGCCGATCTTGAGAACCTGATCGTTCAGGTAATCGTTCACCTTGCGGGACTTGTCGGCGTGGTAAGGCTGGTCGAGGAAACCATCGACGCCGGAGACGGCGGCCTGGCCCACGAGTTCCTTGGCGAGAGCGATGAAGTTCTCGTTCTTGGCGACGAAGTCGGTCTCGCAGTTCAGCTCGAGGAGCGTCGAGGCGCGACCGTCAGCAGACACCTGGACGGCGAGGATGCCCTCGCTGGCCTTGCGGTCGGCTTTCTTGTTGCGCGTGGCGACGCCCTTGATGCGGAGGATTTCGACGGCCTTCTCGGTGTCGCCATTGGCTTCGACGAGGGCCTTCTTGCAATCCATCAGACCCGCGCCGGTACGCTGGCGCAGATCGTTGACCGTCTGTGCGGTGATAGCGGACATGGTCGGATTACTTGGACTTGCGGGGGCTGGGGCGCTTCGCAGGAGCGGCGCCTTCGACGGCGTCGGAACCTTCGTTGGCCTTGAGCAGTTCTTCGGAAATCTGGACTTCGGGCTGGACGGACTCGCCGGAGTTCTGGCGGGCCACCGGGGTCACGGTCTTGCGGTCCTGGGTGACGGCCTTACGGCGGGAGAGACCATTCTGAACGGCCTGGGTGAGGACTTCGACCACGAGACGGATGGACTTCGCGGCGTCGTCATTGCCCGGGACGGGGAACTTGAGGAGGGTCGGGTCGGAGTTCGAGTCGCAGAGGCCGATCACGGGGATGCCGAGACGGACGGCTTCGTTGACGGCGATCTCTTCGAGCTTGGTGTCGACGACGATCATCGCGGCGGGCAGCTCGCGGTACTCGAGGAGGCCTTCGAAGTTGCGCTGCATGCGGAGCATCTCGCGCTTCACGGCGGCGGCTTCCTTCTTGTGCATCTTGGCGAGGGAACCGTCCTGCTCCATGCGGAGGTAGGTGCGGTACTTGTCGAGGGAGCGCTTGATGGTGGCGAAGTTCGTGAGCGTGCCGCCGAGCCAGCGGTTCACGGCGAAGGGCATGCCGGTCGACTTGGCGGCCTGGCGGACGACTTCCTGCGCCTGAGGCTTGGTGGCGACGAAGAGCACTTCCTTGCCCTTGGCGGCGGTGTCCTCGACGAAGGCGGCGGCGGCGGCGAGGCACGCGTGGGTCTTCTCAAGGTCGATGATCGAAACACCATTGCGGTGATCGAAGATGTACGGACGGCTGCGGGGATTCCAGCGACGGGTCTGGTGTCCGAAGTGGACGCCGGCATCGAGGAGGTCTTTGACTGTGATGTTCATGGTATGTTTTGGCTCCGTATCCCTTTTCCTGCAGAAGGAGGGGACATTGGATCAGGTATGACTGACTGGGTTTTGGTTTTATGTCCGAGGCGATCTGCGGTCGCTTCAAACGGTGGAAAGTGGGTTCAAACACCCCTCAAGGCTTGGTGCAAGCGGGAAAATCAGCCCAAAGGGGCTCCTTTGGAACTGACAGACCTCCCCAGCCTCCGCAGGTTCGGCGCAACGCGATGTCTTGGGTCTACCGGATACTCTTCCCCCTGCTGCTGATTCCGGCCCTCCCTTACTATGTCTGGCGTATGCTCCGTCGCGGAGGCTATGGCTCGGGCTTCAGCCAAAGACTTGGTTTTTTTTCCGAATTAGGCCAAAAAAGCCCGGGGAAACACCGTTTTTGGATCCAAGCGGTCTCGGTCGGGGAAATCGAGGCCATCGGCCCCCTCCTCCGTCAACTGAAGGCCACGGGGACCGCGGAGATCATCCTGACGACTACGACGAGCACGGGCTACCGATTGGCCAGGGACCGCTACGCCGACGTGGCGGACCGCATCGGCATCTTCCCTGCCGACCTCTGGCCCTGTTCGGCGCTGGCCTGGCGGCGCATCCGCCCCGACGCGGCGATCCTGGTCGAAGGCGAGCTCTGGCCCGAACACCTCGCCCAAGCCCGCGCCCGGGGCGTCCCGGCCTTCCTGATCAACGCACGCATCTCGGACAAGTCGTTCGCGCGGCATCTGCGTTTCCGCAAACTCTCGTCCTACGTCCTCGGACATTTCCAGAAGATCGCCGCGGGAAGCCCGGAGGATGTCCGCCGCTTCCGCGAACTGGGCTTCGACGCCACGCTCACCGGCAACATCAAGTTCGACGTCGCGAGCGATGCGCCGATGTCGGCCGACGAACGCGCGCGGCTCCGCGACGACCTCGGTTTCGGCGGCGACCCTCGCACGGTCGTGCTGCTGGGCTCTTCCACCTGGAAGGGCGAAGAGACGCTGCTGCTGCGCGCCGTCCGCGAACTCCGCTCCGCCGGACGCGACGTCCGCCTCCTGCTCGTGCCGCGCCACTCCGAGCGCCGCGCCGAAGTCGCCGCCGAGGCCAGCGCCAGCGGGCTCTCCTGGCATCAACGTTCGACCGGAGGCCCCGTCGCGCCGGGCGCTACGATCATCCACCTCGCCGACACGACGGGCGAGCTGCGTCGCCTCACGCGCGCCGCCGACCTCGCCTTCTGCGGCAAGAGCCTCGCCCCGCACGAAGGCGGACAGACGCCGGTCGAATGCGCCGCCGCCGGCGTGGCGATCGTCTACGGACCGCACATGTCCAACTTCCGCGACATCTGCCGCGGCCTCGAACAGGCCAAGGCGGCGCTCAAGGCCAAGGATGCGTCGGAACTGACCGAGCTGCTCCGCCGCCTCGTCGACGGATCCGACGAGCGCGCCGAGATGGGACGACGCGGCGCCGCCTGGCATCAAGGCAACCGTGGCGCGACCGAGCGTACGCTCGCGCTGCTGCAGTCCGTTCAGTCGGCCCGATAAGCCTCGCGCAGACGACGCGCTTCCTCGCGGAGCTCGCCGCCGAGGACGATCTCGCGCGCACGCCTGGCGCCGGCGGCAGGATCGGCGGACTTGCCGGCGACCCAGAGGGCCGTCCCCGCGCTGAGACAAAGGGTGTCCATCAGGCCGTCCGAGACCGCGCCCACGAGCAGGTCGCTGAACATCGCGACGTTCTCCTCGGGCGTGCCGCCGCGCAGGTCCGCGACCGCGCAGGCCTTGAAGCCGAAATCTCCCGGCAGCCAGACGGCATCGACGGAGGCGAGCTCGCCGCAGCCGCGGACGCGGACTTCGCCGCAGGTGGTGATCTCATCCATCCCGCCGCCGGCACGCGAATGCGTCACGAGGCCACGCTTCACGCCGAGCTCGCCCAGCGTGGCCGCGATCGGCTCCACCCAGCGCTCGTCATAGACGCCGACGACCATGTGCGCCGGCTGCGCGGGATTGATCAGCGGGCCGAGCACGTTGAACACCGTCTTCGTCCCGCTCTCGGCGATCTTCTTGCGGACGCCGAGGACGGCCTTGAAGGCCGGATGGAACGCCGGAGCGTAAAGATAGCAGAAGTTCGCCTGCGAGAGCCCCCGGAGCAGCTGCGCGTCCGTGGCGTCGAGCACGACGCCAAGACCGGCGAGGAAGTCCGCGCTGCCTGACTTGGAGGTGATGGAGCGGTTGCCGTGCTTGAGCACCGGCACGCCGGCGGCGGCCACGATGAGCCCGCAGGCCGAGGAGATGTTGAAACTGCCCGAACGGTCCCCGCCCGTGCCGACGATATCGATGCCCTGCGCAGGCCAGGCGCCGAAGTCGATGCGGCGGGCGAGGTCGCGATAGGTCTTGGCGAAGCCGGTGACTTCGGCGGCGGTCTCTCCTTTGTGCGCCAGGGCCAGCAGGAAGGCCTCCTTGGTCTCGTCGGCGACCTGCGGATCGGACATCGCCATGGCCGCGGACGCGGCCTCTTCCGGCGCAAGGTCGCGTCCGGCCGACATCGCGGCGGTCAGGGCAGATAGATCCGAGGCCATGCCGGATTAGCCACGTTCGGGGCCCTCGGGACAAGGCATTTTCGCCACAAGGGGTTTGCAACGGGGGAAAAGCACCCAATCATGGAACCCATGGACGATGGCGACCACCCCCAGGGCGACTTCGACGGATCCGGCAACGCCTCTTGGGGCGAAGCCGACTGGGCCGGCTACCTCCAGCGCAACGACCTCGAGGTCGGACGCTTCCTCTCCTACTATGCCGAGGTCAAGGACCTCCCCGACCGCCTCGACGTGAGCGCCCGCCGGATGGGCTGGGAGAACGCCGACTGGGCCCCGGGCGACGGACCGGAAGAAGTGAACGATGCCGACGACGAAGGCCCCGACCTGCCCTACTGCATCCACCAGCATCCCGTCTACGTCGTAGCCCGCGCGCTGAGCCTGCAGCTCACCCACTCCTTCCATCGCCTTTGCGTGGCCGCGGGCCCGCAGATCGCCGCGGTCGAATCGGCCGACATCATGCTTTCCTTCTGGGACGCCCAGCACCAGATGATCATGGCGATCAACGCCACCGACACGGGAGACCTCCCGCTCGCCTTGGTGCACATGAAGCGCGCCTTGGCGGCCATCAACTATTCGATCGGACTCACCGCCGGCATCCCCAGCGGCGCACGTCTCTCCGCCGCCGAAGCCGCGCAGGACATCGAATCGACGCTGTTCGACCTCCGCGAAGTATGCCTCCGCGTGATGGCCGACTGCCGCTGGGACGGGAAGAAGAAGTAAGGCCTCAGGCCTCGCCCTTCTTGTCCTTGGCCATGAACTCGATGAGCCGGTCGCTGAACTCCTTGGCGGAGTCGTGACCCATGCCACGCAGGGCCTGCACCATCGCGGCCACCTCGACGAGGCGGGCCATGTCGCGCCCCGGCCGGACCGGGATCGTCATGTGGGGCACCTTGCGGCCGAGGATCTCGAAGGTCTCGACCTCGAGGCCAGAGCGCTCTTCGTCCATGCCGGGCTGCCAGAGCACGAAAGTGACCACGAGGTCGACGCGCTTCTCGCGACGTACGGAACGGATGCCGAAGATCGAGGCGACGTTGATGATGCCGATGCCGCGGCACTCCATATAGCCGCGGTTGAGTTCCTTGGACGTGCCCTGCAGCTCGCGGTCTCCGATCAGCGTCACGATGACGTAATCGTCCGCCACGAGCGAATGGCCGCGCTCGATGAGCGCCAAGGCGCACTCGCTCTTGCCGACGCCGGAAGCTCCGCGCAGGAGCACGCCGACGCCCTTGATGTCGACCAAGGTGGCGTGGAGGTTGGTGCGAGGGGCGAACTTCTCCTCGAGGAGCACGGTGGCTTCGGCCGAGAAATCCTTGGACTTCAGCTGGGTGCGGATCAGCGGGACGCGATGGCGATCCGCGATGCGCAGGAGGAGGTCGTCGACCGGCAGGCCGCGCGAGACGACGACGGCGGGGATCTTCTTGAAGAAGACGTCGTTGAGCAGCTTCTCGCGGAGCGGGGCGCTCTGGTCGGAAAGATAGGCCATCTCGCCTGCGCCGAAAAGCTGGAGACGCTTATGGGCGAATTCCTTGAAGTAGCCCGTCACCGCCAAGGCGGGACGATTCAGCGACTTCTCGGCGATCATGTTGTCGAGGCCTTGCTCGCCGGCCAGGAGCTCCATCTGGAGCATGTCCTTGAAGGAGTCGAAGAACTCGCGGACGGAAACGGATTCCGGGCGGGTGTCGGGAGCGGGATCGGACATGGCGTCAGAGTTTGAAGCTTTCGCCCAGGTAATGGCGGCGGCTCTCGGGATTATTGACGATCTCGGAGGGAGTGCCAGACACAAGCACGCGGCCCTGGTGGATGAGGTAGGCCCGGTCGACGATGGACAACGTCTCGCGGACGTTATGGTCGGTGATCAGGATGCCGATGCCGCGCTCCTTGAGCTTGCGGATGATGGATTGCACCTCGGCGACGGAAATCGGGTCCACGCCGCTGAAAGGCTCGTCCATCAGCAGGAAGCGAGGCTTCGTCGCGAGGGCGCGGGCGATCTCGAGACGACGTCGTTCGCCTCCGGAAAGCGTGAAGGCCGGCTGACGGGCGAGCTTCTCGAGGCCGAGTTCGGTAAGCTGCTGCGCGGCGCGGTCGCGGCGTTCGCGCTCGTTGAGGTCGAGGGTCTCGACCACGGCCATGACGTTCTCCCAGACGGTCAGCTTGCGGAAGACGGAGGCTTCCTGTGGCAGGTAGCCGACACCGTTGCGGGCGCGCTGCCACATGGGCATCGCGGTGACGTTGCGACCGTCGAGATAGACCCGGCCATGCGTGGCCGGAATCAGCCCGACGACCATGTAGAAGGTCGTCGTCTTGCCGGCGCCGTTGGGTCCGAGCAGACCGACGATCTCGCCGGCCTGAAGGGTCAGGCTGACGTCTTGGACGGCGACCTTGGCGTCATAATGCTTAGCCAAGGCCTGCGCCCGGATGACGCCCTTCTCACTCGTTTCGGCCATGATGACAGGAGGAAGCGGTCAACGTCCGTTGTCGAGGTTTTTGACCTCCGGCAAAGTGAAGTCGCGACCGAGGAAGATCTTCGGACGGACGACCTGGCCCGGATTGGCGTCATCCGGGGCCGACTCCATCTTCCAGGCGCGCGTGGCGAGGTCATAGGTGACTTCCTTGGCCGGCACCCCTTCGTTGCCGAGCTTGTCCACGATGCGGGCGTCGCCGAGCAGACGGGCGGTCCCCTTCTCCGGCTGCATCTCAAGCGTCCGCCCCTTGGCCGTGCTCCCGTTGGCGACCACGACGACGCTGCCGCGGCCGACGATCTGGCGGGCGATGAGATGACCGGCCTTGTCAGGCGCGGCCATGCCTTCGAGAAGGTCGCACGTCGCATCGGTCGCATCGGAAGCCATCGCCACGGCGCCACGGAGGAAGAACTTGGTGAGTTCGGGCGACGTCAGGACCTCATGCGCATCGGCGACGAACTCCACGGTCTTGCCGCCGGCGGAGGTCATGAAGAGATGCGGACGCGTGACGCCGGAACCACCGGACAACGTCAGCAGCCGCGGGCGGCCGGACAGGGCGTCCTTGGTCAGCACTTCCTCGATCTGCACCGCAGGGGTAAGGTCGATGCGCTCGGCGGCGCAACGCAGGCCAGGCTGCGAGTAGCGGACGCGGCCGGAGAGGATCGCCTTGTTCAGCTGGTACTCGGATTTCTTGCGGGGAACGGGCGTCGCGAAGGCGACCATCTGGTCGGATTCGGTGGCGATCTGTCCGGAGACGTAATGGACCGCCCCCATCAGTTCGGCCTGCATCGCCCCGTCCTCGGTGACGACGACGACTTGGTTGGCTTCGGCCAAGCCGGGCGCGACGCCGAGTTCGCCGGCCGGCAGACGGATAGCGGCGCGGACACCAGGCCCGGAACGCACCTCGATGCGGTCCTTCAGGGCGTCGGTCCGGATCGAGAAACCGGCGGCTTCCAGCCCACGGGCTTCGCGGATACGAGGGAGCCCTTCGAGATCGAGGACGCGCTTGGCCCGATCCCAACGGGCCTTGCCGGCCTCGAAAGTATTGCCTTCGAGTCGGCCCTTCACGCCGCCTTCGCCGACCAGCAAGCTGGAGCCGTCGCGGCCCTCCGTCGCGACGAGACGGCGTGCCGACAGGTTCGACTGGGCGGAGAGATACGAGGCGTTCTCCTGGACCTCGACCTGCGAGGTGCCCGCGACGGCGTCGCGGCGGATCGTGACCAGCTCGCCGGCCAGGTCGGCGGCATCCTGCTGCTTGCGCTGCTGATGCAGCTTCACCTGCTGTCCGTCTCCGGCGAAGAGCTGCGTAAGGCCCAGCTTCGGCTGGTGACGAAGACGCTGCGCCGTGCCCTTCAACTCGGGTTCCTCGAGTTCGACGTGGCCGACGAGTTCGGCCGAGTCGTCCTTCGGGTCGAAGGTCGCGGCATCGCCGCGCAAGGTCTGCTTGTCGAGGACGCGCACCACGCGGCCGGAGGCCACGACCGAGCGGCAAGTGGCTTCGCCGCCGGGGCCGTCGGCGACCAGGCACTCCAGACGTTCGCAGGTCGTACGTTCGCCGAAACGCTCCGCGACGACGCCGCCCTGGAAAACCATCAGCGTGCCGCCTTCGGCCGGCGAGGCATCCATGCGAGGGGAGCGCAGGCGCAGGCGGCGGGAGAGCGGCTTGGCGAGATCGAGCTCAGCCACGACGTCGGCAAGGATGGCGAAGCTGTCGCCCTTGGGCGTCGAACGCCAGCTCCAGCCCTTGCCGGTGAGGTTGTAGGCCGGAGAGGAAGACTGGACGACGCCGACGCCTTGGGCGGCACGCCGGGCGGGCGTCATCGTGCCGTTCGGGCTCGTGAAGACGGCCCACGGCTTGCCGGCGCGGAGCGACTGGACCTTGATCGCATCCATGTCCCATACGCCGGGATCGGCGGTCGGGCGCATGAATTTCGCGGTGGCTTCCCAGACCTTCTCGGCCTTCTCGTCCTCCGAGAAGCCGGAGAAAGAACCGCCGACGACCTGCCGGAAAGAGACGTCCTTCTGCTGCGCCATGGCTCCCACGGCCAGGAAGAGGCAGAGAAGGAAGGCTCGCATGGCCCTATGACACCCAGCGACGGGGGCTTATCAAGCGATTATGCCTTAGGTAAGCGCGGAAACGGCCGGTCCGCGACGAAGGCAGGCATTTCGGCGGACGCCAGCACCTCGCCGACCATGAGCGGATATCCCGCGAGGAATTCGCCGGCCGGAAGCATCTTGCCCCCCGGACGCTGGAGATGAGACAGCAGCAAGGTCCCACGGCCGCAGGCGATCCGCACTCCCGCCCGGTCGGCGGCGATGATGCTGCCGGGCGCGCCGGCGACGACGCCATCCTCGGCCGTCGCCGCGCCCACCTTGATCAGCGAGGCACGGTGTTCGAAGGTCGAACCGGGCCAGCCTTCGACGGCGAGGATGCGATGACAAAGCACGGCGGCGGGCTGACGGAAATCCAGCGGCGCGTCGGCGCGCGCGAGGCGCCGGGCGTAGGTCACCTTCGATTCGTCCTGCGGCACGGCGACGGAAGTCCCGGCCAGTACCGCGGGCAAAGCGGCGGAAGCCAGTTCGCCGGCGAGCAAGCCAAGCCTCGCCCGAAGCGCCACCCTGCCCTCGCCGGGCCGGATCCGGACCTTGGCGGCCGCATGGATGGGACCTGCGTCGAGTTTGCGGACCACCTGCTGCATCGAGACGCCGGTCTCCGTCAGCCCGAGCGCCAGAGCGCCTTCGACGGGCGTCGCCCCACGGAGTTCCGGCAGGAGCGAGCCATGGAAATTCACGAACCCAAGGCGGGTCGCCACGAGGAAATCATCCTTCAGCAGCTGTCCGTAGGCCATCACCACGCCGAGGTCCGCGTGCAAGGAAGCGAGGTGCGCCGCATCGGCGACCTCGAGTTTTTCCGGCTGCAACAGGTTCAGGCCTTCGGCGCGCGCCCAAGCGGCCACCGGATTCGGACGAATCTCCTGGCCACGGCCCGCCGGACGGTCGGGCTGCGAGTAGACGGCCACCACCTCGGTGTCGGGCAAGGCGCGGGCCGCGGCGAAAGCCGGGAGCGCGATCTCATCCGAACCGAGCAGGACCAATCTCCGGGGCATGCGTTACTTGCGAGCCTGGCGCGCGGCGCGACCTTTCAGCGAACGCGGCTTATCCCAGCGGGTGAAGGATTTCTTGCGGACAGGACCGGCCTTGCTGCGCGGATTCTTGGACTTGCCGAGACGCGGACCGGACGGGCCGATCGCCTTCTTCGGCTTGGCGTCGATGACGGCCTTGCCGGAGACCTTGGCCAGCGGCTTGCGGACTTCGCCCTCTTCAGGCAGCGGGGAGCCGGCGGCGGCGCCGGGACCGCCGGCACGGCGGCCCGTCTGCTTCGGCTTGCCGACGATATCAAGGAAGAGCGGGACGCCCGAGAGGTCGAAGTTCTCGTGCACGCCCTTCACTAGGAACCGCTGGTAGGCGTCCTCGAGACGCTCTTCCGAATTGCAGAAGAGTCGGAAACGGATCGGACGCTTCGAGACCTGCGTCACGTAGTAGCACTTGAAGCGCTTGCCCGAGACCATGCGCGGAGGGCGCTTGATCATGAGGTCCTGCACGACGCGGTTGAGTCGGCCGGTGGAGATCGCGGTGCCGGCGCGGACGAAGACGCCTTCGGCGGCGTCCAGCATGTCCTCGGCGCGGAGGCCGGTCTGGGCGGAGACGAACAGGATCGGCGGCTCGGGCAGGAAGAAGAGCTCCCGGCGGATGGCCGAGCGGAACTTCGCGCGGAACTCCTCTTCGTCCTCGAAGCCGTCGATGTTCTTCTCGCGGAAAGCCTTCTTCGCGAGGTCCCACTTGTTGACCACCAGGACGATGCCGCAGCCGAGGAGCGCCAGCTCGCCGGCGAGCTGCTTGTCGATGCGCGTCACGCCCTGGCCGGCATCGAGCACGAGGAAGACCACGTCGGTCTCGGCCAGGATCTCGTCGGAGCGGACCTGCGAATAGAAATCAAGGGTGTCGCGCTTGTTGGCGGTGCGACGGCCGGCGGTGTCGACCAGCGAGAACTTGGCGAACGAACCGTCGGCCTTCGCGCGGGAAAGTCCGGCGCGGACAGGATCGCGGGTCGTGCCGGCGACTTCGCTGACGATCAGGCGCGAGGCGCCGAGGAGACGATTGCCGAGCGAGCTCTTCCCGACGTTCGGGCGGCCGGCGAGGGCGAGGCGGATCGGACGCGGCCCTTCTTCGCGCGGCGAGGTCGGCTCAGGTCCGAGCAGCTTGATGATCAGCGCCTGGAGCTGCGGGATGCCGCGGCCATGTTCGGCGGAGATGAGGAGAGGCTCGCCGAAACCCAGGGCGAAGAACTCGGACATCAGTCCGTCGCGGTCTTCGGTGTCGGCCTTGTTGGCGACGACCAGCACCTTCTTGCCGGCCTGACGGAGCTTGGCGGCGACCTCGAGGTCGAGGGCGGCGCATCCTTCGGAAGCGTCGACGACGAGAAGCACGAGGGCGGCGGCGGCGAGGGCGAAGTCGACCTGCTCCTCCACGGCGTCCGCGATGATCTTGGGCGTCAGCTCGGCGCGATACAGGCCGATGCCGCCGGTATCCATGAGGGTGTAGCGGCCTTCGAAGACGTCCGACGTGATCAGGTCGCGCGTGACCCCCGGCTGGTCGTGCACAATCGAGATGCGGCGGCCCACCAGACGGTTGAAAAGGCGGCTCTTCCCGACGTTGGGACGGCCCACGATGGCTCCCGCGCGGGAAATTTCAGTGTTCCGTTCCATGGGACGACAGTCGGGGCTACCCGCCCGCCTAGCAAGCAAGGATGCGTCAGCGACGCGGGATGGTGTCCAAGAAGCGGGCGATACGCTCGCCGGCCTCGTGGATCTTCTCGTAACTGGTCGAGAAAGAGGCGCGACAGAAGCCCGCGCCGGCCGCGCCGAAAGCGGTGCCCGGGACCATCGCCACCTTCTGCTGCTCGAGGAGCTTCTGGGCGAAGGTCATGGAATCCATGCCCGTCGAGGTGATGTCGGGGAAGGCGTAGAAAGCGCCGCGCGGGAGGTGGCACCTGAGGCCCAGCTCGTTGAAACGGCGGACGATGAAGTCGCGGCGCTCGCGGTACTTGTCGCGCATGTGGAGCATCGAATCGCGGCCGTTGCGGAGCGCCTCGACGGCGGCCTCCTGGCTCATGATCGGGGCGCACATGATGCCATACTGGTGCACCTTGAGCATGCCGTCGATGACGGCGGCGGGCCCGCAGGCGTAGCCGATGCGGAAACCGGTCATCGCGAAAGCCTTCGAGAAGCCATGCAGGAAGACCGTCCGCTCGCGCATGCCGGGCAAGGAGGCGATGGACACATGGTCGCCTTCGAAGGTGAGTTCGGAGTAGATCTCGTCGGAAGCGACCAGGAGGTCCTTCTCGATGGCGAACTTGGCGATGGCCTCTAGCTTGGCGCGGTCGGCGGTGCCGCCGGTCGGGTTCGTCGGGAAGTTCAGGACGAGCAGCTTGCAGCCCGGCTGCCAGGCGGCGCGGAGGGCGGCCGGATCAAGGGCGAACTGGTCGGCCGAGACGGTGCGGATCGGGATGGCCTCGGCGTGGCAAAGCGTGACGCTCGGCGCATAGCTCACGTAGCAGGGTTCGTGATAGAGGACCTTGTCGCCGGGGTTGAGCGTCGCGCGCAGGAGGATGTCCAAGGCTTCGGAGACGCCGATGGTGCCGAGGATCTCGGTCTCAGGGTCGTATTCGGGGCCGTAGTTCTTGGCGACGTAGCGGGAGATCTCCTCGCGGAACTGCTGCGTGCCGCGGTTGTCGGTGTACGAAGTGCGGCCCTTCTCGAGAGAGGAGATCGCCGCCTCGCGGATATGATAGGGCGTGACGAAATCGGGTTCGCCGATGCCCAGCGACACGGCGTCCTTCATCTTGGACACGATGGCGAAGAAGTCGCGGATGCCCGATTTGGGCAAGGTGGCGACATGTCGCGCCACGAAACGGCCGGAAGAATCCATGGTCAGGGGCGGCTCAGGGGCTGACCGAGGGCTGATCGCGACGGGAACCTTCGGCGTTCACGATGAAGCCGTCCTTCTTGTAGGCGCGGAGGAAGAAGTGGGTGGAGGTGCCCTGCACGCCGTCGATGCGGGCGAGGCGCTCGTGGACGAAACCGGCCACCTTGTAGAGGTTGTCCGCCGTGACGACGACGAGCAGGTCGTAGCCGCCCGACATGAGGTAGCAGCTTTCCACCTGCTCGAAGCTGGAGATGCGCTCGGCGATGCCGTCGAAGCCGCCGACGCCTTCGGTGCGGATCTTGATCTCGATGACCGCGCGGACGCGGTGCTCGGACTCGTAGCTCGGGTTCAGCACCGGGCGCATGCCCAGCAGCACGCCCTGCTTGCGCAAGGCTGCGAGCTCACGGTCCACGGCTTCGGCGCCGAGGCCGAGGATCTTGCCGATCTGGGCGGTGTCGAGGGCTTCCCCGTCGAGGATGAGCTTGAGTACGGAGTTCATGGCGGAAAATCAGGACTGCTTGGCCGCGCGGCGGGCGCGGACGGCGGCGGCGAGGCCGTCGAGGACCGGGATGGTCTCCTGGAAGGAGATGCAGGCGTCGGTGATGCTGCAGCCGTAGGTGGAGGCATCCTTGCCCTTCCAGTCCTGGCGGCCTTCGACGAGGTGGCTCTCGATCATCACGCCGGCGATGACGCGCGAGCCCGCGGCGACCTGGGCGGCGATGTCCGCGGCGACGAGGGGCTGGCGGCGATGGTCCTTGGAGCTGTTGCCGTGGGAGCAGTCGATGACGAGACGGGAGGTCAGGCCGGCTTTCTGGATGCGGGCGGCGGCGTCGGTCACGAATTCGGCTCCGTAATTCGGGCCGGTGCGGGAACCGCCGCGGAGGATGATGTGCGCGTCCGGATTGCCCGAAGTCTGGAAGATGGCGACGACACCCTCCTTCGTGACGGACGGGAACCAGTGCGAGGAGCGGGCCGAGAGGCAGGCGTCGACGGCGACCTGGATCGAACCATCGGTGCCGTTCTTGAAGCCGACCGGCATCGAAAGTCCGGAGGCGAGTTCGCGATGGATCTGGCTCTCGGTGGTGCGGGCGCCGATCGCGCCATAGGAGACAAGGTCGGCCACGTATTGAGGCGTGATCGGATCGAGGAATTCGGTCGCGGCGGGCAGGCCCATCTCGGCGATCTGCGCGAGCAGGCCGCGGGCTAGGCGCAGACCGTCGTTGATGCGGAAAGAGCCGTCGACCTGCGGGTCGTTGATGAGGCCCTTCCAGCCGACGGTCGTACGGGGCTTCTCGAAATAGACGCGCATCACCACCAGGAGGTCGGCGGCGTGCTTCTTGGCCTCTTTCTGGAGAAGGGCGGCATACTCCAGGGCAGCCTTGGTGTCGTGGACCGAGCAAGGACCGACGATGACCATCAGACGGTCGTCCTGGCCGGAAATGACCTTGGCGGCGTCCTTGCGGGCGGTCGTCACGACCTCGGTAGCCTTCTCGGAAGCAGGGAGATCCTGAAGCACGAGGGCGGGAGTCAGCAGGGGGTGCTGGCTGCGAATGCGAAGATCGTCCGTATTGTGGTACATCGGGTGAAAGGCCTTTCCTTGTGGGAAAAGTGGGTAAATGAAGGGGTCTGAAGCCCCGGTGTCAATGACGCGTCCCTTGTTGACGCGGCGGGCTTGCAGTATCAAAACTGTCTCAAATCGGCATGCCTAAGCCCATCGCCAGCGAATCACCGGAGCAATCCGGAGCCTTCCGGGCGTTCATCGCCCAGCAAGGCCTGCGCGCGACCCGCCAACGCATGGCGGTCTTCGAAGCCGCCCGCACCATCCAAGGGCACTACACCGCGGAGGACCTCCTCAAGAAGGCCCGCTCGCTCGACCGCAGCGTCTCCCGCGCCACGATCTACCGCGCGATCCCCCTGCTCATCGGCAGCAGCGTGATCCGCGAAGTCGACGTCGGCCGCGACCACAAGTACTACCTCGCCGAGGCGGGCAGCGCGACCTTCCGCGCCCAGCTCATCTGCGAGAGCTGCGAGACGATCGTCGAAGTCGAAGCCCCGTTCATGGAGTGGTACGGCAAGGCCGTGGCCGCCAAGCACGGCATGCGTCCCATCTCCCAGAAACTCCAGGTCACCGCGCTCTGCGAACGTTGCCAGAAGCGCAAGGCCACCCGCCCATGAGCACCTATCCCTCCGCCTCCGTCTTCCCTCCCCTGCCCCTCGGCGGCACGCCGCTGACCGACCTGCAGAAGGAAGTCCTCGCCCTCAAGAAGGCGAAGGACGCCATCATCCTCGCCCATAACTACCAGTGCGAGGACATCCAGAACGTCGCGGATTTCGTCGGTGATTCGCTCGGCCTCGCCTACAAGGCCGCCGAAGCGAAGCAGTCCACGATCGTCTTCTGCGGGGTGCACTTCATGGCCGAGACGGCCAAGATCGTGAACCCGACGCGCCGCGTGCTGCTGCCCGACATGGAAGCCGGCTGCTCGCTCGCCGATTCCTGTCCTGCCTCGAAGCTGGCCGCCGCCAAGGCCGCGGACCCTTCGCTCTACGTCGTCGCCTACATCAATTGCAGCGCCGCGGTGAAGGCGCTCAGCGACGTCATCGTCACGAGCGGCAACGCCTCGAAGATCGTCAGCCGCGTGCCGGCCGACCGGAACATCCTCTTCGTGCCCGACCAGAACCTCGGCCGATGGGTCTCCGGCAAGACCGGCCGCTCGATGCAGCTCTGGCCGGGCAACTGCTACGCCCACGTGCAATTCACGCCGGGCGCCCTGCTCCGCACGAAGGCCGCCCATCCCGGGGCGCCCGTCGTCGCCCATCCCGAGTGCACCGAAGCCGTGCGCGAGATGGCCGACATGGTCTGCTCCACCGAGCTCATGGTCGGCTGGTGCAAGCAGCAGACGGCCGACACCATCATCATCACGACGGAGTCGGGCATGATCCATCGCCTCCGCAAGGAAGTCCCAGGCAAAACGTTCGTCGCCGCGCCGACCGACCGTTGCTCGTGCAACGACTGCCGGTTCATGAAGATGAACACGCTGGCCAAGGTCCGCGACTGCCTCCGCGACGGTTCGCCGGAAATCCTCATGGACGAAGCCGTCCGCCAGGCCGCCGAGATCCCGCTTCGCCGCATGCTCGAGTGGAGCAAGTAAGGGATCAAAACGTCGTTCCTTGGGTTTATAAGGGGAATAGGGCGAAAAACCTTTTACCAAAGTTTGACAATCGGGATTATTATAAAAGGTTGAGCGGGTCGGTGGCGCTTAATTCATAGAAGCAACCGACCATGGGCAAAAACAAGCACTCAAATCCTTTCATGAAAATCGACCTCGATCCGTCCGCCTTCACCTCCAAGGACGCCTATGTCCGCGCCGCCCTCTCCAAGGCCCGCGACCTGGCCGTCCAGACCTGGGAAGACGAGCACAGCGAACGCCAGTCCCTGATCGAGCGCGAAGTCGCCGGCCTCTCGAAGCCCGAGCTCGCCAAGCGCCTGATCAAGCTGCTCTCTCGTCCGAACCGCGCCCGCGCCCAGATCTCGGACAGCATGCGCGCCAAGGCCCAGAACATGCGCAAGAAAGGCGCCCCGGTCCGTGAGATCGCCGCTGAACTCGGCATCTCGATCCCGTCGGTCTACAACATCACCAAGGACTAACCTTGCCCCCGTCCTTGCATCGCCGAAGATGTCGGCGATGCAGGAATGGAATCGCGGCGATCCGTCGAAAGCCCCCGCCAGAGCGCCCTTGGCCCGCGGCGGGAAGCTGGACGCCCCGCACCTGATCGCAGCCTACCGGGCCGGGATCTTTCCATGGTATTCCGCGGGTGAGCCGGTGAAATGGTGGTGCCCGGACCCGCGCTTCGTGATGCGCCCTTCCGACTTCCGCCTGACGGACAGCCTCCGCAAGACCATGCGCAAGCAAGGCTGGCAGGTGACCTTCGACCGGCAGTTCGAGACGGTGATGCGCCGATGCTCCGAAGTCCCCCGCCCCGGCCAGGATGGGACTTGGATCACCGAGGAGATGATCGCGGCCTACTGCGAACTGCACCGCCTAGGCATTGCCCATAGCGTCGAAGTGAGCTGGGAAGGACAGTTGGTCGGCGGGCTCTACGGCGTCGCCCTCGGCCGGCTCTTCCACGGCGAATCGATGTTCCACCTGAAAGCCGACGCCTCGAAGGTCGGCTTCGCCACGCTCGTCGCCCGCCTCAAGGCCTGCGGCTACTTCCTCATCGACTGCCAGGTGCCCACGCCGCACCTCGCCAGCCTTGGGGCCTTCGCCGCCGACCGGTCCGAATTCCTGGAAGTGGTGAAGCGGTACCGCGACGAGCCGCCCACGGGCGACGCGTTCGCGCCTATTCCGGCTTCGGACGCGACTTGAGCAGCGCGCGGGCCTCGCGTTCGTAGACACGCTCGACGATCACGCACAGCTGCTGCAAGGAACGTCCGTCGGTATACACGGCGATGCCGGCCTTCATGTAGGCCTGCTCGCGCTTCTTCATCAGGTCGCGGATCTTCGACTCGGGATCGTCGCCCTTGAGGAGCGGGCGCCGGGAATTGCCGGCCGTCCGGCGCAGGATCGTGTCCACCGAGGCGAAGAGCGTGATGACGATGCCCTTCGAACGGACGAGTTCGCCCATGCCAGGCGGCACGACCAGGCCGCCGCCGCAGGCGATGACGGCCCCGTGCTCCGGCAGGAGGCTTTCCACGACCTTCCGCTCGAGCGCACGGAAATGTTCTTCTCCATGCTCTGCGAAGATGTCGGCGATCGAAGCATCGGCGAGCTTCTCGACGAGTTCGTCCGTATCGTAAAAACGACGGCGCCAGCGCTTGGCCAGCTGTCGACCGAGCGCGGACTTCCCCGTGCCCATGAATCCGGCGAGGATCAGGTTCGGGGAGTCTTCCTTGTTCGCGACGGGCGCCATGCGGACATAGCAAGCCCCTGCCCGCCTCTCGGCAAGCGACAAGCGAAGGAGGATTACTTGGCCGGCAAGGCTTCGAGCGCAGCCTTCGCCTTGGGCGCCAGGCGTTCGGAGAGGCCCTGCGATGCCTCCGTCAGCGCGGCACGGTCGGCCTCGGCGAACAGCTTAGGCACAGTCGCCCAGGCTGCCTCGGTCAGCTCGTTGGCCGGCCCCTTGAGCAACGGCAGCATCTTGGCCTTGATGGCGAGGCGTGTCTTGCCGTAACCCTGGACGCGGACGAGGACGATCCGAGCCCAGGCCGCCTTGGCGGCGAGCGAGGCGCCCTCCGGGTCGGTCGGCAACTGCTTGAGGGCGAGATAGGCCGGAAGACGCAGGATCTCGTCCTCGACCTCCTGCACCTGCGATCGCTGCGTCAATTTGAACAGTCGCTCCCAGAGGATCGGAGCGGCGGCGATGCCATCGATGCGGCGCAGAAGGCGGTTCGCACGCTGAGCGGTCGGAAAATCCTCGGAATGCGCCAGCTCCACGAGTTCTTTGCCGCTCAACGGGTACTCTTCCTTCGGACGACGCAGGTCGAGCTGACGTTCGAGCTGTGCCAGCTTGGTCTCGGGAGTGGTACCTTCGGGCGCCTCGTATTCGTTGGGCTGCTTGGGATTAAGGGGAATGTGCTTCACGTAGTCCGGATCCAGCAGGAGAATCTGGCCGAGCGCGGCTTGGACCTCGGGATCATCGGAGGCCTTGGCGGCGGCGCTGACACGGCCGAACCAGGCCTTGGACTCAGGCGAGACCTTGGCGAAGGTACGTGAGCGATCGAAGATCGCCTGCTGGGCGGCGAGACGCTTCTCCGCGACGGCGAGGTCGGCGAAGGTGGCGTCGGTCGGAGCTTCGGCGGCGAAGCCCGTGAGGCAGGCGACGCAGGCGAGGAAGAGCGAAAGGGGCTTCATGGTCTGGAGGAGGAAGGTTCGCTCAGAGGGACCAGTTGCCGCGCATGGCGGGAGAATGGAGGTGATTGGCCTGGTCGTCGTCGATGAAGCCGCTGGCATCAGACTTGAAGTTCAGCTTCCGTCCGAGACGGACGCTGAGGCCCGCGAGGTTGACGAGCGTCGAACTGCGGAAGGCCTCGTTGACGCCGTAGCCGAAGGGGCGTTTCTCGCGGGCGCACAGGTCGAAGTCATCTTCCTGATATTCCGGCAGCGGGAACTCGGCGGCCTTGGCCAGGAGTTCGGGACGGCTGCAACGCATGCCGGCGAAGAGCTTGCCGTTCGGTCCCTCGAGGAACGGGTTCTCGGGGTTTCGCTCGGCGAGCTCGGACTCGAGGATGATGCGGGTGCCGTCCTTGTAGGTGAGCGTGACGGTCTTCCAGACGCCGCAGGCCATGGCATCCTGAGGCGGAGCGTCGCATTCGACGCTGATCGGCGACTCGGCATCCTTGCCGAGGAAATACTGGACCGGATCCAGGAAGTGCTGGCCCATGTCGCCGAGTCCGCCCTGGTCGAAATTCCAATAGCCGCGGAAGGAACCGTGGCAGCGATGCGGATGATAAGGGATCAGCTGCGAAGGTCCGCAGTACATGTCCCAGTTGAGGTGCGCCGGCACGGCCTCGGGCTTGAGGTCGGGCTTGCCGGTCCAGAGATTGACCTTCCACTGGATGCCGCCCACGGGAGCGAGGCGCACGGTGAGCGGACCGCCGAGGACGCCGCTGGCGACGACGCGCTTGATCTCGCGGGCAGGGCCGACGCCGTAGTAGTTGGTGCGGTTCAGGCGGAACCAGGTGTTCACGCGGAAAGGCACGCCGGTCTGCTGCACGACGCGGCTCAGGGCGATGCCCTCGCCGATCGTCCGGGTCAGGGGCTTCTCGCACCAGACGGCCTTGCCGCGGCGGGCCGCGGTGGCCGCGATGACGCCATGCCAGTGCGGCGGCGTGCAGACGTGGACGACGTCGGCGTCCGGGTGCGCGATGACTTCGCGGAAATCTCCGGCCATCATCGGCGTGCCGCCGCCGGCCTGCTTGATGCGGTTGAACTTCTTCTGCATGCGCTGGGCGTCGACGTCGCAGATGGCGACGATCCGGTTCTTGCCGGTCATGCGAGGCTCGGAGTGCATCGTCGAGATGCCGCCGCAGCCGACGATGACATGATTCAGCGTCTCGCTCGGCGGGATGAACCCGCGGCCGAGGACGTGACGAGGGATGATCGTGAAGCCAAGGGCGGCGGCAGCGGCCTTACGCAGGAAGGAACGACGGGGTGATCGCATGCGGGGTGTTATGAAGAGAAAAGACCTCGTTCAACCCCGATAGTTCCCCCTGCGGGACGAATGCCGTTATATGGCACTATTCCTCCGTTAAAAGATACCGCCGCTTTGCTTTCAGCGGACATCCATTAAAGATGAGACTATGCCTCATTCGCCCACGCCCGCCGCCTTCCGCTCTGAGGAGACGTCGAGCCTGTCCCTGGCGATCGGCCAGACGAAAACCTCGCCCTTCTACGCCGCCGCCGAATGGCAGGCCGCCTTCGCGCTTCCGGCCCCGCAGCTGCGCGACCTGCCGCGCATCACCAAGAGCCAGCTCCGCGAACATTCTCCCGAAGGCTTCCTGCCGGCGGGGATGGAACTCAAGGATCTCCTGGCCCGCGGGCTCATCGAAGAAGAAAGCACCTCCGGCACCTCCGGCGCCAGCGTCCGCGTCGTCTTCGGCAAGACCTGGTGGGCGGAACAGGAACGCCGCGCCCTGGTCCGGAATCCTTTTCTCGCCGGCCTCTTCGGCGAACGCCAGAGCCTCCGCCGCGCGGTCCTGACCACCCCGGGCTGCAGCGGGGTGAGCTGCTACAACCGCTGGCTCAACCTCGAGCAGCGCACGCTCGGCGACAGCCTCTACGTCAACCAGTCCCGGATCCCCTTCACGTTGGGCGACGAGAAGCTCGCCGTCATGGCCAAGGAAGCCGCGGACTGGGCGCCCGAGTTCCTGGACGTCGACCCTGTGCACGGCGCATGGTTCGCGCTTTACTGTGAACGCCAAGGAATCCGCCTCCCTTCGCTGCGCTTCATCCTTACGAGCTACGAATACACGAGTGTCGTCCACCGCGGGATCATGGAACGCGTCTTCGGCGTGCCGGTGATCAATCTCTATGGCTCGAGCGAGACCGGCCACCTGCTCGTCGAATCCGACGGCATGATGCGCCCGAGCCCGCAGACCGCCCTCCTCGAGACGACCTCGCCCGGAGGCCTCGGCGAACTCCTCGTCACGACGCTCACCAACCCGTACCTTCCGTTGCTGCGCTACGAGATCGGCGACTTCGTCGAAAAGCTTCCCGAAGGCTACCTCGTGCATGGCCGCAAGCGCGACGCCCTGCGCGGCGCCGACGGACGACCGCTGACCACGCGCATGATCGACCAGTCGTTCGCCGATGTCGTCGGCGTCGCCCATTATCAGCTCCGCCAGAAGTCCGACGGCTCCGCCCATCTCTTCCTCCTGCCGGAGCACGAGGGCACCGACCTCGGGTCGGTCCAAGCCAAGCTGACCACGACCTTGAGCAGGATGCTCGGTTCCGCCGTCACCGCCGAGACCGTCAACCTGATCACCCCTGAGGATTCGGGCAAATTCCGCCTGACCGTCCGCGAGACGGCCTGAGCGACCGAGATAACCGCCCTAAAAGGGGCTTTCGGGCTGGAAAAACCCGTCCTCACCCGCCAACTTGGCCTTTTCACCACCATGGAAGTCTACATCGACGGCAAGTTCTACCCCAAGGCTGAGGCCAAGATCTCGGTCTTCGACCACGGCTTCCTCTACGGTGACGGCATCTTCGAAGGCATCCGCCTCTACAAGGGCTGCGTCTTCCGCCTCGACGAGCACCTCGAGCGCCTCGAGATGTCCGCCAAGGCCCTCTGCCTCGAGATGCCCTGGTCCCGCAAGGAGATCGCCGAGATCGTCTGCGAATCTTGCCGCCGCAACAACCTGACCGACGGCTACATCCGCCTCGTCGTCTCCCGCGGCTTCGGCGACCTCGGCCTCTCGCCGAAGAACTGCCCCACCCCGTCGATCGTCTGCATCGCCGACACCATCAAGCTCTACCCCGAGGAACTCTACACCACGGGCATGCGCATCATCACCGCGCCGACGCGCCGCATCAGCCCGGCCGCCCTGCCGCCGATGATCAAGTCGCTCAACTACCTGAACAACATCATGGCGAAGATGGAAGCCCAGCAGCA
>CAIWNE010000146.1 GCA_903913915.1 uncultured Opitutia bacterium
CAGGTCAAGAACCTGATGGCGGAAGGCAAAGAAGGCGGCTTCACGAAAGTCCAGCCTGAGGGTAAGATCGAAGCAATCTACGACGCCTGCCAGACCTACACGCAACGCGGTGAAGGCATGATTGTCTTCGGCGGCGTCGACTACGGCATGGGCTCTTCCCGCGACTGGGCTGCCAAAGGAACCGCCCTCCTCGGCGTCAAAGCCGTGGTCGCCCAGTCCTTCGAGCGCATTCACCGCTCGAATCTCCTCGGCATGGGCGTGCTCCCGCTCGAATTCGCCGACGGTAAGAACGCCGCTTCGTACAACCTCGATGGCACCGAGACCTTCGACCTCGAAGGCCTCTCCAGCCCGATCAAGCCGAAGACGCCGGTCACCCTGGTCATCCGCCGCGCCAACGGCTCCGTCGACAAGGCCCAGCTTATCGCGCGCATCGATACCGCGATCGAAGGCGAATACTACCGCCACGGCGGCATCCTGCCCTACGTCCTCCGCCAGATCCTCAAGTAAGGTCCGGCCTCAGGCGAAACCAAGGGCGGCTCCGCGAAGGGCCGCCCTTTTTCATGCCTTGCCCCTAACCGGCCCGGGGCTTATCAAGCACCTATGGAAATCGGCGTCATCAACGGCCCCAACCTCGACCGACTCGGCAAGCGCGAGCCGGAGGTCTATGGCACCCAGACGCTCGGCGACCTCGAGAAACTCATCGAGAAGCACGCCAAGGCCGCCGGCGCCAAGACGCGCTTCTTCCAGTCCAATCACGAAGGTGAGCTCATCGATACGATCGCCAAGTGGGCCGACAAGGGCGTGAAGTTCCTGGTGATCAACCCGGGAGGCCACACCCACGTCTCGGTCGCCCTCCGCGATTCCATCGCCGGCAGCGGCATGCGCGCCGTCGAAGTGCACATCTCGAACATCTACAAGCGCGAGGAATTCCGTCACAAGTCCGTCACGGCCTCCGCGTGCGAAGGCGTGATCACCGGCCTCGGTTTCGAAGGCTACCTGCTCGCAGTCGACTTCCTCGCCGCCAAGGCCGCCGCGAAGCCGGCCAAGGTCGCCAAGTCCAAGAAGAAGTAGCCCTACGCCGCGGGAAACCGCGCGAGGTCGCACTCCTTCCGCAGCGTCTTGCCCTCGCAGAGATAGTCGGTCATCTCATCCGCCATCAGCGGCGCCCAGACGGTGCCTCGCGGCCCAAGGCCGCCGAACAGGTGCGTACGGGCCTGCCGCGGATGAGTGCCCATGAACGGGTGATTGTCCGAGGTGCACGGACGCACGCCGGCGATGTGTGAGTCGACCTCGACCTGTACGTCTTGGGTGAAGTAGCCGCGGAAGCGGCGGATAAGCTTCTCCTTCTGCGGTTCCGTCGGGATTTCGTCCAGCTGGTCCCACTGCCAGTTTGTGCCGGTACGCCAGACGCCCTGCCCCAGCGGCAAGGCCCAGCCTTCTCGGTTCAGGATGAAGGGCCTGTCCTCGACGGAGGCGCGTAGCGTCAGGGCTTCGCCCTTCGCCGGCTGCCACGGGAGATACTTGAACGGACCGCGCTGGGCGGACTTATAGCCGTCGCAATAGACGATGGCGTCGGCATGGACCTCGCGCCAGACGACGCCTTCGGTCGAGGTCGTGACGTCGTCCGGATCGAAGGTCGCCTCGGTCAGGCTGCCGGCGGCGACCAGTTCCGAGCGGACCTCGGAAAGCAGTTTCGGCAGGTCGACCCAGGCGCCGTTCATCAAGGCGCCGCCGAACTCGTCGGTGAGCGTGGCGTCGAGTTCACCTCGGGCGGAAGTGACGCGGGCGATGAAGGGCTGGCAACCGGAGCACGCGGTCCGCTTCAGCCCCTTGTCACGCTGGTCTTCGTCGACGAACATGCGATAGACCTCGGTCGGTCGGAAGACGCCGAGTTCCGACAGTCGGGAGCGGGCCGCCGCGAATAGCTCCGGATAATCCTTGGTCAGCGTGAAGCGACGGCCCGTCAGCGGGGTCATCAGGCCGGCCGCGACCTGCGAGGAGGCCGACTTCCAACGGTCGTCGACGACGTGGATCTTCCGGCCGCGGCGCAACAAAGCCTTGGCGAGCAACGAGCCCGCCAGGCCTTGGCCGACGATCAAAAAATCAACCTGCATCGCCCGAGGGAGACGCAGGCCGATGGAAGGTCAAGCGGTGGCGACGGATTCTCAGAAGCCGATGGCGTTCTGGGTGCCCTGCTTGGTCACGAGCTTCTCCTCCTGCCAGACGGCGACGCCGCGCTTCACCTCGACCAGCGTCAGCTGGAAGACGAAGGAGTTCTGGCGGGTGCTGCCGGCGTTGGAGCGGTCTTCCAGGATCTTGCCCTTCAGCACGTATTCGGCATGCGGCACGTTGGCGTTGGAACCCGAAGCGGCCCTGGCGGCGGCGGCGACCGCGTCGGCATCAAGCAAGGTGACGCGGCCGGAATTGACGAGGGGGACGGTGATCTTGGACAGAAGCAGGCTGGTGTCGAAGTTGTCGGCCGTGTCGTTGGTGATCATGCCGAGCTGAAGCACCGGGGCGCCCTTGGAAAAGGACGGCGAAGAGACCATTGACTGGAGCATCTGGGAACCCGCGGTCGCGAAATCCTGGATATTGACCTTATCGAGGCTGACGACGAGGTCGCGGCCGTTCGGATCCTTGTAGGTCGCAGGGGTGCCACAACCGACGATGAGGACGGCGCAGGCCAGGAGGGAGAGCTTGTTCATAGGTGTGTTGATCAGCGGGAGATGAGACGGAGGCGACACTCGGCAGACTGCGTCTTGAGGGCGGTCGCGGTGACGGTGGTGAGGGCGCCGGGTTCGAGCGGCGTCACGATCCAGTTCGGCTGGCTCTCTACGACGCTGCCGTCGGCGGCGAGCCACTCGAAGCTCACGTTGATTGTCTGGCGGAGATAGGAGCCGTTGCGGAGATCGAACTGCACGCGGGAGTAGCCGGCGTCGGTCTTGGACTTGCGAGCCGCCAGGAGCTCGATCTTGTTGCCGATCCGGTTGTCATTAAGCTGCGTCGAGAAGCCGCCTTCGGGCTTCGTCGTCGCGTAGTTGACGGCGTCGGGGGGAGTCAGGCCACGCTCGATACGGTCGCCCGTCTCGAGGATCGTGGTGCAACCGGCCAGAAGGCCGAGCGAGAGGACTGGCAGGATTTTATTCATGGGACGAGAGGAGTGCAGCGGAAGACGATGGGCTTATTTTCCTGCGTGGACTTGAGGCTTACAAGCAGAACCTTGCCCGCCGGAAGCGTCAGCGTGGCCTCAGGATGCCCGACTACGGTCAGTTTCTGGCCGGGCTGGGCATCGAGACGAGCCACCGAGAATCGCGCCGGCAGACCGGACCAATTGCGCAGGTCGGCCTTCGTCGTGCCGACGGTATAGACCGCGGTGCCAATCTTGGTCGCCAGAGACCAAAGAACGGCGCCCGTGCCTGAATTCTGCCGATTCGCCGCTTCTTCCGAGGATCGGTTGATAAGGTAGCTCGCGGTGGCCTTCACGGCCGTCGAAGTGAAAGCCTGCGCCTTTATGCCCGGCAAGGCCGCCTCAAAATGCTTCGCGATCAGGGCGTCAGGACGGCTGGCGAGCGGCATGGCCACGTCCTTGGTGTCCAATTTGAGCTTAAGATTGTAATTCAGCCCGGAGGGGCGAAGCGCCGGCAATGCGACGCTGACGTAAGGCACGCGAGCGGCGACGACGAAGAGCGGGATGTCGACGCGCTGCTCATACCAATTCGGACACATGCCCGTCTCCGCGACGACATAGACGATCGTCCCCTTCCCTTCCGAAGGCGGCGCCTCGGCGTCCTTGAGGTCCTGCCGGAAAGCTTCGTTGCTCCGGTTCAGCTGCGTCGCCGCCAGGAGTTCCTTGCGGCCCTTCTCGCGGTCGGAGGGGTCCTGTCCGAGCCGCAGGAAGAACATGCCCTGCAGCCAGTGGCTGAAGGCGTCATCGTAGGTACCCTCAACCGTCAGGCTGGCGAGATTCTCCTCGATGATGGCAAGCCCCTCCTTGGTGCGTTCATCCTTCGAAGCCTTGGCGACATCGTACTTACCTTCAGCCGTCTTGGGCTTCACGTAGAGCTGGCCGGAGCCGAAGGCCTGCTGCACGAAACGCAAGCGGGCCATGGAGACGCGGGCGCCGTTGACGTCGCCCAGCTCCATCCGGTTCAAGGCCTGGTAGGTGGAGGCATAGATGCGATCCGCGGGCCGCGGGCGATACGCCTCCGCATAGCCGTTGGAAAAAGCGGAGAGGGTCGAGTCGGCCACCGAGAACCCCGGACGCTCTTCCTCCGCCCGGAAGGCCAGTTCGACCTGCTCGAACAGGCGGATGCTGTCGCGCAGCTTGCCCTGCGCGCGCAAGGCGGAAGCCGCATCGAGATTCCAGACCAACGCATCCTTGGGGGCGTCCGCGGCGAAGTTCTGGGCGATGGACGCGACGGTCTCATAATCCCCCTCCTCCGAGGCCACCCGCACGCGCGGACCGCGATCGACGTACGACGCGCAGCCGGTCAGGCAAAGCACCAAGATGACAAGGGACGGACGCACGGGAGAAGAACGGAAGACTAGCCCTCCCGGCGTACAAGTAAAGGACGCTCAGGCCAGCTGGAGCCAGCGGGCGCCCAGATAAAGCCACAAGGGCGTGACGAGGGGGCAACAGAGCATCGTGACCACCGAACAACGCAGGCCGACCATCACCTCGCCCTTGAACATCTCGACGATCAGGAAGGTGAAGATGCCGCAAGGCATCGCGGCCTGCACGAGCATCACCTTGCGCAACGAGCCATCCGAGACCAGGAAGCCGGCCGCGCCCAGGAGGAGCATCGGCATGAGCAGCCAGCGGACCGCCATGACCCCGAACGAAACCGGACCGTCCGCGACGAGGCGGAAATCCTGGACGACCTCATGGAGGTAGATGCCCGTCAGGAGCGTGCCGATCGGGATGGCGCATTCGCCGATGGCGTGACAGAGGTCGCTGGCGAAGACGATCGGGGCGCTCTTGCCGAAGCCGGCGAAGTTGACGGCCAGGGCCACGAAGAGCGCGACCGTCATCGGCTGGAACAGCTTCTTCAGCCCTTTGCGGAGGGATTCGCCGGACAGCATCGCGACGCCGACCGTCCAGATGGCCGCTTCGACACCGACGTTATGCACGAGCAGCACGCCCACGACATCCTTGTCGAACAAGGCGGCCGTGACCGGGATACCGAGGTAGCCGAAATTGTTCACGCCCGAGGAGAAGGCGAAAGTCCGGCGCGCCGTGCCAGAGGGAACCTTGAACAGGGAGCCGACCGCGGTCGCCACGACGTAGCCGGTGACGATCATCAGGAAGCCCGCGCCGAGGTACAGCATGGCCTGCGAACCCGAGGCGATGAGCGGGTTGCCGCTCACGCGCGAGAAGATCATCGCCGGGAAAAAGACCCAGATGATCATGCGCATCAGCGGCTGGCGCGCATGCGGACCGACCCAGCCCTGCCGAGCCATGAACCAACCGAGCAGGATCAGCAGCCCGAGACGGGTGATGGCCAGCGCGACGTCGGCGGAGAAGACATTCATGGAAGAAGCCGACTATCCCGAGCGCGACGCACGGGGAAAGCGAAATTTCGGGCCAAAGCGGTTAGCGGTTGGCGGTAACGGATCGGCCAAACAAGGAAGCCCAAACTCACACCACGCCGCTTTCACCTGCCCTTTCGTGGTTTATTCTTCCCGCCAACCGCTAACCGCTTACGGCCACCACCGATGGCTGTGCACCCCTTGACATTCCGGGGCGGATGAGGATAATTGATGATGTTCCTTCTCAGTCGGATCCCGCAAATGACCGACGTCTCATTTCGGGGGTGTTCCGGATTCGATTCCCGCCAAGATATCGCGACGGCATGCAGAGGGTAGTCGGTGACCTCTTAAATCCAACTGGCAG
>CAIWNE010000147.1 GCA_903913915.1 uncultured Opitutia bacterium
CGCTTGGCAACCCCTTGGATTCTGCGTCCCCGGACGGTTGGTTTTTGGGCACAAAAAAGGGCCGACTTACATCGGCCCTTTCGTTTCGGTCGCCCGACCGCTTACTTGGTCGTGTACTCAGCCTGCGCACCGCGGATGTTGCGCTTCTGGACCCAGGGCATGAGGGCGCGGAGACGCTGGCCGGTCTTTTCGATCGGGTGGTTCTCGCCCTTCTTGAGGAGCTTGTTGTAGTTCTTGAGGCCGCCCTTGTATTCCTTGACCCACTGGGCGGTGAACTTGCCGGACTGGATCTCCTTGAGGATCTCGCGCATCGCCTTGCGGGACGCGCTGTTGATCACGCGGGGACCGCGGGTGATGTCGCCGTACTTGGCGGTCTCGGAGATCGAGAAGCGCATGCCGGAGATGCCGGACTCGACCATGAGGTCGACGATGAGCTTCAGCTCGTGGAGGCACTCGAAGTAGGCCATCTCAGGCTGGTAGCCGGCTTCGACGAGGGTTTCGTAGCCCACCTTGACGAGCTCGGAAGCGCCGCCGCAGAGGACAGCCTGTTCGCCGAAGAGGTCGGTCTCGGCTTCGTCCTTGAAGGAGGTCTTGATGACGCCGGCGCGGGTCGAGCCGATGCCCTTGGCCCAGGCGAGGGCGGTCTTGGTGGCCTTGCCGGAGACGTCCTGCTGGATGGCGATGAGGGCGGGAACGCCCTTGCCTTCGACGTACTGGGCGCGGACGACGTGGCCCGGGCCCTTGGGGGCGACCATGGCGATGTCGACGTTCTTGAGGGGCTTGATCAGCTTGTAGTGGATCGAGAGGCCGTGGATGAAGAGGACGGTCTTGCCACCCTTGCCGAGGTTCGGGGCGATGTCCTTCTCCCAGACGGAAGCCTGCTTCATGTCGGGGATGCCCACGAGCATGACGTCGGCGCGACGGACGGCTTCGGCGGTCTCATAGACCTTGAAACCCTTCTTCTTCGCGGCGGCGGCGGACTTGGAACCCTTGTACAGGCCCACGATGACGTTGAGTCCGCTGTCGCGGAGGTTCATCGCGTGGGAATGTCCCTGGGAACCGAAGCCGAGGACGGCGAGGGTCTTGTTCTTGAGGAAGCCGAGATCGGCGTCCTTGTCGGTGTACACTTTGGCAGGCATGGTGTTTGGTGGAAAAGGGGTTTACTTGGAGGCCTTCTTGAGGCCGCGGGAAAGGGCGACGTTGCCGGTGCGGGCGGTCTCGAGGATGCCGTACGGGCTGATGAGGTCGAGGAAGGCGCCGATCTTGTTCTCGTTGCCGGTGAACTCGATGACGAGGGAGTCGTGCGCGACGTCGACGACCTTGGCGCGGAAGAGGGCGGCGACCTCGAGGATCTCGGTGCGGCTCTTCTTGTCGCACTTCACCTTGCAGAGGATGAGCTCTCGGGCGACGTGGTCGACCTCTTCGCGGGAGAAGTCGTGGACGGTGATGACGTTGATCAGCTTATCGAGCGCCTTGACGCAGCGGTCGAGGGCGGCGTCGTCGGCGACGACGGTCGCGGTGATGCGCGAGTAGTCCGGGTCGTGTGTCGGGCCGACGATGAGGGTCTCTATGTTGAAACCGCGGCCGGAGAGCATGCCGGCGACGCGAGCCAGGACGCCGAACTTGTTTTCGACGAGGGCGGAGAGCGTGTGCTTCTTCTTGGGGGGCGTCATGGCGGCTTGAGAGTGTGGTGGAAGGGGTGGACGGAGAGGGACTCGAACCCACGACATTCTGCGTGTAAAGCAGACGCTCTAACCAACTGAGCTATCCATCCAGAGGAAGGGTTGGTATAGGGAGGCCCCCCGCCTTTTGTCCACTATGAAAACCGCCCCGCGGGCTTGCTCCAAGGCCGTTCGGCCCGCAATCTGCGGGCAAATGGACCCTGTCCGCCGTCAACGCATCCTGGAAGCTCTCCAGACCCTCGCCCAGCCGGGCCTTCCGAAGGACGGCCTTTTGGCCTGTATGCAGGTCCTCGATGCGGAAGTGGCGGCCCCGGATTCGGGCCTGCCGGGCGACCTCGATCACTACCTCCGTCGTCGTTCCTACGAGAAGGCGATGGTCTACCTCCAAGGCGGCACTCCGGGCGCGGGGACCTGCGGGCGCGGCGCATGAGCGGCAATCCTTTCGAAAAACTGGATGGCCAGGACCTTCCCCCCGGTCCGCCGCCGAAGCCGGTCGCGCCCGTCGCGAAGGCGAAGCCGAAGCTGGGCAAGGTGATCCTGCAATACGAGCGCGCCGGCCGCGGCGGCAAGGAAGTGACCATCCTCAAGGGGCTCTGGATCGAGTCGCAGGAGATGCGCATGCGCGAGGCGCTGCTCAAGGAGCTGAAGCGCGCCCTCGGCACGGGCGGAGCCCTCGAGGGCCGCGAGATCGTGCTGCAAGGCGACCGACGTGACACGGCGAAGGCCTGGCTGATCAAGGAAGGTTTCACGACCAACCTCTGAGCCGCAAAACCACTCGCCTCCGGGCCGTGCGTCGGTAGGGTAGGGACGTGCCTGACCTGCAGCCCAGTCTTATCCGCCTCGACGGCGACTTCGCGCCCCTGCGTCGCGTCGTCGAACTGCTGCGCGACGCCGGCGGCCGGCCTTTCCTCGTCGGCGGCTGCGTGCGCGACGCGCTGATGAAGGTGGCGGTGCTCGACTTCGACATCGAGGTCTACGGCCTCGGCACGCGCCAGGTCGAATCGGCCCTGCGCAAGGAATTCGGCATCATCACGGTCGGCGCGGCCTTCGGCGTGACGAAGCTCAAGGACTTCCCGGTCGACGTGTCGGTGCCCCGCCGCGAGAACCGCACGGGCGCCAAGCACACGGATTTCGACGTGCAGGCCGACCCGACGATGACGCCGAAGGACGCCGCGGAACGCCGCGACTTCACGCTCAACGCGATCATGTGGGATCCGTTCACGGGCGAGGTGATCGACCCCTGGGGCGGCGTCGCCGACCTGCATGCGCGCCGTCTCCGCCATGTCTCGGCCAAGTTCGCCGAAGACCCGCTGCGCGTCCTCCGCGCGATGCAGTTCGCCGCGCGCTTCGAATTCTCGGTCGCCAAGGAGACCGTCGCGCTCTGCGCCTCGCTCACCCAGGCCGACCTCCCGCCGGAACGCCTGATGGAGGAATGGACGAAACTCCTCCTGCGCGGCCGTAAGCCCTCGCTGGGCCTCGCCTTCCTGAAGGACTGCGGCTGGACGAAGTTCTATCCGGAACTCCATGCGATGATCGGCGTCCCGCAGGATCCGGAATGGCATCCCGAAGGCGACGTCTGGAACCATACCTGCGAGTGTCTTGACGCCTTCGCGGAGATCCGCGTCGGCGACCGCGACGAAGACCTCATCATCGGGCTCGCGGTGTTGCTGCATGACATCGGCAAGGCGACCACGACGAAGAAGGAGGAGAAAGATAACCGCTGGCACGCCTACGGCCACGAAGAGGAGAGCTTCAACCTCGCCCCGCGCTTCCTCGCCCAGATCACGAACGAGAAGAAGCTGATCGAAGCCGTGCTCCCGCTTGTGCGCTGGCATGGCCAGCCCTATTACCTGCACAAGGCCGGCGCCGGTGACGCCGCCGTGCGCCGGCTCGCGAACAAGGTCGGCCGCATCGACCGTCTCTGTCGCGTCGACCTCGCCGACCGCCGTGGCCGCGGCACGGCCAGCATGCACGGTCCCTCCCCGCATGGCGAATGGCTCGCCGAACGTGCCGCCGCCCTGCAGGTCGCCTCGACCGCGCCGAAGAAGATCGTCCTCGGCCGCCATCTCATCGCCATGGGCCATAAGCCCGCCGGCTGGTTCTCCCAGGTCCTCGACGAGGCCTTCGAAGCCCAGCTTGACGGCGTCTTCGGCGACGAAGCCGGCGGCCTCGCCTGGCTGGCGGAACGCATGGCCAAGGGCGTTGTCTAATCATTCTTACCATGTCCCAACCTACCGCCGGTATCACGGAACTCCTCGTCGGCCAGCCCGATTGGCAGGCCGTGCTGGTCCGCGTGCTCGAGAACTTCGCCTGCGTCACGGGCACGATCCATCGCACGGATCCGGCCACGGGCCTGCTCGCGCTGGTCGCGCATCATGGCATCCCGCCGCAGGCCCTGCCGATGCTGCTGCCCAAGATCGACAACATCCCCTTCGGCAAAGGCGTCGCGGGGTGCGCCGCGCAGCGCAAGGAAGCCGTCCAGCTCTGCAATCTCCAGGAAGACCTCGGCGGCGTGGCCAAGCCCGACGCGCGCAAGACGAACGTCCAGGGCGCCCTTGCCGTGCCCGTCCTCGGCGCCGACGGCAAGGTCCTCGGAGTGCTCGGCATCGGCAAGATGCAGACCTATGACTTCGACGTCCACGAGATCGCCGACCTGAACAAGGTGGCGGCGCTGATCGCAGCCAAGCTCTGAAACGTCGGCTCAGTTTGCCGCCAGGGCTCGTCCGGTCGGCGAGCCCTTCTGCTTGAACAGGCCTTCGGGCAGGCCGGCGTAGACGAGCTTGCCGCCTTTCTCGCCGCCTTCGGGGCCGAGTTCCATCACCCAGTCTGCTGCGAGGATCATGTCCGCGTGGTGCTCGATCACGACGAGAGTCGCGCCCGCGTCGCGCAGGCGGCCGAGCAGGGCGAGGAGCTTGGCGATGTCGTCCCAGTGCAGGCCGGTGGTGGGTTCGTCGAGGACGTAGAGACGGCCGGAATGGTCGCGGCGCGCGAGTTCGGAAGCGAGCTTGAGGCGCTGGGCTTCGCCGCCGGAGAGCGTGTTGGCTGCTTGGCCGAGCTTGAGGTAGCCGAGGCCGACCTCGGCGAGCGTGCGGAGTTTCTCGGCGAGCTTCGGCTGCGCGCGGAACACCTCGGCGGCCTCGTTGACCGACAGGCCGAGCGAGTCGGCGATGCTGAGTCCCTTGAAGCGCACCTCGAGCGTCTCGCGGTTGAAGCGTCGGCCGGCGCAGCTGGGACAGTCGACGAACGTCTCGCCGAGGAACTGCATGTCGAGCGCGACCGAGCCTTCGCCGGAGCACGTCTCGCACCGTCCGCCGCGGACGTTGAAGCTGAACCGGCCTGGGCCGTAGCCGCGGGCCTTGGCGAGCGGGAGCGCGGCCCAGAGGTCGCGCATGAGGTCCATGATGCCGGTGAAGGTCGCGGGATTCGAACGCGGCGTACGGCCGATGGGTTCCTGGTCCACCGCGGTGAACGCGGTGATCTGCTCGAGGCCTTCTAGTCCGGCATGACGTCCGGGGACGACCTTGGCGCCGTTGATCTTGCGGGCCGCGGCGGCGGAAAGGATGTCGATCGCGAGCGTGCTCTTGCCGGAGCCGGAGACGCCGCAGACGACGGTGAGCGCCCCGACGGGGAACGCCGCGGTGACGTCCTTGAGGTTGTTCTCGGTGGCGCCCTTCACGGTGATGGCTGCCTTGCCGATGGGCTTGCGCTTCACGATGCCTTCGAGCGTGGCGCGTCCGGAAAGGTACGCGCCGGTGCGGGAGGTCGCGTGCGCGCCGCAGGCCTGGGGCGTGCCTTCGAAGACGATCCGTCCGCCGTCGATGCCCGCGCCGGGTCCCATCTCGATGAGGTGGTCGGCGGCGAGCATCATGTCGCGGTCGTGTTCGACGACGAGGACGGTGTTGCCGAGGTCGCGCAGGCCGCGGATCGAGCCGATGAGGCGCTGGTGGTCGCTCGGATGCAGCCCGATGCTGGGTTCGTCGAGGACGTAGGTCACGCCGACGAGCCCGAGGCCGAGCTGCGTCGCGAGGCGCACGCGTTGGGCTTCGCCGCCGGAGAGCGAACTGCACTCGCGGTCGAGGGTGAGGTAGTTGAGGCCGGCGTCGTGCAGGAAGGCGAGGCGGTGCTCGAGCCCGCGGCGGGCTTCTTCGGCTGGCATCACGCCGGGGTGGGTGGCGAGCTGCTTCGTGAACTCCAGCGCGGCCGGGATGGTCATCGCCAGGAACTCGGCCATGGTCTTGCCGTTCAGCCGCAGCGAGAGGGCGGTGGGCGAGAGGCGCCGTCCTTGGCAGCCGGCGCAGACGGAGCCGGCTTGGAACTGGAGCAGGCGCTGGCGAAGCGATTCGCCGGTGGTGGTGCGATAGGCGTGTTCGAGTTCGGCGAACATGCCCGTCCAGACGGTCTCGACCGGCTTACGGCCCTTGGGCGGCGGCAGGAGGAATTTCCGCTTCGGGTCGCCGTGCAGCAGCAGGTCGCGGACGGCCTTGGGGAGGTCGCGCCACGGCGTCTTCTGGTCGAACGGCACCTGTTCGGCGAGCGCGCGGGTGATGGCGTTGCGATGGATGAGCGTCTTGCGCGTGGCGCATTTCCAAGGCTTCACGACGCCGTCGTGGAGCGAGAGGGATTCGTCGCGGATGGACAGGCTTTCCTGGAAGCGCATCTGGCGGCCGAGGCCGCCGCAGTCGGGGCAGGCGCCCTCGGGGTGGTTATGCGAAAGTGCGCGCGGGCTGATCGGTTCGTACGTCTCGCCGCAGTGCTCGCAGGCGAGGTGGAGCGAGAGGACGTGCTCTTCCCACTTCCCGTCTTTTTCGGCCAGGACCATCGCGCGATGGCGGCCTTCGCGGAAGGCGAGCTCGAGCGAGTCCGCGAGGCGGCTGCGCTGGTCGGGTCCGGCGACGATGCGGTCGACGACGACGTCGAGCTGCTTGGCTTCGCGCCCGTTCAGCAGTCCGGCGGCTTCTTCGAGCGTGGCGACCGTGCCGTCCACACGGACGCGGGAGAAGCCGCGGCGTCCGAGGTCGGCGGCGGTCTCGAGGAGCGCCGATGGGCGGTCCTTGGCGACCGGCGCCACGACCATCAGCCGGGTGCCGGCGGGGATGCTTTGGAGGGCGTGGAGGTTGTCGTCGAGCGAGCGGCGGCGGACGGGGTGTCCGTCCTTCAGGCAGCGTCGGTCGCCGGCGATGATCCAGAGCGGACGGGCATGGTCGGCGATCTCGGTCAGGGTGGCGACCGTCGACCGGGGGTTGGTGTTGCCCCCGGTCCGTTGGGCGATGGCGATGACGGGGGACAGGCCCCGGATGAAGTCCACGTCCGGCCGCGGGGCGGCGTCCAGCATGCCGCGGGCCTTGGCGGAGAGGGATTCGAGGTACTGACGGCTCCCCTCGGCGTGCAGGGTGTCGAAGGCCAGGGAGGACTTGCCCGAGCCGCTGACCCCCGTGATGACGGTCAGCTGGTAACGCGGGATGGTCAGTTCCACATCCTTGAGGTTGTGGGTGCGGGCTCCCTTGATGTGGATGGGCGGATTCAGGACTGCCGACGATAGCCCGTCCGCCCGCCGGGAGAAGGCGGAAGTGGCCGGCCGTTAATAAGTCTGCCCTTAATCCGCTTTTCCCTCTTTCGGCAACCTGTCAGCCTGCAGGGATGCCACGCCTCTTTCTCGCCCTCCTGATCCTGTTCACCGCCCATGCTTCGGCCGACAAGCTCGAGCCGCGCATCCTTTTCCTCGGCGACAGCATCACTTACGGCGGCAATTGGACGGTCTACGTCGAGTCCGCGATCCGCGCGCAGAAGGGCATGTCCCGCGCGACGATCGTCAACATGGGGCTCTCGAGCGAGACGACCTCCGGTCTGTCCGAGCCCGGCCATGCGGGCGGCAGTTTCCCCCGCCCCGACCTGCACGAACGTCTCGGCCGCGTGCTCTCCCAGTTCAAGCCGACGCTCGTCGTCGCCTGCTACGGCATCAACGACGGGATCTATCAGCCGCTCGACGCGACGCGTCAGCTCGCGTTCCAGGAAGGCATCATCAAGTTGCGACTCGCCTGCATCCGCGCCGGCGCGCAGATCGTGGTCGTCACGCCTCCGTTGTATGCGCCGGACAACCGCGCCAAGGATGCGATCAACTACGACGGCGTGATGGAAGCCTATGGCGCGTGGCTCGTCGCTCAGCGCTCCGCCGGCTGGCAGGTCATCGACATCCATCCTTTCCTCCATCAGGCCGTCGCCGCCGCGAAGAAAGCCGATCCGACGTTCATCTACGCGAAGGACAACCTGCATCCCGGAGAGCAGGGGCATCTCTTCATGGCCAAGGCCGTGTGGCAGGGACTCGCGCCGATGATGAGATGGAAACAGGAGGTCGCGTTCGCCGAGGGCGCGAAACTCAAGGTGTTGCATGACAGTTCCGTGCTCCTCCGCGATGCCTGGCTCATGCAGACCGGCCACAAGCGTCCCGGCGTGAAAGGCGGACTCCCGGTGGCCGAAGCGGAGGCCCGTTCGGCCGACCTGATCGGCGAATACCTCAAGAAATAAGGATTTCAGCAGGGGGAGGGGCAGGGAGGGGGTGGGGCTATTGCCCAAGAAACACCCGGCCGACACGGGACTGTAACAATCGTATGGGATGATGCCCGTGCTTTCCAACCACATGCACACCTCCCTCAAGTCCCTCGCGCTGCTCGCCTTCACGGCGGCCATCGCCTCCGCCCAGTCCGCCGCCCCGGCGGCCGCTTCGGTGGTCACCGTCGACGCCAAGCTCCCCGACTACGTCGTGGCCTCCGGCGTCTCTGGCAACCTGAACTCGGTCGGCTCCGACACGCTGAACAACCTGATGACTTTCTGGAGCGAAAGCTTCAAGTCCAAGTACCCCAACGTGAACATCCAGGTCGAAGGCAAGGGTTCGGGCACCGCTCCCGTCGCCCTCACCTCCGGCGCCGCCCAGGTCGGTCCGATGAGCCGCGAGATGAAGTCCTCCGAAGTCGCCGCCTTCTCCGATAAGTTCGGCCATAAGCCGACCAAGATTCCCGTGGCCATCGACGCGCTCGCTGTGTTCGTCCATAAGGATAACCCGGTCAAGGGTCTCTCCCTCACCCAGGTCGACGCCATCTTCTCTTCGACCCGCAAGCGCGGCGGTCAGGACATCAACACCTGGGGCGACGCCAAGCTGACCGGCGCCTTCGCCGGCAAGACGATCTCCGCCTTCGGTCGCAACTCGGCCTCTGGCACCTATGGTTTCTTCAAGGAGAACGCCCTGAAGAACGGCGATTACAAGAGCAGCGTGAAGGAGCAGCCGGGGTCGTCCTCCGTCGTGCAAGGGGTTGCTTCCGATCTCGCCGCGGTCGGTTACTCGGGCATCGGCTACAAGACCTCTGGCGTCCGCGCCCTGCCGCTGTCGCCCAATGACGGCGCCGACTTCGTCGAGCCCAGCTACGCCAACTGTCTCAACGGCAGCTACCCGCTCGCTCGATATCTCTACGTCTACGTGAACAAGGCTCCCTCCAAGGACATGGACAAGCTCACCAGCGAGTTCCTCACCTTTGTCCTCTCGAAGCAGGGCCAGGAGATCACGATCAAGGACGGCTACTTCCCGCTGCCGGCCGAAGTCGCCTCCGAAGGACGCCTCGCGCTCAAGTACTACAGCGCAGAATAAGCTTGGTCTCGAAATCGTACCGTCGTCACCACGCCCTCCGGGGTCGGTCTGAAAAGCACGGCGGTACGGTCTCGGGTCCTCCCAAGGCGGGGTCTCCCCGCCTTACCCTTTATTAGACCCTAAGACACCTGACCGTAACCCGATGGAAACTTCCGACAAAAAACCCTCTCTGGCGGCGGCGCCGGAGGCGCGTTTTACGGTAAGTCCCATGACGCTCGCCACCGACCGGTGGATGGGTCGTCTGATCCGCTTCGGCGGTGTCGGCGTGGTGCTCGCGGTCTTCGGGATGCTCGCGTTCCTGATCTTCCAGGTCTTCCCGCTTTTCACCGGAGCCAAGGTCGAGCCGGTCGGCTCGCTGTCCGTCCCGGCCGGTGCCGTCGCTTTCGGCGAAGACGAGTACGGCGACCTTCCTTACGTGGTGCTCGCCGACGGCAAGGTGATCTTCCAGCGTGCCAAGGACGGATCAAAGGTCCTTGAGTGGGCTCCTGCGCTGGCGGCGCGCCGCGTGACCGCCGTCCGAAGCTATCCGCGGTCCGGTCTCGTCTTCCTCGGCCTGTCCGACGGCGCGGTCCAGGAACTGCGGGTCGTCTATCGTTCGACCTTCGATGCCGCCGGAAAGCGTACGGTCGAGCCGGTCGTGACGGCTTTGGAGCCGTTGCAGGTCGGCAAGCCGGGGCTGCCGTGCGTCGAAGTCTGGAACGCCAAGGGGGCCCAGGCGCGCCTGATCCTCGTCCGTCAGGAGGAAGCGGGCAGGCCTCTGCTCACCGCGGTCCGTCTCACCGAGCGCAAGGGGCTCGGCGGTAAGGCCAAGGTCACCGTCAGCGCGCCGTTCGTGGTCGCGGCCGACGCTGCTTCCGTCGACAAGGTGCTCCTGCCTTCCACGGCCGAGTCGCTCATCGTCATCGGCAAGTCCGGCGAGGTGCGCACGTATGCCGATGACGGCGCGACGTTCTCCTTCCTGCAGGCTTTCACCCCTTTCAAGGAATCCGGGGATCCCGCGGTCGCTTCGGCCGGCATGATCTTCGGCAACGTCTCCGTGGTCTTCGTCAGCCGCACCGGCGAACAGCAGGTATGGTCGATGTATCCCCAGCTCCAGCCGGACGGGAAGAGCCTCCGCCGCTGGGGCAAGATCCACGACGGCGAGGCGCTCGCCGGCGCGGGCGAAGGCGTCTACGCCGCCGAAGGCAACAAATGCTACCTCGCGGTCGCGGGCGGCAAGCTGCAGATCCGCAACATGACCACTGGTTCGCTCCGCTGGGAAGGCGATGCTCCCTCCGGCTCGATCCGTCAGCTGGCCTTCGCCGGCAATTACGACCGCTTCACGGCCCTTTCGGCCGACGGCAAACTGCACCGCTGGAGCATCGTTGACCATCACCCCGAATCCTCCTGGGGCGCCTTCTTCGGCAAGATCTGGTACGAGGGCGCCACCGGCCCCGCCTACACCTGGCAGTCGAGCGCCGGCTCCGATGAGTTCGAGGCCAAGTACTCGCTGGTCCCGCTTTTCTACGGCACGGTCAAGGGCCCGTTCTACGCGCTGCTCTTCGCGCTGCCGATCGCGCTCACGGCGGCGATCTACGTCTCCCAGTTCCTCCGTCCGGAATACCGCCAGGTCGTCAAGCCGGTCATGGAAATCATGGCCTCGCTGCCTTCCGTGGTCCTGGGCTTCCTGGCCGGTCTCTGGCTCGCTCCGTTGGTCGACCCCCGCCTCATTTCGCTCTTCTGCGCGGTCGGCATCCTGGCTCCCGCCGCCTTGTTCGCCGGCTTCCTCTGGTCCGTGCTGCCGCAGCCGGTCCGCCGTCAGGTCAAGCCGGGCATGGAGTTCCTCTGGCTGCTGCCGTTCCTCGCGCTGTGCGCCTTCTTCGCCTGGAAGTCGGGTCCCGCCGTCGAGGCCGCCTTCTTCACCGTCAAGGATTCCGCCAGCGGCCTGCCGATCGCCGACTTCCGCGAATGGTGGCGCCAGACGACCGGCGCGACGTACGATTCGCGCAACTCCCTCGTGGTCGGCTTCGTGATGGGCTTCGCGGTCATCCCGATCGTCTTCACGATCGCCGAGGACGCGCTTTCCAACGTGCCTAATTCGCTCGTGTCCGGCTCCCTCGCCCTCGGCGCCAGCCGCTGGCAGACGGTCTGGAGCGTGGTGGTGCCCACCGCGATCTCGGGCATCGTCTCCGGCGTCATGATCGGCTTCGGCCGCGCGATCGGCGAGACGATGATCGTCGTGATGGCCACGGGCAACACCGCGGTCATGGAGTCCAATCCGTTCAGCGGCATGCGCACGCTCTCGGCCAACATCGCGGTCGAGCTGCCCGAGGCCGCCTCGGGCCATACGCATTACCGCGCGCTGTTCCTCGGCGCCTGCTGTCTCTTCCTGCTCACCTTCGTGATCAACACCCTCGCGGAAGTGCTCCGCCAGCGCCTGCGCGAGCGCTACAAAGTCGTCTGAACATGGCCAACCCTTCCGACAGCAGCACGCCCCGCGGCGAAGCCTTCGTCTGGTTCACGGGACTCGGGCTCATCATCGGCCTGGGGATGGTCGTCGGGCTGCTTTCCTTGGTCATCCTCAACGGCGTCACGGTCTTCTGGGCGCCGCAGGTGCCGATGGCGCAGGTCGACGACGGCCGGACGATCATCGGCCAGCTCGCCCAGCGTCGTATCCGCGCCGGCACGCCCGCCGGCGAGCCTCGTTATGAGCTGCAATATCAGGTCGGCCTGCGCGAACTGAACGGCAACTCCTACCTCTGGGTCGACGAAGCCAGGATCAAGGGAGAGACCTTCCCGGCCGACGTCCTCGGACTCGAGCGCGTCGAGAACGGCCCGGCCTTCGTCCGTCCGCAGTCCCTCCGCAAGTCCGACGGACGGGTGGTCTCGGCCACGGACGCCGCTTTCGAGGACGCTTTCCAAGCGGAAGTCGCCTCCGCCGCGGTGGTCCGCGCGAAACTGGTCGAAATCAGCCGCCACCGCATCGGGGACGTCAACGGCGAGATGGACAAGGCCCGCGTGGCCCTGCGCCGGGCCGAAGACCTCAGGCTTGTCGAGGAGATCGCGGCCCTGCGAAAGCAGATCGCCGGGCTTGATGAACGGTTCGCCGCCTTGCAGGCCGAAGCCAAGAAGGTCGTCGAGGACGGGGCGGTCGCCTCGCTCGTCTCGAAGGACGCCTCCGGCCGCGAAGTCGTCGTGCCGCTCACCCAGGTCATCCGCGGCTGGTTCCCCAATCGCCTCGACACCTGGGGGCGCGTGAAGCTCTTCGGTTCCCGCCTGGCCGAATTCGTCTTCGACGAGCCGCGCGAAGCCAACACCGAAGGCGGCCTGATGCCCGCCATCTTCGGCACGCTCGTGATGACGGTCTTCATGAGCCTGCTGGTCACGCCCTTCGGCGTCATCACCGCGATCTATCTCCGCGAGTACGCCCACCAGGGCGCCTTGCTGCGCATCGTCCGCATCAGCGTCAACAACCTCGCCGGGGTGCCTTCCATCGTCTTCGGCGTCTTCGGCCTGGGCTTCTTCGTCTACGTCCTCGGCGGTTCGATCGACCGTCTCTTCTTCGCCGACCAGCTGAAGTATAACAACAACACGCCGGTCTTCGGCACGGGCGGGCTGCTCTGGTGCTCCCTGACCCTCGCCCTCATGACCCTCCCGGTGGTCATCGTCGCCACCGAGGAAGCCCTCGCGTCCGTCCCGCGCGGCATGCGCGAAGCCTCCCTCGCCACGGGCGCTTCGAAGTGGCAGACGATCCGCGACATCCTGCTGCCGGCCTCCGCGCCTGGCATCCTGACCGGCGTCATCCTCGCCATGGCCCGCGGGGCAGGGGAGGTCGCCCCGCTGATGCTGGTCGGCGTCGTGAAGCTGGCACCGACGCTGCCTTTCGACGGCTCTGCCCCGTTCCTGCACATGGACCGCAAGTTCATGCACCTGGGCTTCCATGTGTATGACCTCGGCTTCCAGTCGCCTGACTCGGACGCCGCCCGCCCGATGGTCTTCGCCACGACGTTGCTCCTGATCATCCTGGTCGTCTGCCTCAATATCGGCGCGATCTGGATCCGCAACCGCCTCCGCGCCCGCTTCAAGGGCGCCTCCTTCTAAAACGAAAAACGACTCATGTCCCAGATCATGAACCCTCCTTCCTCTTCCCGCATCAAGGTCCGTCCCGCCGCCGAGCGCGAAGGTCGTAAGGACTACATCAGTATCCGCGATTTCGGTTTCTGGTATGGCGAGAAGAAGGCCCTCGACGCCATCTCCCTCGACATCCCGGAACGCCAGGTGGTCGCCTTCATCGGTCCGTCTGGCTGCGGAAAATCCACGTTGCTCCGTAATCTCAACCGCATGAACGACCTCGTCGACGGCATCCGTCACGAAGGCGACATCACCATCAACGGCCGTTCGATCTACGATCCGGGCCTCGAGGTCATCTCGCTCCGCCGCCGCGTCGGCATGGTCTTCCAGAAGTCCAACCCTTTCCCGAAGTCCATCTTCGAGAACGTCGTCTACGCCCTGCGCGTGGTCGGCGTGCGCGACCGCGCCGTCCTCGAGGAGGCCTGCGAGACCTCGCTCCGCAAGGCCGCCCTCTGGGACGAGGTGAAGGACCGCCTCAATGACAGCGCCCTGGGCCTGTCCGGCGGCCAGATGCAGCGCCTTTGCATCGCCCGCGCGATCGCCAATCGCCCGGAGATCCTGCTGATGGACGAGCCTTGCTCGGCCCTCGACCCGATCGCGACCGGCAAGATCGAGGAGCTCATCCATGAGCTAAAGGAACAGTTCACCATCGTGATCGTGACCCACTCGATGCAGCAGGCGGCCCGCGTCTCGGACCGCACGGCTTTCTTCTACCTCGGCAAGCAGATCGAGTACGACACCACCGAGAAGATCTTCATGAACCCGTCGCAGGCCCAGACCGAGGCCTATATCTCCGGACGCTTCGGCTGATTTCCAAACAAACACCACCATGCAACGTTTCTTCCACGACGAACTCCGCCAGCTCCGGGACGACCTGATCCTGATGGGCGAGCGTTCGCTCGACATGACCCGTCTCGTGCTCCGCGCGGTCGAGACGGGCGACGACTCCCTCGCCCTGCAGGTGCGCGGCATGGACGACCGCGTCGACGAGCTCGAGAAGCGCGTCGACCGCGAGATCATGCGTTACCTCACGCTCTTCGGCCCGATGGGCAGCGACGTCCGCCTGCTCCTCGCCGCCCGCGACATCGGCCATGACCTCGAGCGCATCGCCGACGAGGCCTCCGTCATCGCCAAGCGCGCGATGGTCATCTCCGAGCGCGGCCCGCTGAAGAACCTGCTGCACGTCCCGTCCGAAGGCGTCATCGCCTGCGAGGTGCTCCGCCTGGCCATCGACAGCTTCATCGAGGGCGACCTCGCCAAGGCGCGCCTCGTGCTGGAACGCGACGCCGAGATCGACGCCCTCAACCGCAAGAACTACGAGGAGCTCTTCGGCCGGGCTGGCGACGCCGCCAAGGTGTCCGCCTCCCATGTCGAGCTGATCTTCATCTCCAAGGCCCTCGAGCGCATCGGCGACCACTCCAAGAACATCGCCGAACAGGTCATCTTCCTGCTCTCCGGCGAAGACGTCCGCCACGCCCGCTGAGTCCGCCGCCGGAAAGTCCCCCTTGTCGGGGGACTTTCCTGTGGTATGATGGCGGGATGGAAGTCGCACGTCGTCTCGGAGTCCTGGTCCTCGAATGGACCTCCCTCGCCTTGGGAGTGTTCCTGGCCAGCCATTTCCATTTCCTCACCTATGCGGATCCGGTCACCTTGGCCGTGGTCGCCGTCGTGCTCGGTCTTTTCAACTCCTTCCTGCGTCCGTTCCTGCTGGCGATCTTCATGATCGTCTCGATTCCGATCCTCATCATCACCCTGGGGCTGGGAGCCTATCTCGTGCTGTTCGTGACGAACGGCGCCATCCTCGCCCTCACGGCCAGCCTCGTGAAGGACCTGCACCTGAACAACTGGGCCATGGCGACCTTGACGATTTCCATCACCTCTTGGATGATTTCCTCCGCGGTCGGCATCGACCAGCTCAAGCCGCTCCGCCGGGCGAACGAAGCCAAGGCCAACGCACAGAAGGCCAAGGACGACGCCATCGATATCTGAGCCGAGCGGGGAGGTCGTTTCGGGTGGCAGGTGGCAGCCTCGGGTAGCAGGTGGCAGGATTGATTTTCCGCCACCCGCCACCTGGGGCTGTCACCCGCCACCCGTATTTCCGGTCTGTCCGGTGCCCCCATGCCCTCTGGCCCTCGTTTTTACTCAGTCTTGCCAATCCGCCCGGAGTCCTTTGCTTGGGGGCTCTACGCCATGTCGAATCCCGCTCTCTCCTCCTGGGCCCGCAACGTCGCCCCTTCACCGACTCTCGCCGTCGATGCCAAGGCGAAGGCCCTCGCCGCCGCCGGCAAGGACGTCGTCGGTTTCGGCGTCGGCGAGCCCGACTTCGACACCCCGCAGTTCGTCAAGGACGCCTGCGCCAAGGCCTTGGCCGAAGGTAAGACCAAGTACGCCCCCACGCCGGGCATCCCCGCGCTCCGCAAGGCCATCGCCGAAGACTACACCCGTCGCGGCTTCACCGGCATCGCCGACGTCAACGTCGTCGTCTCCCCGGGCGGCAAGATGTCCTGCTACCTCGCCATCCTCGCCACGATCAGCGCCGGCGACGAAGTCGTCATCCCCGCCCCGTATTGGGTGAGCTACCCTGAGATGGTGAAGCTCGCCGGCGGCAAGCCCGTCGTCGTGAACGCCGAAGACGCCACCGGCTTCAAGATCACCCCCGCCCAGCTGACCGCCGCGCTGACCCCGAAGACGCGCATGGTCATCATCAACCGCCCTTCCAACCCGACCGGCGCCGTCTATACCCGTGCCGAGCTCGAAGCCCTCGTGGCCATCTGCGTGAAGGCCAACGTCTGGATCATGTCCGACGAGATCTACGAGAATCTCGTCTATGACGGCCAGACCACCTGCAGCCCGGCGACCTTCTCGCCCGAAGCCGCCCGCCTGACCATCACCGTCTCCGGTTACGCCAAGAGCTACTCCATGACCGGCTGGCGCCTCGGCACCCTCGTCGCCTCCGACAAGGCCCTCGCCGCCGCCGTTGCCGACCTCCAGAGCCAGATCTCGTCCAACGCCACAACCTTCGCCCAGTTCGGCGCCCTCGCCGTCCACCAGCACCCCGACAAGGCCAAGGCTTCCCTGGCCGAGATGGGCGCCGTCTTCGACAAGCGCCGCCTCAACCTGCTCGCCGGCCTCAACGCCATCCCCGGCCTGACCTGCTACCGCTCGCAGGGCGCCTTCTACCTCTTCCCGAACATCAAGTCCTTCGGCCTGACCTCCGCGCAGTTCGCCGACCGTCTTCTCGAGGAAGAACTGATGGCCGTCGTCCCTGGTTCCGCGTTCGGCTCCGAAGGCTACATCCGCCTCAGCTACGCGACCTCCGACCAGGTGATCGCCCAGGGCCTCGAGCGCCTCGCGCGTTTCTGCGCCAAGTTGAAGAAGTAACTTCAGCTTCGGGAACTAAACAAAGGGACGGCCCCGGCCGTCCTTTTTTGTGCCTGCATCGAGGCAGGGGCACGACCGCGTCGTGCGCTAGTCTCGGCTAAAGCTGAAAGCGTCGGCCGGCGTAACGTTGAATGTGCTCATGTCGAAGCGCAGGCCTTCCTCGGTGAAAGGGGTCACGTCGTTGCTGGGCACGTAGCAGAACTCGAGCGTATACTCTTTGCGTTTGTTGATGAAAAGGAGGACGAAGGCGCCCGTTTTTTCGCCGGCCCAGTAGGCCCTGTCCGCACTGATGACCACGCGATCGTATCGCGTGAGGTCGGCCGAGGCGATGCCGTCCACGAAGAAGCCGTTGTTGAATTCTCCGCATCCGCTGTCACGGGAGCCGGTGAGGGAGAAGTCGATGTTCCCGGGGAGTTCGAGACGTTCACGGAAAGCCTTCATCGCTTCGTCATGGAAGACCTTGCGGGCTTCCGGCGTGGTTTCCTTGTTTTTCACGACGCGAGTTAGACTGCCCGGTTGTTAGGCCTGGTCAACGGGGGATGTCGCTAGGGCAGCACGCGGTGCTGCCCCTACCTAATTTAGCTCAGGCCGGCTCTACCAGGATACACGGCATCCCGGCGGCGTCGGCGGCTTCCTTGCCGCGCGGGCTGTCTTCGATGACGACGCAGTCGGCGGGCTTCAGGCCGAGGCGGTCCGCCGCGGCGAGGAAGAGGTCAGGGTGCGGCTTCGAACGCGCTGCGTCCTCGGCGGTGATGATCGCGTCGAAGAGGTGCGTGATGTCGATGCGCTTCAGGGTCGTGTAGACGTGATCGCGGCGGCCGGCGGAAGCGACGGCGGTCTTGTGGCCGATGCCGCGGACGTGATGGACGACGGCGACGACTTCGGCGCGGGCGGTGACGTCCTTGGCGAGGTGCTCCTCTAGGAATTCATGGCCGTCGGCGAGCAGCTGTTCGACGTTCAGGTCAAAGCCGTAGTCGGCCTTGAGGCGCTTGCAGGTGTCGACGGCGGACATGCCGCCCATCGAGCAGAAGAGGGCCCAGGGGAAGTCGAACGGCCGGCCGATCTGTTTGCTGACGATGTGGGTCCAGCTGCGGTGGTGGATCCACATGGAGGCCGCGAGCGTGCCGTCGCAGTCGAAGATCCAGCCCGGACGGGAGAGCAGGGCCGGGTCGAAGGGAATCATCTTGGACATGGCGATCAGCGCATGCCGGGGAAACCGCCGCCGGGGAAGCCGCCGCGGCCGCCGCCCATCTGGCCCATGCGTCGCATGAGCTCCTTGCCCTTGCCGCCCTTCATCATGCGCATCATCTCGCGCATCTGGGAGAACTGCTTGATCAGCGCGTTGACGTCGCTGACCTGGGTGCCTGAGCCCTTGGCGATGCGGAGACGGCGGGAGCCGTTGAGGATGTCGGGGTTGCGACGCTCCTTCTTGGTCATCGAGAGCACGATGGCTTCGGTCTTGGCGAGGTGCTTCTCTTCCTTGGCGCCGACCTGGATGCCGCCCATGCCGGGCATCATCTTCATGATGTCGCCGAGCGGGCCCATCTTCTTCATCTGCGACATCTGCGCGAGGAAGTCCTCGAGGTCGAAGTCGGCCTTCTTCATCTTCTCGGCCAGGCGTTCGGCTTCCTTGTGGTCGACGACCTCCTGGGCCTTCTCGACGAGGGACACGACGTCGCCCATGCCCAGGATGCGCTGGGCCATGCGGTCGGGGTGGAAGGTGTCGAAGTCCGAGGACTTCTCGCCCGTGCCCATGTAGCGGATCGGGACGCCCGTGACGGACTTCATCGACAACGCCGCACCGCCGCGGGCGTCGCCGTCGAGCTTGGTCAGGATGATTCCAGTGAGGGGCGTGGATTCGTGGAACTTGGCAGCCACGTCGACGGCCTGCTGGCCGAGGGCGGCGTCGGCGACGAGGAAGACCTCGTGCGGCTGGAAGGCGTCGCGGACGCGGCGGACTTCTTCCATCAGGTCGCCGTCGATCTGCAGGCGACCGGCGGTGTCGACGATGACGAGGTCCGCGGCGGCGGCTTCGGCTTCCTTTACGAGGCGGCCCACCATCGCGGCGACGTCAGTCGCGGCGCGGTCGGCGCGGAAGTCGAAGCCTTCGTTCTTGGCGAGGGTCTCGAGCTGATCAATGGCCGCAGGGCGGCGTAAGTCGGCCGCAACGAGGGAGGGCTTGCGGATGCCTTCCTTCTTCACGAGGTGCTTGGCGAGCTTGGCGGCACTGGTGGTCTTGCCGGAACCCTGGAGGCCGACGAGCAACACGCGCAGTGGGCGGCGAGGGTCGATTGGACGTTCGCCTTCGCCAAGGAGCTTCGTGAGCTCGTCGGACACGATTTTGACGGCCATCTGGCCTGGGTTGACGGACTCGATGACCGCTTGGCCGAGGCAGGCGACTTTGACACGTTCGGTGTAGTCCTTGGCGACCTTGAAATTGACGTCGGCGGACATCAGCGCCGAGCGCACCTCGTTCAGCGCCGGGGCGATGTTCTCCTCGGAGAGCTTGGAGAGCCCTCGGAGGTCACGAAGGGCCTTGGTGAGTTTGTCGGTGAGGTTGGCGAACACGGGAGGGGAAGGAGAACGGACGGGACGGCTGGTGGCAAGAGTGAGGAACGATGATTCGGGCACCCAGCGGGGGCGGGGAGGGCCTGAAGGCGCAAAAAAGCCGCGAACCTTAAGGCATCGCGGCTTTCCTGGTGCGGGCTGACTTACTTGCCGGCCGGCTTGCGGTTAAGGACGGCGTCCTTGGTGCTGGCCGCGATGGTCATCACCTCGCTGATCAGGGGCTGGGGGACTTTCATTTCTTCGAGCGTCTTCTGGAGGTCTTCGGCAACGGCGTTAAAGTGGGCCTCCGTCAGTTTCATGTCTTCATGGGCGCGGCGCATGTCCTTGCCCTTCCAGGCGACCGGGCTACCGAAGGCGGCGGAAAGGAAAGCCTTCTGCTTGCGGTGCTGGGTCGTCATATTGACGTCTTCGAAGAAGTGGTTGATCCGCTTGTCGGCGAGGACCCGCACGTAGAACTTATCCACGGCCGCTTCGATGGCCGCCTTGCCACCCAAACGGTGATAGAGGCTCTTCTCGCGTTCGGCTTGGAATTGGGCGCGCGCGGACTCATCGACGAACGTGTAGGTGACGTCTTCATAGACATAGGTGACGGCAGCTTTCTGTCCGCAGCCGGTCAGGAGGAGCACCGATAAGAGGCCGAGGAGGAGGGAGGGAGATTTCATGGGTGGGAGTAGGCTTAAACAAGTATTGTAAATGCCTGTTTAAAGCAAGCCCCTAATGGGGCCCTTGACTCAGCTTTCAGAGGGGGCAGGCTTGGTTGGCCTGATGAAGCTCAGTCTTTTCAGTGATTACTCCCTTCGGGTGCTCATGTATGGGGCGCTCAAGGGGGAGTCTTTCCAGCTAGATGAAGTGACGAAGGCCTACGGGATTTCCCGGCATCACCTGGCCAAAGTGGTACAGCGTCTGGCTCAATTGGGGTACCTTGAGACCCGGCGTGGTCGGAATGGCGGTATCACGCTAGCCCGGACACCCCAAGAAATCCGCATCGGCCGCTTAGTCCGTGAAACGGAGGAGCAACCCGCGATCCTCGAATGCTTCGACCCAGCGACCAATACCTGCCCGATCAACGGGAGTTGTCAGTTGAAGGGTATCGTCGGCCAGGCGCTCCGCGAATTTTACGCTGTGCTCGACCGACATACCTTACACGACACCGTCAACGGTCCGCACCGGGCCCGCCTGATGAAGACGTTGCTGGGTTGACCGCTTGTCTTTTCCTCCGGTCCGTCCACGTTGGGCCGCATGGAAATCCTCATCATGGGTTGCGGCACGTCGCAGGGCTGTCCCTTGCCCGCCCATGACAATCCAGGCCTCGACCTAAAGGATCCGCGCAACTGGCGCGCCCGGACCAGCGTGCACGTCGTCATCGAGGGCCATCATGTGCAGGTCGATGCCGCGCCCGAATTCCGGACGCAGTGCCTGAAATATGACGTCCGCGAGGTCGACACGTTCATCCTGACCCATGGGCATGCTGACCACGTCCTCGGCATGGACGATCTCCGCCAGTTCTGCACAAATAAGGGTGGCGCGGCCATCCCGGTGTATTCGACGGAGATCGGGCTGCAGCGTATCAAGGCTATCTTCCCTTACGCCGTGGGTAAGCCGCAGGCCTCGGGTTACGTTTCCTTAGACCTCAATCTGATGCCGCCCCGATTGGTCCTGCCGGGCGGCGGTATCGTGTATTCGACGCTTTTGCCGCACGGCCACGAATCCACGCTCGGTCTGGTCTTCGAAGAGCCG
>CAIWNE010000148.1 GCA_903913915.1 uncultured Opitutia bacterium
CTGATATGATGACCACGGAAAAACTCCTGAAGAAATCATCGACGGTCTTGTTCTTTGTCATGGGCGCAGAGTCTCACGTCCCCCCCAAAAACACAACACACCTGACAAGTGCTCCGATCGTCGTGACCGGGGTCCATATGGACCTCACCGACGCCCTGAAGGATACGGTGCGCGCCAAGGCAGAGAAGCTGCTGCGCCACAACCCGCGGATCATCCGCGTGCACGTCGAACTCGTCCACACCCGCTGCAGCGACCATAGTCGCGAATTCGGGGCCCAGATCCGGCTGGAACTGCCGGGCCCGGACATCGTCGTCCGGGAGGAGTCGGACGACCTCTACAAGTCCATCGATATTTTGGTCGATAAGGTCGACCGTCAGCTTCGCCGCCGCCATCGCCTGGATAAGGAGAAGAGGAATCATCCGCATCCGACAGACCTGGGCGAGCTGGGTCGGGCGGCGTAAGGAAAGTGCCGGCCGGTTGTCAGTGAAGGGCTGTCAAGTCGGTGAAGGTCGAAGTCAGGATGGCCGGAAGTCGGTAAAACAGACGGAAAGCCAGTCAGACAGCGAAGATAACAGACGGTCAGTCAGGTAGCAGACAGCGAAAGCCAAGCTAGCACAGTCAGAAGAAGGTACGGGACCCCGGCCGCCGCAAGGTGACCGGGGTCCTCCTGTTTGCGGGGGAGGCATGCCTAAGTTTCTCGCCCTCGGCTGTCGGAGGCCTTTTATCTGCCCCATGCGCATTTATTTCATGGGCATCTGCGGCACGGCGATGGGTAACGCCGCCTTGCTGATGCGCGCCTTGGGTCACGAGGTCATGGGATCTGACACGGGAATCTATCCCCCGATGTCCGACCACCTCCGCGGTGCCGGCGTCGACATCCTCGAAGGCTGGTCCGCCGAACGTCTCGCCCAGCTGAAGCCCGACCTTGTCGTGGTCGGCAACGTCGCTTCGCGCGGCCATCCCGAGGTGGAGTGGTTGCTCGAAGCCCGCACCCAGCCTTACGTTTCGCTCCCCGAACTTCTGCGCACGCGCCTGCTGAACGCCCGGCGCAACGTCGTCGTGGCCGGTACGCATGGCAAGACGACCACGACCTGCATGGCCGCGGTGCTGCTCAAGGCCAACGGCGCCGCCCCGGGCTGGCTGGTCGGCGGCGTCCCGCGCGACCTGCCGGACTCATCGCATCCCGGCAAGCAGGGCGGACCTTTCGTCATCGAAGGCGACGAATACGACACGGCCTTCTTCGATAAGCGCAGCAAGTTCATCCAGTATATGCCGCACGTCCTCGCGATCAACAACTGCGAGTTCGACCACGCCGACATCTTCCGCGACCTCGATGACGTGCTGCGCACGTTCTCTCACGTGATCCGCATCGTGCCGCGCGACGGCGCGATCGTCGCCAACGGCGATGACGCCAACGTCCTCGGGCTGGTGAAGAACGTCTCCTGGGCCCCGGTCGTCCGCGTGGGCACGGGCGCGGTCAACGACGCCGTGATCGCCGATTTCCAGGAATCGCCGACGGGTTCGTCCTTCACGTTGCTCTGGAAAGGCCAGGAGTGGGGCAGGGTGAAGTGGGCCCTGCCTGGACTCTTCAACGCCCGCAACGCGGCCATGGCCGCCGTCTCCGCCGGCCTTCTCCTTGACGCCAAGGATCCGACGAAGCTCAGGCTTGATGCGCTCGCGAGCTTCCAAGGCGTGCAGCGCCGCCAACAGGTGCTCGTCAACCGCGCCGACCTGACGGTCATCGAAGATTTCGGCCACCACCCGACGGCCCTCGACCTGACGTTGGAGTCCCTGCGCGCCCGCTACCCCAAGCATCGCCTTGTCGCCTGCTTCGAGCCGCGCAGCAATACCGCCGCCCGCAAGGTCATGCAGGACGCTTTCCGCGAGGCGCTCAAGAAGGCCGACGAGGTCTTCCTGGCCCCGCCGCATCGTGCCGACAAGCTGGGCGAAGAGCGTTTCGACAGCGAAGGCGTCGCCGCCGCCCTCACGGCCGCCGGCAAGAAAGGCTTCGCGCCTGCTTCGAATGATGCCCTGCTGGCCGAGCTCACCGCCATGGTGAAGGCCGACAAGTCGCCGCGCTGCGTCGTGTTCTTCTCGAACGGCGCCTTCGGAGGCATCATCAAGAAATTCGCCCAGGCCGTCGCCTGACCTCGGTGCGCTTCGTCTTGTTCAGCCTCCTCGCGGCGGCGCTTCCTTGCCTGGCCCGGGATATCCGAGTCGGCGAGGACGTGAAGACGATCGCCGCCGCCATCAGGCTCGCGCAGCCGGGCGACACGATCCACCTGCAGCCGATCGTCTACCGCGACTACGTCGGTTTCTATGGCAAGAAAGGCGAGGCAGGGAAGCCGATCACGCTCGACGGCCATGGCGCGACGCTCGAGGGCTCGGAGCCGCTGGACCCGAAGAAATGGGTCGAGGCTTCGCCGGGCCTCTTCGAGGCCAAGGAGCTGCTGCCGAGGTTCGATGATGCGATCCTGATGCGATGGTTCTTCCTGTGGGACGGGAAGATGAACCACATGGGGCGGACCTCCAAGGGGAAGAAGGCCCCCTATGTTAAGCCGGTGGACTTGAAGCCTGGCGAATGGACGTTTGTCCGGGATCAGGCCAGGGAGAAGCCGGGCTCCAGCCAGGTCTTCGGTTCCTTCTTCCTCCGTCTGCCGGTCGGGCAGAATCTGGCCGACGCCCATGTCTTCGTTCCGACTCGCTCGGCAGGCGTCCAGCTCAGCGGAGACAACGCCCATCTGGTGATCCGCAATATCACCGCCACCCATCCTTATAACGACGGTTTCAACATCCATGGCGATTGCCGCGACGTCGTCTTCGAGAACATCCGCGCCATCGAGTGCGGCGACGACGGCATCAGCGCCCATGAGTCGGCTGAGTATCGCGTCGACGGGTTCGTCGGCATCGGCAATAGCACGGGCATCACCGATACGGTGACGGCCAAGACGAGCTACCGCCACGTGTTTCTCGCCGACAACCTGGCCTTCGACCTATACTTCATGAACGATGGCCGTTATGCCGTCGCCGATGCGGTGGTGCTATCGTCGTCCGAGCACGCCTTGCAGGTCGTAGGCGGCAAGGACCAGCATGCCGAACTGCGGCTCGACAACGTCCTCATCCGACGGGCAGGCCCGAAGGGCGCCGTCGCGGTCGCCCATGATTCCGCGGTTTACGCCCGCCGCTTCTCGGTCGAAGGCGACGAGATGAAAGCCAATGGGAGGTTCGACTTCGACGGCACGCCCGCCGAACGTGACGCGCTCATCAAGGCGGTTGTTCCAGCCGAATACCGTGCACGCTTAGCCCAGTAGTCCGAGCGCCTGCTTGGCCGCGCCGGAATCTTTCGCGATCTGCGCCTGTACGGCCGCTAGGTCGGCGAACTTCTGTTCGGCGCGGAGACGGCGGACCCAGCGGACGCGGACGGCGTCACCGGTGGTCGGCGCGACGCCGCGCAGGACGTGGGCTTCGAGCAGGGGCGCGACGGGGCCGCTTTCGACGGTGGGTCGCTGGCCGTAGTTGGCCACGGCCGGCAGGGCTTCGCCCTTGAAGATGACCTCTACGGCGTAGACGCCGAAGGCGGGCTTGAGCTCAGGCTCCCAGGCGACGTTCAAGGTCGGGAAGCCGATGGTGCGGCCCAGCCGGCGGCCGTCGATGATCGCGCCTTCGGCTTCATAGGGGCGGAGGAGCATCGCGTTCGCGAGGGCGAGGTCTCCGTTCGCGAGGCATTGGCGGATGCGCGAACTGCTGACGGCGTCGTCGCCGAGGCGGACCGCCGGGACGAGCTTCACGCCGAGGTTCTCGGCGGCGCCATGGGCGATGAGCGTCTCGCCGTTGCCCGCGCGGCCGCGGCCATACTGGAAATTGGAACCGACGTGGAGGGACTTCAGGTGCGGGAAGGTCTGCTTCAGCCACTTCGGGAAATTCGCCGCCTCGATGCCGGCATGATGGCGGTCGAACTTCTCGTGGTGGATCACCTGGGCGCCGGCTTCCGTCAGGCGCTCATCCTTCTGGGCGCGCGTGAAGATCAGCGGCACCGACGATTCTGGGCGCAGAACCTTGCTTGGGTGCGGGTCGTAGGTGAGCACGCCGACGAGGCCTCCGTCCGCCCGGGCGGCCTCGCGGGCGGAGTGCAGCACGGCGCGGTGGCCGAGGTGCACGCCGTCGAAGGCGCCGATGGCGAGATGGAGGGCGGAGCTCATGCGGCCGGTGCGGCTTCGCTCACGGGGATGAGCGCCGCGACGAGCTGTTCGTCGGTCATCGCGCCCAGCTGGGGCAACGTGTGTCCGCGGGAGAGTTCCAACTGGCCGGAGCGCGTGCGTCGGAGCATCGAGAGGTGGGCGCCGGGGCCGAGCTTGCGCCCGAGGTCGAAGGCCAATGTGCGGACGTAGGTGCCCTTGGTGCAGCGGACGCGGAAGTTGATGCGAGGGCTCTGCCACGAGAGCAGCTCGAATTCGGAAATGCTGATCGCCCGGGGTTCGCGGACGACTTCGATGCCCTTACGAGCAAGGTCATAGAGCTTCTGGCCGCCGACCTTCTTCGCGGAGTGCATCGGCGGAACCTGGAACTGGTCGCCTAGCATCGAGGCGAGGGCGGCGCGGACCTGCGCTTCGGTGATCTCGGGGACGGGGTTCGTCTCCAGCGTCTCGCCTTCGGCGTCCTGCGTGTCGGTCACGATGCCCAGCGTGGCTTCGCCGAGGTATTCCTTGTCCTGCGCCATCAGCTGGTCCGACGCCTTGGTCGCCTTGCCTACGAGCATGATGAGCAGGCCGGTCGCCATCGGGTCGAGGGTGCCGGCGTGACCGACGCGGCGGGTGCGGTAGAGCCGACGCACGCTGTCCACGACGTCGTGCGAGGTGATGCCCTGCGGCTTGTCGACGAGCAGGACGCCCGCGGGTTCGGCGACAGGCTCGCTCATTTGGCGGAATATTCGCGGTAGTGGGCGATGACGATGCCGAGGATCTTCTCGCGGTCCTGGGGCAGTCGGCAGCCCTGCATGTTGAAGCCGGCCGCGAGCATGTGCCCGCCGCCGTTCAGCTTGCCGGCGCAAAGGTCGAGGCGCAGCTTCGGGTCGCGGCCGCGCAGGCTGCCGCGGATGCCGTCGGCGCCTTCTTCCATCAGCACGGCGATCTCGACGCCTTCCACGGAACGAGGGAATTCGACGAGGCCTTCCTTATCTTCTTTCGAGGTGCCGGTGGCGGCGTAGTCCGCCTGGGTCAGTTCGCCGGAGCAGATCCGGCCGTTCTCATGGAACGCGATCGTGTTGAGGAAGCGCTTCGTCAGCTCGAGCTTGCCGCGGCTTTCCTGCTCGAAGACCCGGTAGTTGGCCTCGGCGGGGTCTGCGCCTCGTCGGACAAGCTCGGCGATGATCGCGAAGACGTCGGCGGTCGTGCTACGGTAGCAAAAGCGGCCGGTGTCGGTCAGGATGCCGAGGTGCAGGGCCTTGGCGGTGACCGTGTCGACGGCCAGCCCTTGGGCGAGGGCGCCGGCGGCGAGGATATGGCAGGTGGCGGCGGCTTCGCGGACGACGATGTTCGTCTGGGCGTAGTCCGGGTTCGAGGCGTGGTGATCGATGTTGGCCAGGATGCCGGAGGGGAATTTGGCGAGCAGTTCCGTCCCTACGCGGGACGCATCGGCACAGTCGACCGTGACGGCTACGCGGTCGGTCGCGTCATAATCGGCGCCTTTGACGAACGTCACGCCCTCGGCGTAGGGGACGAGATTCGGGGGGATGCGGTCCCGGTTCACGCAGATCGCGTCCACGCCTTCGGCGAGGAGCATCCGGCAGAGCGCGGTCTGGGAGCCGATGCAGTCCCCGTCGGGTCGCATATGGCCCAATACGGCCACTTTACGCCCTTTGAGACCCTTGACGAGGTCTCGGAGGGCCTCGCCCGCCGCTTGCATGCTGATACCCATGGTTTTGCGGATGAAGAAACAGGCGGGCCCCGTTGCTGGCAAAGGCAAAAGGCGGGGTTATCACCAACTTGGGGGGAACGCTTGAACCTCCTCATGGTTCGGGCATAGTCCCTGCTACCAACCCCTACGGGCGTTTCGCCCCAACCCACTTTCCATGGATAAGGACAAAAACAACAATTTCACTCCCCGCGCCCGCAAGGTCGTGGAACTGGCCCGGGCGGAAGCCCGCCGGTTCAACCATAACTACGTCGGTACGGAGCACATCCTGCTCGGACTCATCAAGCTGGGCGAGGGCGTCGCGGTCAACGTCCTCGGCCGCATGGGGCTCGACCTCAAGACGGTGCGAGGCGCCGTCGAGAAGCAGGTCGGTCCTGGTCCCGAGGAGGCGAAGGCACCTGACACGATCCCGCTCACGCCTCGTGTGCAGAAGGTCATGGCGCATGCCGTCACCGAAGCCCGCGCCCTCGGTCATGCCTACGTCGGCACGGAGCACATCCTTCTCGGCCTGCTGAAGGAAGGGGAGGGCGTCGCCGCCCGCGTCCTGCAGCAGCTCGACGTCGACCTGGAGCGTTGCCGTAAGGAGATCCTCGCCGACATCGATCCCTCCGCTTCCGATGAATCCGAGAAGAAGGACGGCGACACGCCTCCGCCTTCCGAGGAATCCTCCGAGGACACGCCTCCGCCTTCGCGCCGCTCTTCGGGCGAAGAGGGCGCCCGCCCGGGCCGCGGCGAACGCCTCTCGCTGCTCAAGACCTTCGGCCGCGACCTCACCGAGCTCGCCAAGGCCGGCGAACTCGACCCCGTCATCGGCCGCAAGGAGGAGATCCGCCGCGTGGTGCAGATCCTCTGCCGCCGCACGAAGAACAACCCCGTCCTCATCGGCGAAGCCGGCGTGGGCAAGACCGCCATCGTCGAAGGCCTCGCCCAGGAGATCGCCTCGGGCGTCGTCCCCGAGATCCTCCTCGACCGCAAGGTCATCTCCCTCGACCTCGCCCTGATGGTCGCCGGCACGAAGTACAGCGGACAGTTCGAGGAGCGCATCAAGGTCATCATGGACGAGATCAAGCGTGCCAAGAACGTCATCC